>NZ_CP136241.1:929652-1239536 GCF_046529725.1 Methanosarcina hadiensis | reverse complement strand
ACATACGACAGAAGATACTTAGTATTTCATATTCTGATTGGAAAAAGCTAGGTTTTTCAAAAGAAATTTTGCAATATATGAAACAAAATGCAAGGTCAGATAAATCATTTACTCTTAATGCTCACGTGAGAGAACGTTTGGAACAATGGGAGAGACTTGTTGCAAACATCTAATTTTTTTGTTGTTTAGGCTTCTTTTGTAGTTTTCAGTAGAAATTCAGAGGACAAATGCAAACAACATACCAAACGACACAGGAAACAAAGCGACAAAGAATAAAAAATAAGGGCAGCAACCAAAATTTATCAAATATCCAAGGTTATCTGCCCATATCGTTGCTGGCGTTTAATAGCATCCAGTGTTTCGTCTTTTGCTTTTACTTTAATACCTATCCTCGTTCGTCCAGATGCAGACGGTTCGGTGGTCAGGGTGAAGTGTATTGGGAAATACTTCAGTACATCTGCCTTGATGTTGTGTCCTGGGCATATCAGCTGGACATTGTTCTTTTCGAGGATTGAAGCAATAACTTCCCATAGATATGAACCGCTGGTGGATCCAAATGGATTGTCAATTATCATCATTTTGGATGTGTTTATATCTTTTCTGTCGATGACAATATCCCTAATGTATGACATCAATACGACAAGGAATACGATAAATATCGCATTTGTTTGGCCGTCAGATGCTTCGATCTGTTCCCACCTTAAGAATCTCTGTATACCATTCTTATCGATCTTCCGCATTTCCATCTGGATGATTTTCATATCCAATACCCTGTTTAGCAGGAGTGCTGGAGTCAAGCAATCTACCAGTTTCACCTTGTCGATTTTGTTGTCTTCGATGTCACGTATTAGGTCTCGGATATAATACCGCATCTCCTTTTCAGCTTGTTCATCTGGATATTCACATTTGTTAAAATTGATCCTAATCATGTCATATGTTTCATCTTTGAACTTGATCCTCGATAATATCGGGAACTTTTTGATGTGGTCTTTATACATCTTTGCAATTCCCAATGCCTGGTCCACAACATTTTCTTCGATTTTCTTGAGTGCATCGATCTGTTCCTGCTGGTCCTCCATCCTTTTCAGGAGTATACTTGAATAATTCTCAAGGGCATTTGCATTGAATTTTGCATCTTCAAGAGTATTTGCAACATGCAGTTTGTCTCGGATAGGGGTTTTGAAATATTCGCTCATGTCAATATTGGCAATACTGCTCATGACCTTGTCTCTGGTACGTCTGAACTTATCCTTGTTCTGTTCTACGTTGGAATGTCTGCTCATTAACAGTGACATTAGTTCATTGTGGTCTTTGAGCTCGACATGCACATCTATGGTAGTAGTGGTAATATGATATTGATTGCACAATATCTCATAGTTCCGAAGATTGAACTCAAGTTGTTCGAGCTTTTTGGAATTTGACTGGTGTAATGCCTCAATACCAGTGATTTTTTCGATCAGGCGGGTAAGTTCTATCTGCTTAGTGTTAATGTCACCACGGAACTGATTTTCGTCCATAAGACTGGGATCTGGTACGTATGCTTCGTTTACACGTGCATTGTATTTGCCTACCATCGAATCAAATCTCGCTTTAACGAGTACCTGTCTTTCGCGTGCTTCTGATAGCTTTTCCCCCGCTGTTTTGAGTTTCCCCTTTACATTTTCGATCTGTGTTCTCAGATCACGAATGTATTCTTCGCTGAATGGTTGATTGCGACAACTTGATTCAATTTCTTTGATATTTATTCCTTCGATGGTTATTTCTTTGTGCAGTTTCTCAATGAATTCCCTGTTCTTCTGGATTTTTTCTTTTAGTTGTGCGACACTGCCAGCTACTTCCATGATTATCTTTTTTGCAGATCCATACTCTGCCCATAGTACAGAAGTGTCTCTTTCATCCAGTATTTCAATATCTATCGTCTTAAATTCATGAAGCTCTCCGTTTATGTATGATTTAAGTTTGTCTTTCTGCCTGGAGAGTGATTCAACTGCTTCCTCCTTTTCAGCGATCTTTACTCTTATCTGGTCGTTTTTGTTCTTCGCACTGGTCAGTAATTCTGAAAGCTCTTTGATTCGTTTGGTATTTTTATCAATATTTGTCTGCAGTGCATCAATATTTGTCATTATTGTTATTAATTCGATTAGTGTTACACGTTTTTCATCGAATATATTCAGCTTCTCATTTACATCGGATAATTCCTTTTTTGTTTGTTCAAGGGTTTTGTTATTGTCCTCGAGCCTAACAGATATTTCCGATAGAATGGTGGCATATTCATCCAGATTTGCTTGGTGTTGGTCAAGCTGGTTATGCAGTTCTGCTTCGCTTCCTTCTGGATACTGTTCAGTGAAACTTTTCAGTGTATCCCGATCACGCCTTGCAACTATTAGCGAACTTTTATGTTTCGCAATTTCCTGTTTGACGTTCTGCATATCCGAATGGATGCGTTTTATGGTATTGTCCTTATCCAGTATTTTGATATAATGTTCGGTGTCCCTGGATGGTACAAACACTTCGCCAAGAGAGATCTTTTCATTTTTCTGGAGGCTCGATAAACTAACAAGGATTATGGATGAATCCATTATTGCATTTGTCAATCTGGCTGTTGGATTCGCGAGTACATGATTGAAATTATCTTCCGTCAAGATGATTGCTTTTGGTAACCATGGTGCCTGTTCTAATACTCTCTCCTGCTTATCAATTGAGAGGTCTTTCAGGTATTCGGCACCACTATTAGCAAATCCAAACTTGTCCTTGAACCATGTAAGTGCATTCTCAAAGTCCTCTGTTAACACGAAACCATATTTTTCGACGGTACGCAGCTCATGTTGCAATTGGTCGAGATTGCGTTTGCTCAATGATATGTTCTCGAATGTCGATGCTATTTCGGTATCCAGTTCATTGAGACATGTGCTAATGTCAATGCTCTTACGTGCATTGACGATATCTATGATAATGGTCTGCTGTGTTTCGAACTTTGATATCTCATCGTTTGTTTGCGTGATCTTGTCTTTTACGTTGTTTACCTTCTCTGTAAACTTGCTGCACTCCGCTATATCGCTAGCAATGGAGGATCGGAGTTCATCGATTGTATCGTTTAATGTGGTCTGCCTGTTTCCCAATGTTTCCAGATGAGTATTTGTGGAATTAAGCTCATCTTCTGGTATCATCAGACCATTGTTAAGCTGCGGATATGTTTGACATCTATTGATCAGTTCGGTTTCAGCTGAACGTGCCTCGTCAATCCCAATGTTCAATTCACTAAGTGTAGCATTGGTATGCTTTATGTCGTTATTTATTTCACCAATTTTCTCCCGAAGTTCCTGTGACTCATTGTTGAGATTTTCTTTTGCCGATTTTTCTTTTTCGTATTGTGTCTCCACGATGGTAAGTTCTTCGGACAATACCGAATGCAGCGTCTTTCCGTATGTATTGAATGTACTGAATACGGCTTTATTGTCCTTGCTTAGGTTACCAATGGTACTCTGATATTCACGCATCTCCATTTCGTATTTCTGAATATCAAGGAACTTGTTTGCGGCGTTTACCAGCTTCGACTTATGCTCCATATCCTCTAATGTCGTCTCAATGCCATCTTTTTCCGTTTCCAGATGGGATATATTCGCTGCACCTTTGTTAAGTACTGAATTTTGTTGAATTACCTTCAGCCTGTCGATGCCGATCTCAACTGCTTCCTGTTGTCTCTTTGCATCATTTAGTTTGGCTTCAATATCCTGAATGAAATTTTGTTTATCAACAACTGCTGATTTATGTGCAGTGTATTGAACCGCTGTCTGATGTTTTGTATCCTCAAGTTCGGTATGTGCATTGATAAGCCTGTTATTTGCATCAATAAGCTTCAGTATCTCGGTATGGTATGCATGTGTTTCCTGCATGTTCTCCAGTTCAACATTGAGACGTTTGATGTCTCCCTGTGATTGAATCAACGTATCTGCAAGCAACTCACTATTTGTTTCATCATGCTCATGTCCACTGATTGCGTGTTTATCGTTCAGACACTCGATCGTGGTGTTGAGTAACAGTTTCTCGATCACTGTCCTTGACGTACCATATGATTTCTTGAAGTGTGATCTCAACTGGTTCTCACTTTCGTTTATGGATCCCATCAATCTGCCTTCGGCTCCAAGGATACAGTATTTCTTGATCTGTTGTTGGTATTCACCCTTGCCGTTCATCCTGCCGATCCAAATGTCATAATCATCGCTATTTTCATGCAACATCTTTCTCGTTTCACTGAGCGACTTGGTAACGAATGTATTTCCGTCCACGTGACAGAGTGGTATCCTAAGAATGTCCATATCGTTGTTACTATCATAGAGATGTGTGTAGTTGAAATATTCCACACCGCCGATAGTATCATTCTCATCTGAACTAGTATTCTTTTTAGCACAGAAACCTGTTAGCAATGTCTTGTGTGGGGATAGTCCGCTATCTAACTCCCATTCAATGAGAACGTGGGTTGTCCTGTCCTTCTCCCCACCCTTAAACATTAATTTGAACGGTTTGTCTGAATTGAGTGTATAGTTTGGGATGATACATTGCATCATCAACATCACCAGTACAGATTTACCACCACCGTTGCCGAGTAGATATGTTGCACTAAGTCCATTCAACGGCATTACAAAATCCTGGTACATCTGTGTGCCGTTGTTGTATTGAGCATTGATTATTCTGACATTTTTAATCCTCGGCATTCGTATCATCTCCACTATACGTCAGGTTTTCAATAAACTCCAATATATCGAGCTGAACTTCGGTATTGTTATATGCTTCCGAAACCATCGCTTTGAAACGTGGTAATGGATATACTGCACTAGCGTTGAGATCTATAAGCTGATGTTTTTTCATGAACTTCAGGGTCTCGTAAATCAACCCGACCCGTGTACCAATTCCGCCCTCTTTCTCTTTGCCGGTATCAACGTCAATATCAGCTTTGGGAAGCCTATCCCATAGATCTTTCACTTCTTTGAAATTGAACTTATACTCCTTGCTGATTCCTTCAATATCTTCAAAATCTGCTAATGACCTTATTTTTGCATCTACTATATCCGTGAGATATGTGATAGGTAGATTGCGTCGGGGAGTATCATACATTGATTCAGTGTAGAATTCTCCTATCATGACATGCATTATAAAGAATGCAGTGTACATATGGGTGTTCTTGCCACCACGGAACATATCATTCTTTATTTCTTCGTTTGTCATCCCAAATACCTTATTGCCAATACCTGGACTCAGGAAGATTACATCTCCTCGTCCACATACATATAACCCGAACTTTTCTGCACAGAAATCAAGTGCTTCCCGTATGTCGCTTTCTCTTTCGTATTGTATGAAGTGGTTTGGGTAATCTTTCTTTTCAATAACACCATCCTTTAACATACAGTACATCATTTCAAGAGCGATTCCCATGTGTTCTTTTTCATAGTGCATTTGATTACTCCATCCAAAAGGTCAGGTCAGATATCTGGATTCTATTGTCATTCTCGATTATATTCAGTGATTTGTCTGGGTTAGACTGGATACACAGTCTGATATACTGCAAATCCAATTTCTGATGTGCCCATATCAGTGTATTGCCCATTAAACTACGGGTTTCTATATCAGATAGATTGATTCTATCGAAATTAAATCTGGTAATATATGGTTCAGTTTTATCACTGCTGTTCATATATTCGTCTTCATCATGTTCATGGTTATTCAGGGATAACAGGAAGGGTATCAGGTCTATGTTCCTGACGGCTTCATGGTTGTATGTGGTATCGACCATTTCAATGAATGTTTCCAGTGTTGTCTTATTTGAATTGATATTGATACAATTCAGTAGTGAATATGCATATGTTTTAAAATTACTTGCCAGTGTTGCATCATATTGGTCACCTGATATGATGATACCACTCCAGTCTTCATCCTGTCTGGTCTCTGTGATATTTTCCTTCTTGTAGCTGATAACCTGTGGTTCAAATGCTTTGAATAGACTGAAGAACTTCGGGACATTAGGTTTTAGCATCGGCTGCAAGCTGATGATATGTGCATCATTTGGATGATTGTTCTTTACATTGTTTTCCAATACTCCCTTGAAATGCCATTTTTTATCGAATAGTGAATTGACCTTGATCTGACATATCTTCTCATATTCCTGTGGAAAATCGGTATAGTCTTTGAGCAGGCTTGAATGTAGATTGTAGCCTCGTTCAAGTTCGGTTGATATTTGTTTAAGGATCATGAAATCCTTTTCATCGATGCGGGTATTGGAATTTGAAAAATCATATTGTCCTTCAGTGAATTCCATCAGGGTAATCCTTACCTGTTCAAATAGTTCTTTTTCTTGCTGTAGTTGGCTGAATATACCCTGGGTAAACACCATGAAATCATCGGAAATATCTGATGCATTGTACATCATCTTGTCAAGCAGATGTTGTTTCATCTCCTTTTTGCGAATGACATCCAGATTGAGCTCCATGACCGTATTCAGTGCTGTTACGAATGACCTGTTCTTGATCTGTTGTTTGAACAAAAGCAGACTAACCGATATTTTTGATTCTTCGGGCAATTCCTTGGTACTGAGCATGAAGCTAAGTCCAGCGTTACTAATGTCGTATCCTTTGCTTTTTACGTTGTATTCGATCAGATAGATATACTGCTCGACCTCTTTATTGTGAATGGGATCCATGTGCTTGAAACAATATGATTCACCATACCTGTCGGTTTCGAGCAGTTTCAATATCTCCTGTGTAACTTCCTTAGTATCAAGATCAAGGTCTGGGTGAATATGTCCCAATAACAGTTCGATATGTTCTTCGATTTCGTTGAACATAACAGACCTGCCCATAAGCTTTCCTTTCTTTATCAACAGTGATAGGACCTCGATTGCAAGGTATGCTGCATCATAGTCGAGACTGTTCTTGGAAGCAAATGCATGTATCCTGAAGAATGGGTAATAGTTGCTCAAGTGCCTGAACCGTTCATTGGTGTCTTGATACTGCTTAATGTATTCCGATTCCATTTAACCTCGCCATGTCTGTTTTGTTGATGACTTCTTGTGGTAGATACCGTTCTGAATAGATTATGTCTTTAATTACCATACCTGTTTCAGTGTCGAATGCAGCAATGAACTGTGATACTGATACATCGTCCACTTTCTGCGGTTTTCGTAGCCTTCGTGCATCAGCTGGATCGACCTTGTTTATCATGTAACTGTATAATGATACTGCAGGAATGATGTTATAATCGGGGAATGTGCTTTTCAGACGATAGTAAATGGATAAACCTTCAGGATCGATGTCACCGAAATAGAAGTAGTTGTCTTCAGGTTTACCGTGAATATTCTGAATGAACCCGAATTTTCGTGTGATAGCGTTCCCTTCCCCATAAATCAGGAGATGTATATTGGACAGCTGACCGTTCATGACTGCATCTATGAAGGTGTTTAATGTGTCTTGGTTCTCCACGATGAGAACATTTCTTTTTTCGGTAAGGTTATGGTATCCACTGGTTGCTAGATAGAAGAATGGTTCAAATGTTCGTTTTGCTTTAAGATCTTCCAGAGTGAGACCACCAAGCTTTTTTAAAATATCCGATCCGTCAATTGATGCATCCTCTGGATACATGATGGCCTTTTCATCCCCGAATATCAGATATGACCTTTCATTTGCAGTAAGTATATCGGAACTGGTGTCGTATAGGATATCATTGATTCGATGTATGATGTCTTCCAGTTCGTAATATTCGGAAGCGTGCTTTACGTAATAGCTCATGTTGAGTTTTGGGTGAAGGTCATTCAGCATGCTAGACGAGAGAATATCATCTGATTCAAAATATTTGACATTGATAGAGTATTTGTTCATGGCTCCACCGTAACTTGGAATAAATAATGAATTACCGAGTGGTTTCAATACTCCATCGTCAACGAGCTGTTGTATCGCTGTTGCAAAAGGTTTGGCAAGCGAAGGTTCTGAATAAAGGTTGGTTCCAAGTGTCTTTAGTTCAGAAACGATGTATTTTGTTTCAATCGTTTTCTTCTTCTTGTTCTTGTGCTGTTCAATTATATTTCGAATCAGCTCTTCCATAATTTTACCTCATTTTTATTTTGCAGGTATTATTCAGTAACCAATGTGCCACCAAAAGATTTAATTTGAACTTGCCTTGCAGAAATACTCATATTAATTAATACAACAATGTTAATTATATCTAATGTGAAGAATGTTAATTTTTAAAGAATATACCTTAGCATTAAAAAAATATAATGTAATAGTTAAGAAATCAACTCTACAATATTAAAAAGGAACTTATCTAAATTTTAAGTGTCTATTTATCTAGATGCTATTACCCTAGCTTACTGTTCAAAAGCCAAAATTCTAATTTAAAAATCTAGATTTCAAAGCGTACACTTTTTTCCCGTTGTATATATCCCCCTAATTTATTACGAGGGATAGAATATGAACCCACTAAATCCTTCTACGAAATCCTTCTATTTCAAATCTGAGGCTTGCGAAGATTTCCTCTCTCACTCAAAAATTCCCAGTCCTTTTATAAGTTCTCCCGAATACTCTGGCACCGCCCCCGGTTTTGATGCTACATAAGTCCCAAGCATGCTGGCAAATGAAGCGGCTTTTGAAACTCCGTGTCCTGAAAGATATGTATAAAGGGAATCTGCGGAAAAAGCATCTCTGCTCCCACTGTATCTGCAACTTCTGGGGGCGCTGGTTCTCCCCTGCAGGAGCTATAATATGCGGCACGGCAGGCGTGCTTATTACCAACGAGCTCATTACTAACATTCCCAATGACCTGATACATTATGCTACCATCGTTGCAGTCTTAGGAAGCGCCCTGCTATTGATACTGACATTACGCCCGGAAGTCCCTGCCCGTTCCCTGGCAGCATTTGTCTTTCTTGTGCCTCTCGGATTTCATGCCTATTTCCTGATCGCAGGATTAATCTCAGGAGCCGTCCTGAATCCACCCTTTTTGCTGGTGGTAAGTATAGTTATGAGCATAATAGCGCTTGGGCTTCACCGAAGTGCTTTGAATTACTGGTACAGGTCTGATAAAGAAAGAAAAATAGGGCTCTGTAGAAAACCTATTAGAATCAGCTTCAAGAGGCTGAAATTATTATATAAAAATGAATCCGGTCTTCAGTTCAAATTGATGGAGATTTATTGTTTCAGAGGATTTCTACAGAGCCAAAAATAGAGAAAGCAGGTAGTTAGACCAAAGACTGACTTCACCATAGAATGTGAGATGCTCAGTATATTTTGCCTGAATTCTTGAGAACAGATTATCAGTCTCATACTCAGGCTTAACTAAGTCCAGTAATCCCCCTCAAGGTTTCTTTCAACTTCTTTCTTTTCCTTTCTGGCAGCGACAGTATCCATGATCCAGGCCACAACAAAAGCAATAAATCCACTTGACAAAAATGCTACTGCAAGATAGAGGTAATATGACTTCCTCGAATAGTATCTCTTTTTTAAATAATCAAGCCCTAATGCAAAGAAAAATGTCCATGCCGGTATTAATAAAAGATACATCCCTGAGTCATGATGGTGGTTAATGAAGTTTATAATTACAAACGCCATGTAGTATAGAGGCACTATTGAATTTCTCTGAATTTCAGTTCTCAAAATTTGTTTCTTATTTAGATAATTAAGCCCCCATTCTAAGAAAAATACCCAAAATGCTGTTAAGACGATAAATATCGATGTGCAGCTGGGATATCTGGTAATTATGTAGTTTCCGATTAAAAATCCCACGTAATGTAGAGCTAAGATCGTGCTTCTCCGGATTCTCATTACGACCACATATAAATTAACTACCTTCAAACTTATAAAATATATTAAAAAAGATTGACCTATAATAGATTCATCTATTATAATAGATTTATATTTATCAGGTCACTTTAGCCTCCACTTTGGCCTTACTTTTCTATCCTTATCCTAGCCTCAAATGGGAGGTCGGCAGGGAGCCAGGAAAATCATGAAATTTGCATCTTGTTTACAGGCTCGCTGTTTATCACACGGTTGGTTAATTTAGTAAGTCATACAAATGAAGCATGTTCAATCCTGTTTTCGGGTTCTCATATTTATTCCCCAGATAACTGCTCCAATTCCCCCGATAACAAAGAAAACTCCGAATATCCATGGCAGAACAATGACTCCAGCCAGAGAATTGGTTAACAGGAGCAAACCAAGGACTATGGTAAGCGCACCAAGGATTCCCGTGCCCCAGCCCCTTCCTTTAAGTGCAGAAGTAATTATCACGGCACCGTTGACAAGAGCCAGGATTCCGATGAAGATTATAAGTAATCTAAGAACAATGTAAGGACTGATTATAGGATACATCAGTATAACAGCTCCCGCAATAATGCTCAGGATACCTGAAACCAGTTTCCATTTCCCGTCCTTTGTAAAAACCAGTGCCCGTATAACCGAAAAAATTCCTTCTAACAGCCAGAAAATAGCTAGAATTTGTATTAGCAGAGTAGTGGTTGTTATGGGCTCGTATAATAGGAATATTCCTATAATAATAGCAATAATCCCTTCCAGAAGAACCGACCACCAGAATTCCTGAGGCATTTTTGGTTCCTTCGGTATTTTCAGCTCTGTTCTGGAATCAGTGTCAACCGGTTGTTCCATAATTCCATCTCCCTTTCCCGGACTTTATAAAAAGTAGTCTGTCTCCTTTCTTTTTATCCACATTTGCCCCCCCATATTATGTGCGAAAAAAATGAGTTTATATTTATCATTATATAATATTCTTCAGAGAATATAATATTGTGAGAAATATAAATGAGGAATCAATGTTAAAAAGGAAATAGAGAAGGAATAATCAGTGTTGAAAAAGGGAATAGAGAAGGAATAGATGTTAATAAAAAACTCCTAAAATTAAGTACATTAACCATAACGTTCTAAATTTATATCCTGAAAATTTACAATTTAGTTAGACTGTTATCAATAGCTGCCATCTGAGCTTTCAAATAAGAAAATCTAGCCCGAACATAATGTTCCAGACCATATTTCCATTCCTTACACTCAGGTCTTTCCGAATTAATGAACATAGCCTGATTGGCACAGCCTCCCATGCAGATGGGCAATATCTTGCACTTCACACAGTCCGGATACTCAAAAGGCTCCCAGGTCAGCCACTGAATCTCGCGATTTCCCTTCTCCTCGTATTGGCTAGCCAGGTCTCCGATTTTTCCTATGCTTGCGGCCTTATTGCCTATTTCGGTCCAGCACTTGTACATGTCGCCATCTGGACCAAGGACAAAAGCGTTCGTCCGGTTGGCATCGCAGGCGCGGGCAAATCTCGGATAAAAGGACTCTTTGCCTGCGTCGAATCCCATCAGGTTCAAGTTTTTACAGAAAGCCTGATTTATTGCCGAGAATTCTTCTGTCAACATGCAGGAACTCTCATAAGATTTACATCCTGCCGTATAAGGTATGACATGGCCCAGGTAAATGAATACATCACTCAGGTTGTGCTCCTTTAACACATCAAGGAGCCTGCTAACATTATCAATGTTGGAGCGGTCAATATTCACGCGAATATATGTCTCAAGACCGTTTGCTTTCAGAAGCTTTATTCCTTCAAGAATCCGGTCGAATGTCGGGTCGTTGCTTCCTTTAAGCATTCTTCGGCTGTCATGCACTTCGCGAGGCCCGTCCATGGTAACATGAATAAATTTAATTCTGTTCTTCCGGAGATTCTGCACCGTATCGGGGTCTTCCGAAAGCAGGTAGCCGTTAGTAACCATTCCGGCAGAATATCCGACTTTATGCTCTTCCGTAATGGCGATTATTTTCTGTGACAAATCAAAAACAATTTCTTTTGCCAGGAGGGGCTCTCCGCCGTACCAGGTTACGAATATGTCTTTTCCTGCCTTTACTATCTCCTCAATATAGCCGAGTAAATCCTGCTGTACATCGTCTGGCATGAAACTGTTTTGACGACCGTTCTCGTCCTGGCTTTTATCCGGTTGCTCAAAGCAGTAGGAGCAGGAAAAGTTACAGGCTAAAGTGGGAGCGATAACCAGTCTGGCTATCGGGCTGTCATACTTGTCACTGTTATAGTTGAATTTGATCATCTTCAGTTCGTCTGCAGTGTCGTCAACGACGAATCCTCCTTTTCGTAGCTCGTCAACGAACTGCCTTTCGTTTTCTGGCAGGAGAGCGTAATCAAACTGAGGGACGTCCAACAAATCTATACGGTTCTTTCTCACTTCAGCCAGTGCCGTAGTAAGGCTATTAAAAATCATCACTTTGTCCGGATCATCGGTTGGCCAGACAAAATTATAAACTGACGGTTTCATCTCTGTAACTGATTTTTACTTTGTTCTTTATTCTTAATTTGCACCTGATCCCTGATCTGTCCTTTATTCTTAATCTGTCCTTTACTCTTATTCTGTATTTGATCCCTGATCTGTACCTGATCGCCTATACTGCTTTTACACTCGCAGAATCCGCAGCCTCCTACGCCGTCGCATCCGACACACCCACGTGCGGCTGCTTTTAATTTCTGGGGCAATACTAGATGGACAATATCAGCAGATTCTTTAACGACTTCAGGTTTCACGTTCTGATTCTTTTCTGCTTCAGGAATGATCTGTTTCGTGAGTTCTTCACGGGACAATGTGTCTGTCGATTTGATTTCTTTTTTAATCTTACTCAACATTTTGACCCCCTATCAATTATAAGAAAAGTTTCTATTTACTGACAGTAAAACATTCAAACTTTAGTTAATAATTAATAGTGTTTGATAGTATAAACACTTAACTATAGATATAGATATCAGTTATAATTTGATAAAAATAATATTTAGTCAGTATTCAGTTGTTTAATATTACAGAAAACGGCATTCTGGGATAAACTGGCTGATCCTCTACAATTGCCAGGTTTTTCACAATCCATGTTCAATAATCTATGTCCAAAATAGACCAGTATACCAGCTGAAACATGTCATGAACTGCTGCAACTTTATATGCTTCACATATGATAGGTACTTTTCATTTCATTAATTGTAAAGGGCATAAGGTCGATTATAATTACTGATTATCACTATACTGGCTGCCTGCCGGACAAAGTGTATGGTTAGTAAACCAGAAACACCTCTTACACTCTGAACACATATTCACAGGCTCGCTGTTTATTACATGGCTGGCAAACTCGGGGTCAGCCAGCATTCCCCTGCCAATAGCAGCAAAATCCACATAATTATTTTCAATTAAGAACCGTACCTGTTCTTCCGTGCGGATCTCATTGACTGCGATAACAGGAATGTTTACTTCTTTTTTGATCTTGCAGCCGCTCCATGTTATGGGACTGTATATGAAACCTTCCGGAACCGGATGTGTCGGGGGCTGCATGCCAAATGAAATGTGAAGCAAATCAATTCCGGCTTTCTCGAAGGCTCTGGCTGCTTCAATGCCGTCCCTGCTTTCCGGCAGGTACTCACCCATGCGCACGCCGATAATGAAATTTTTATGAATATTATTCCGGATGTCCGGCAGAATTTTTGTTAGAATTCTCGCCCTGTTTAGAGCATCGCCTCCGTACCCGTCTGTCCGGCGGTTATAAGAAGCATCAAGAAACTTGCATAAGGTAAACCCGTGTGCGAAATGATATTCCACGCCATCAAAACCAATTTCAGAAGCACGGATGGCTGCCTGCTTCATATTCATTTGCATCGAATGAATCTCTTCATCTGACAGCCTGTTAATGTCCATATTGCCGCAGTGGAGCTGCATCATTATCGTCGCACCATATTTATGGCAGTTGTTCGCAATCTGTTTTAAAGCCGCAACATCATCTACTGACCACATGCCTGTTGAATACAGGGCGCCGAATACGCTTGTAGCCTGAACAATAATTAGACCTGTACCGCCTTTCGCCCTCTTCGTATAATGTTCGATGTGCTGCCTGCCATAATAAGACCGGTTGTCTCCATGAAAAGAAAAAGTAACCATAGGAGCCATTACAATTCGGTTTTTTATATGATTCCCACGTATCACCAGTTCGTCTGTTATCCTGGCCATTAATTTCCTCCCCAATTTCCTTTGCAGGGCTTTTGATTATACTATTATCTATGCTTTCTGCAAACTATTAGGTTATGGTTCCTGGCCAGCAATGATCTTCAGAACCGCGAGAATACTGTATAAAATTAGACAATCTTTCTTCAGCAGCTATTAAGAATTGGTTTTTGGGCAGAGCCTCCAGACAAGCTGGCTGAGGCATTATTGCAAATTATGATCCTTAAAAACATCATTCGAGTCAGGAGAAGTATTGTCTCTGACCTGCAACCCGACTCAAACCTTGACTGGCACAGAAGGAAGAACTAAAAATCAAATTGCGGGCGGCCACCCCATCCTAAAGGATGGGGTATGCTTCGGGCCGCCCGCCCGGTTACTTAGGAAAGATGATTAAGTATCCTTTAAAGAGGTTTCATGAACATAAGTGATTGAAATTTTAACCTCGGTTTCCGGTCCAATTTACTATCTCTATACAAGGAAACTATGGTTTAGATATTCAAAGAGAAAAACGAAGAGGCGAGGGTTCACTTCATCCCCTACCTAAAGATAGGGGTATTCGTGACCCTCTGCGCTCCCGTTGTAATAAAATTTTTCGGCTTCAGAAATATATTAATCTAAAATCATCTGCCACTCTTATTCTTTATTTCCCGAATAATATCGATGAACTCTCTGGTTTCCTTTTTTACATCGTCACTGCACACAACCGCAGAAATTGCAACAAGGCTGTCAGCCCCATTCTCAATAACGCTCCTGCAGTTTTCTTTATTGATTCCACCGATAGCAACGACAGGAACTTTAATCGCATTCATAACTTCTCTTATCCTGGCAGGGCCGATCCCCTGCCCTGCATCTTTTTTCGTAGAAGTATCGAATATGGAGCCCAGACCTACATAATCCGCACCGCTTTTTTCTGCTTCGACCGCTTCATCGACATTATGGACTGTGAGACCTATGATCTTATCCGCTCCCAGGATCTTTCTTGCAGTTTCGATTGGCATATCGTCCTGGCCTATGTGGACTCCGTCCGCATCGACCGCTAAAGCAACATCGACCCTGTCATTCACAAGGAAAATTGCCCTGCCGCTGCAAATTTTCTTGATTTCGGCTGCTTCATCAATCATCTCTTTTGTGCTCTTGTTTTTCTCGCGGTATTGAATAATTTTGCAGCCGGCTTCAACTGATTCCTTTACATCGGAAAGAGTTCCTTTTCTTGAAAGTCCGGAATCCGTCACGAGATAAAAATCTATTTCTTTCAAAAGAGACTTTTTCCGGGATAGATCTTTCTGATCGGATGCCTTCCGGTTGAAAACCTCCTGATCGCAGTTTTTCTGATTCATTATGCTTCAACTCATTCGACAACATTTTTTAAAAATAACATACTGGAAGATAACATATTGGGAAATAACATACTGGAAACCAGAGCCCGAAAGATGAAGTTTTGATGATAGCTTTCAGATGCCAGGTATTTATCAACTTCCATTCATTCTACAAATGAGGGTCCAGTCGCAGGGTGGGGGGCAGGAACGATAAATTAATATCATTCATACAGTTTCCAGAGGTAATATCCAGCCAGAAAACAGGAAACCTGGACCGTTTATATGAAAAGGAAAACCCTTATTCAGGATTCACTTTTCTTCAACTTTCATCATATCCTTCACTTTTTCGTCGGACAGATTGAAAACTTCATCATACAGGTTAACCTTAAAGCTTCCAGGACCTTTTGAATTTTTGGCAGCAAGCTCTCCTGCGATCCCAAAATAGCTTAATGCATCCCTGGCGGCGTCGCAATAATCCGGATTGACCGCTGCAAACGAACCGATAATTGACGCAGCCATGCATCCGGTACCGACAATTGATCCCATTAGCTCGTGCCCGTTCTTAACAACGAATGTCCTCTTTCCATCGCTTATTATGTCTTCTTTTCCTGTCATTACAATAACGGAGGAGCTTGATTTTGCAAATTCTTTTGCAACCTTTTCAGGGTCAGCACTGATAGAAGTCGCTTCAACCCCTTTCGTTTCAGCGTTCTCGCCTGCGAGTTTTGCAATCTCGGAATAGTTGCCTTTGATTATATCCACATGGACGGATCCAAGGATTTTTGCAGCCATCTCATCCCTGAATTTCGTAGCCCCTACTCCTACTGCATCGAGTACCACAGGGATTTCCTTTTCATTTGCTGCAGCAGCAGAGAGAAGCATCGAATCTATGATTTCGGATGTCAGGGTTCCTATATTCAGCACAAGCGCAGATGAGATCTTTGTCATATCAGCACATTCTTCAGGGGCGTGCGCCATTACAGGGAGTGCGCCAAAAGCTCTTGTTATATTTGCACAGTCGTAAATAGTTACCCAGTTCGTAATATGATGTACCAGGGGTTTAGTTTCCCTTATTGTTTTTAACGGGTTTTTCATTAAGTATTCCTCGATATACGTTTTAAATCCTGCATGGCTTAAAGTTATGAATGCTAATAAATAGCACGGTATCCGGATCAGCATTTATCCGTCTGGCAAACGGTAAAGACTCTTAATTGTCAGACATCAGGTCTACCGAACTTTCTGCCTGGAATCATTGATCGTGAACAAGCGTAAAAGTCATTTAACAGGGCTCGATGTTAAATTTGTTTTTGGTTCCTGACTCTCTCGCTGCCTGTGTAAATATTCATTTTCGAGCCCCGAACGAAGCCAATAACGGTAAGGCCAGCCTGCTCTGCCATGCTTATGGCAAGGGTTGTGGTCGCACCTCTGGATGCGATAACAGGAATGTTAGCAATCAGGCATTTCCTTACCATCTCCGAAGAAAGCCTTCCCGAAGATGCTACAACAGTCCTTGAAAAATCAACTCCATGTTTCAGCCCGTAACCTATTGCCTTGTCAAGGGCATTGTGCCTGCCGATATCTTCCATAACGCAGATCTTTCCATTCGGCCCGAAGAGACCTACAATATGTATGCCGCCTGTCCTGGCATGAAGGTCTGAAGTTAGCGTTTCTTTCATTATACTTTTTATTACAGAAACGTCGACGACCAGATCAGATTGGATTTTCGGAAGCTTTTCGGCGTCCAGATAGGAAGCATCGCCTCCACATCCTGAAAGGACTGTTTTGCCTGAAAGCATTATCGAAAACGGATCTTTCGTCAGGACACTGGCACTGAGAGTAACGACAGCATTTTCTTTTCTGTCTTCTTCCCTGCTTTCTTTTACGTTTTCTTCTGTGTTTTTATCCTTTTTTTCCTCTATACGCAACGATTCAATGTCATCAGGCCTTTTGATAATCTTCTCTGTGTATAAAAACCCTGTTACAAACTCTTCAATCATAGACGGGCTTACCATAGCTGTCAGAGCATGGCGGCCGTTAACGAAGACTGCAAGAGGCACTTCCATTACAACTTCATGCAATGAAGGGACCATTGATCCGCTGTCATATTTAACGCAGAGAACGGTGCTGTACATCCTATACCACATATACCACATCCTTTAGCTGTAATACTTCTTTACGCCATCCGAGCGATTTCTTTTATTGTTTCGATAAGCAGGTCAACCTCTTCCAGGGTATTGTACAGGTAAAGGCTTGCCCTCACAGTGCCGTTTTCAAGCCCCAGATATTTCATTAACGGGATACAGCAGTGATCTCCCGAGCGGACGAGGATTGCTGCTCTTTCATCAAGCAAATATGCAATCTCATGAGGATGAATCCTGTCTATCGTGAAAGAAACGACCCCTACTCTATTTTCAGGGTCCAGAGACCCATAAATATTAACATTATTTATCCCGGCAAGTCCTGATAGAAGATGTTCGGTTAGCTTCTGCTCATGCCTGAATATGGCATCCATTCCCAGATTTTTAAGATATTTCACAGCCTTAGCCAGCCCGATTGCTCCAGATATATTCGGTGTGCCTGCTTCATACCTTTTATAACCTGAAGTCAAAGTATATCCTTCGGCGCTTCCTTCTATATCTACATCGTCTACCGTTCCTCCACCCACCATCAAAGGATAAATAATCTCAGCCTTCATCCACAGCACACCTGTGCCGGTAGGGCCGAGCATTTTATGCCCTGAAAAACATAGAAAATCGCATCCAATGTCCTGAACATCTACGGGAAAATGTGGAACAGACTGCGCCCCGTCAACCAGGAAATACGCACCACGCTCCTTGCAAATGGCAGCAATCTCCCTGACAGGCTGAATAGTACCGATTGCATTTGAAACATGGCTTATTGCAACCAGTTTTGTATCAGCAGTAACTGCTTCATCAAAAGCTTCTATTTTAAAGATACCTTCGGAATCCGGCTTAATAATCACTACCTCAACACCTTTTTGACGCAGCCTTAGCCAGGGAAGCAGGTTAGAGTGATGTTCCATAACTGTCGTGACTACACGGTCTCCCTGCTGCCAGTCCAGTCCGGCTGCAACCATATTGATAGCTTCTGTAGTGTTTCCGGTAAAAACTGTAGTACCTTTCTCGCCGCCAATGATACCGCTGACCTTATCGTGCGCGTCCTGATACCTCTGTGTTGCAAACCTTGTAAGTCTGTGCATTCCTCTGCCCACATTCGCACGGTACTGCCTGTCATATTCGTTCATCGAAGCTATAACAGGCTCAGGCATGAGGCTGGTTGCTGCGCTATCCATATAGTGAAGATACTGAGGTATCTGGAAGTCAGCCAGGCAGTCTTTAATGTTCATTACGCTTCATCCACGTTGAAGAGTCTGCTTATTGACTCGGTCCCATTTCCAGGGCTCGTCAAGGATATTGACAGTAACGTTTTCTATTCCGTTAATGCTCAGGACTTTTCTTTTTACCTGGTTTTTAAAGTATTCGATAACCGGACAGGCGCTTGTTGTCAGCACCAGATTTACGTCTACATTTTCCCCGTCCACGATAACATCTTTCACAAACCCCAGATTGACAATATCTATCCCGATTGCAGGATCGATAACGTCTTTTAATACGGAATAAATCTGCTCATCTCTGTTAAACCCTGATTTTTCCTGGTTTTCCACGGAAATCTGTGCAGGCTCAGGCAAGGTTCCTTCATGGGCTTGAAGCCGCTCCTCTAACCTGCTCAGGCGGTCAAGCATCTGGCTTATAACGGTAAGCACGGGATCAGGCAGCTTATTATGATCCAGTTGCTCTGAAAGTGCGGATGGCTGTGGCGTTCCGGCGATTTTGGCGGGAACTCCCACTACGGTAGCGTCTGGGGGAACTGACCGGACTACAACCGAACCTGCACCTACTTTCGCCCCCTTTCCAATTGTAATCGGTCCGAGCACGATTGCTCCTGAGCCAAGAACAACATCATTTTCTACAGTAGGGTGGCGCTTTTTTCTCTCAAGGGCCGTGCCTCCGAGCACAACTCCCATATATATGAGGACGTCATCCCCCACCTCGGCAGTTTCTCCTATCACGACGCCTGATCCGTGGTCGATAAAAACCCTCTTTCCGAGTTTTGCCCCTGGATGGATTTCAATTCCTGTGAGCGTCCTGGAAATATGAGATGTTAAACGGGCAAGGAAAAACAGGTCTTTATTCCACAGAGAGTGAGCTACACGATGCATCCAGATAGCGTGCAGGCCCGGATAGCAGCAGAGGATTTCGAGTGTGGACCTTGCTGCAGGGTCTTTTTTGAAAACGGTTCTTATATCTTCCCTTATCCCCATTGAAATCTTCCGGTGTTAATTTTCAAATAGCTCCGTAAGTTTGTAAGTCAAACAAATCAGCTAGATCAGCCAGATAGTCATAAGGTAAATTAATCAAGTAAATTAATCGAGTAAATCAGTCAAATAAATCAGCCAAATAAATCATTCAAATAAATCTGTACTCAAATATCGTTCTCCCGTATCCGGCAGGATGACAATGATTGTCTTTCCGCTCATTTCTTGCCTGGACGCTACCTGCAGTGCCGCATATGCAGCCGCACCTGAAGAAATACCTGCAAGGATTCCTTCTTCCTTTGCGAGCCTTCTGGCTGTTGCAATGGCATCTTCCGCATTTACTTTGATTATTTCATCAACGAGATCGAGCTTGAGCACATCAGGAACAAAACCTGCCCCTATTCCCTGAATCCTGTGCGGTCCCGGCTTTCCGCCGCTGAGAACCGGGGATTCTGCAGGCTCTACTGCAATTGCCTTAAAACCGGGTTTCCTTTTTTTAAGAACACTGGCAACACCTGTAATCGTCCCACCTGTCCCCACACCTGCTACAATTACATCCGCTTTGCCGTCCGTATCCTTCCATATTTCCTCGGCAGTTGTCCTGCGGTGAACTTCAGGATTTGCAGGGTTCTGGAATTGCTGAGGTATATAGTAAAGAGAAGGGTCTTCTGCAGCCATCTGCTCTGCTTTGTTGACCGCACCTTTCATCCCTTCAGGTCCCGGGGTCAGGATGAGTTCTGCACCAAGTGCTTTGAGCAATTTTCTCCGTTCTACAGTCATTGTTTCAGGCATAACCAGTATGAGCTTATATCCGCGAGCAGCGCATACACCTGCAAGTGCAATGCCGGTATTGCCGCTTGTAGGTTCGATGATGGTAGTGCCCTCTTTAATTCTCCCTGTACGTTCGGCCTCTTCGATCATCGCCAATCCGATTCTGTCCTTTACGCTTCCCATCGGGTTAAAGGATTCCAGTTTAACCAGCACATCCGCATTCAGACCTTTTGTTACGTGGTTCAGCCGTACAAGCGGGGTGTTGCCAACTGTCCAGGTAATATCAGAATAAATTCGCCCCATACCATTCACCTTATTCTTCGAAGTTTACCTCTTTCCGCATTTCCCATATTCCAATTCGTTCAAGCCTGTATTTAAACGGTCAATAGTGTGTGTTTTTTCATTCAGACTAACAGCCATAAGGAATTTTCTTAAAGGAATTTCCTGATAGCTTTCTCAGGCATCTGGCCAGAGGGAAAATTTACCCTGAATGCCAGCAATGCCACCAGTATAGCATAATAATCCGGGGGGAAATTCACAATTGTGAACTATGTTTATCTCTGGTTCTCCTGAATATATAGTTATCGAGAAGCTTCTTAAGTAGAAGACTTAAAACAGGTCTAAAATCGATACATGTGCCGTTAAAATAAGACTTTAGAATAAGATTAGCAGTAGTATCCGAATTTAGTACTTTCTAATTGATTTTTTTCTTTTTTCTATATTTTCTTTTTCTATACTTACTTTTCTGGACCACAGGTGCTTGTGCAATTGCTTTCATTGCCTCTGGCACTCACGCAAATCTTGCAGATCCTTGGAACGAAATCTTCAACTTTATTCTCAATCAGGTCCTGGGCAAGTCTTTCGATCAATTCTTTCGTTTCGCCCTGGAATTCGATCCTGTATCCTCTCTTTCCCGAAATATACTGGGAAACTGCCGACGGGGCAATCCCCAGCAGCTTTGCTGAAGCCGCCTGTGACTGTCCTTTATTTACAAGTTCGATTGCGAGACTGGCTCTTATTGCGGGAACCAGATCCCACACAATCTTCTGACACGGAGTTTCCATAATACATCACTTTTTTATATTTACAATTGAGAACGAATATATCCTGTAAACATATATATTTATTATCAGTTTTAAAAATAATAATAAGATTTCGCAGAGCGAGAATTTCCAGGGAATTGCAGCATTTTTTATTTTTCAGGTTTCAGTGTTTTATCAGAATCATTCTGGATATTTTCAGGGATAAAACTTAAATAGTCACAATTGTGAATAATCATAACAATTGTGAAGGTGTAAGTTTGACAGTGGAAAACAGGACCATTTACATGGACAACTCTGCTACGACTCCTGTAAGGAAAGAAGTTGTCGAAGAGATGCTTCCTTACATGACAGAAAACTTCGGAAACCCTTCTTCAATTTATGACCTGGGAAAAGTTTCAAAGCGTGCGGTAGAAGAGGCAAGAAAAAAGGTTGCTAATGCCATCGGGGCTGAAGAGAACGAAATATACTTCACATCCGGAGGTACCGAGTCCGATAATTGGGCATTAAAGGGAATAGCCTTTGCAAATCGCAACAAAGGAAAGCACATAATCACAAGTTCCATCGAACACCATGCGATCCTGCACGCTAGCGAATGGCTCGAAGGGGAGAGTTTTGAAGTCACTTACCTTCCTGTTGACGAATACGGAATGATATCACCTGATGATCTGAAAAATGCGATCAGGAACGACACCATACTTATTTCCATAATGCTTGCAAACAACGAGATAGGGACGATTCAGCCTGTCGAAGAAATCGGAAGAATCGCAAAGAAGAAAGGGATATACTTCCACACGGATGCGGTGCAGGCAATAGGGCACGTTCCTGTGGATGTTAAAAAAATGAATATCGACCTCCTGTCTCTATCAGGGCACAAGTTCGGAGGACCAAAAGGCTGCGGAGCACTTTACATAAGAAAAGGGACAAAAATCGAGGCTCTTCTCCATGGCGGCGCACAGGAAAGAAAACGCAGGGCAGGCACAGAAAATGTCCCGGCTATTGTTGGTCTTGGAAAGGCCATAGAACTTGTAACAGGCGCGCTTGAGGAAGAGAATAAAACCCTTCTGGAAATGAGAGAACGCCTTATTAAAGGGCTTCTAAAGGTTCCTAAAACCCATCTCAATGGTCATCCCAAAGAAAGGCTTGCAAACAATGTAAATGTCACATTTGAATACATAGAAGGGGAGTCTCTCCTGCTTCTCCTGAATGCAAAAGGGATTTTTGCATCTACGGGAAGCGCTTGTAACTCAACATCTCTTGAACCCTCACATGTGCTTACAGCTTGCGGAGTTCCTCATGAGATCGTTCACGGTTCATTGAGGCTGAGCCTTGGAAAGATGAATACGATGGAAGATGTTGACAGGGTGCTTGAAGTCCTGCCTGAGATTGTTCAGAAGCTCAGGAATATGTCACCCTTGACTCCTCAGGAATACAGGAAGTTTTGAGCAAAAAATTCGGTTTAATAAACTACTCTAGAATCTGAGTTTAGAAACTTGATCATTAAAATTCTGATCATTAAAATTCTGATCGTTAAAATATAGTTCAGGAGGACAATTCATGGATTACAGCGTTAAAGTTATGGATCATTTTTCGAATCCCAGGAACATGGGAAGCATTGAAAACTGCGACGGAGTGGGAGAGGTAGGGAATGCAAAGTGTGGAGACATAATGAAGATATTCCTCAAAGTGGAAGATGACAGGATTGTCGATGTGAAGTTTCAGACCTTTGGGTGCGGGGCTGCAATTGCATCAAGCAGCATGGCAACCGAGCTTATTAAAGGAAAAACTTTGAAAGAAGCCTGGCAGCTTTCAAATAAAGCAGTAGCAGAGGCACTTGACGGGCTCCCCCCGATAAAAATGCACTGTTCAATGCTTGCTGAAGAGGCAATCCATGAAGCGATAAATGATTATCTGAAGAAACAGGGACTTGAGCCGTGGACAGAATAATTGGCAACATTTTGAGAAATATTAAATTTAAACGAGATTGTTTATAAATATCAAAAACTGCCTCGAAATGAAGTAGTTTTGAAAAAAGGAATTAATAAGGAAAATCGGAATCGCTATGGATAATCAGTTAATTATAGAAGAAATAAAAAGGCTCAAAGAAGAAAGAAATGCGATAATTCTCTCTCATTTTTACACACGCAGGGAGGTGCAGGAAGTTGCGGATTTTGTGGGGGATTCTCTTTCCCTCTGCAGGGCAGCAGTGAATTCAAAAGCTGATATTATAGTTTTTGCAGGTGTCCATTTTATGGCAGAATCCGCATCGATCCTTTCCCCTGAAAAGTTAGTTCTTTGCCTGTCCCGGATGCAGGTTGTCCGATGGCAGATATGGTTACAGTAAAGGCTCTCAGGGAAGAAAAGGAAAAATATCCCGGTGCAGCTGTTGTTTGTTACGTAAATAGTTCAGCAGCCGTAAAAGCAGAATCGGACATTTGCTGTACATCCGCAAATGCGGTAAATGTGGTAAATTCAATCAAAAACAGGGACATTATTTTTGTGCCGGATAAAAATCTTGGTGCATTCGTGTCCCTTCATACGGACAAAAAAATTCATCTATGGCCCGGGTTCTGCCATGTTCACGATAACATTGGCGAAGATGAGATAAAGGACTTAAAAAATCGTTATCCTGATGCCGAGTTTCTTGCACATCCGGAATGCAGGCCTGAAGTCCTTTGCCTTGCAGATCACATTCTCAGCACAACCGGAATAGTGAAACAGGTGGAAAAGTCAAGTTCCAGAGAATTTATCATCGGGACTGAAAAGGAACTTTTTGAAAAACTGAAAAGACAATACCCGGATAAGAAGTTCTATCTTTCCTCAGAAAAGGCTCGATGCTATAATATGAAAAAAATTACTCTCGAATCCATCTTTAATAGCCTTGAGAATACGGAATACGAGGTCAATGTTCCTGAACATGTAAGAGCTAAAGCAAAAAAGGCACTTGACAGGATGATTAAGGTAAGCTAAAGTTAAAATTAAAGAGTGGAAAAGAGAGGAAGATAGAAAAGAAGGCTTAAGACTCCTCTCTTAGTTTTCAGTTTTGTTTTCTTTTTTTCCTTAAACAGATAACCCTTAAACAGATAATTATTTATATTAGAATCACAATTGTGATGATTGTTCACAATTGTGAATAATGGTAATTAAAGATTTGTCAGAATGGCAGAGTGGTGATGCTTCCGGCTGCAAACCGGAATTATGTGAGTTCGATTCTCACTTCTGACTTGAAAATTGTGGTTTTGAGGTAAGATAAAATGGGCAATGAAAAAGAAAATCAGACTGGAGAAAAAGGGTCAAAGAAAAGGGCTCTTGAAAACCCGGGCATTTCAACCCTTGCAGTACATGCCGGAGCAAGACCTGACCCTGCCACAGGAGCAAGATCGGTTCCGATTTATCAGACTGCAGCCTATGTGTTCAACGATACTGAACATGCAGCCGACCTTTTCAGGCTCAAAGCAGAAGGAAATATTTATACGCGCCTGATGAACCCGACAACAGATGTTTTTGAGAAAAGGGTTGCTGCCCTCGAGGGCGGCATAGGTGCTCTTGCTACCTCTTCAGGAATGGCTGCAATTACAACAGCCCTGCTTACCTTTACTGGACCCGGGGATGAAATTGTATCAGGAGATAAAATCTACGGGGGAACCTACGAGCTTTTCAATTACACATTTCCCAAACTCGGAAGGACTGTGAAGTTCGTAGACTCAGGCAGTCCCAAAGAATTTAAAAAAGCAATCTCCGAAAAAACAAAAGCCCTTTACGTAGAATCAATCGGGAATCCTAAACTTGATGTTCCCGACTTTGAAAAACTTGCAGAAATCGCCCATTCGGCAGGAATTCCCCTTGTTATTGATAATACGGTAGCTCCTGTGATTCTCAGGCCTATCGAGCATGGGGCTGATATCGTGGTACATTCCGCAACAAAATACATTGGAGGGCACGGGACTTCAATAGGCGGAGTAATTATTGATTCAGGAAACTTTGACTGGAGCCCGGAGAAATTCCCTGAAATCTGCAACCCCGATCCCGGCTATCACGGGTTGAAATATAAGGAAGCCTTCGGAAAGGCAGCTTTTATAGCAAAAGCAAGGGTGCAGTTCATGAGAGATACAGGAGCCTGTATTTCTCCTTTTAACTCCTTCCTGTTCACTCTGGGGCTTGAGACTCTTCCTCTCCGAATGAAAAAACACTGCGATAACGCCCTTACAGTTGCTAAATTCCTTCAGAAGCACCCAAAAGTTGCATGGGTTTCATATCCCGGTCTTGAGTCCCACAGGAACCATATGCTCGCAAAGAAATATCTGAAATCCGGCTATGGGGCAATAATAGGATTCGGTATCAAAGGAGGGACAGGAGAAGCAAAGAAATTTATTGAAAGCCTTGAGCTTTTTTCCCACCTTGCAAATATAGGGGATGCAAAAAGCCTCGTAATCCACCCTGCCTCAACAACACATGAACAGCTTTCCGAGGAAGAAAGAAAAGCCTGCGGAGTAACTGAGGATTTCATCAGGCTCTCAATAGGGATTGAGGATGAAAAAGACCTGATTTTTGATATCGAACAGGCACTTTCTGAGGTTTGAGTTACTATGGCTATTTCCTCCTCAAATTCTTCCAGGAATCCTTCCGGGACTTTTTCTAAAAACCTCTTTTCGGGAAAAAAAGGTCAGAGTGTCGGGTTAGTCCGTTCTTTTAACTATAAAATCCCCGGTCCCTTCGAACTCGAAAGTGGAAAAATCCTTCACGGTGTCAGGATAGAATACGAAGTCTACGGGAAAATGAATGCAGATAAAAGCAATGTTATCCTCATCTGCCACGCTCTGACCGGAGACGCCCACGCTGCCGGATTCCATCAGGGAGACAAAAAACCCGGCTGGTGGGACATTGTAATAGGTCCAAACAAAGCATTCGATTCTGAAAAATACTGCATAATCTGCTCAAACATCCTTGGAGGCTGTAGAGGCTCCACAGGTCCCTCTTCCATAAATCCTGAAACCGGAAAAATTTACGGCATTTCTTTTCCTGTAATCACCATCGGGGACATGGTTAATGCCCAGAAAAAGCTGGTAGAGCACCTTGGAATAGAACAGCTTTTTGCGATTGCGGGCGGCTCCATGGGTGGAATGCAGGTACTCCAATGGACCGTAAGTTATCCCGAAATGGTAAGAAAAGCAATTGCAATAGCAACAACTGCATCCACCACTCCTCAGCAAATCGCATTCGGAGCAATCGGCAGGAAAGCCATAACCGACGACCCTAAATGGAACGGAGGGGACTATTATGGAAAAAAGATTCCTTCGCAGGGTCTCGCACTTGCGCGCATGATAGGCCATATTACATACCTGAGCGATGCTTCGATGCAGAAGAAGTTCGGAAGGTTACAGAAGGGTGCGGATACGGTAAGTACAGCGGGCTCAACCAGTGCGATAAGTGCGACAGCCGCCAGTTTATCTGAATTCTCCTCTGAACTCTTCCAGGAATTCGCTCCAAACTTCGAGGTTGAAAGCTACCTGAATTATCAGGGAGATAATTTCACAAAACGTTTTGATGCCAATTCATACCTCTATATTACAAAAGCCGTAGATTATTTTGACCTCTCAAAGAACGGTTCTCTCATTGAAGGCTTTTCCGGGGTTACTGCAAAATTCCTTGTAATTTCCATATCCTCAGACTGGCTCTATCCTCCATACCAGTCTCAGGAGATTGTATCCGCTCTTACTGCAAACGGAGTTGATGCCAGGTATGAAGAGATCAGGTCCCAGTACGGGCACGATGCTTTCCTGCTTGAGGAAGGACAGCTTAGCTACCTTATAAAGAGTTTCTTATCAGAAGTCCTTGTGAGCGATGTCATGAATCGGAACTTCTATACGGTTTCGAGGGACGAAACAATCGAACACGCGTCAAGGCTCATGGTAAAGGAATGTGTAAGCCACCTGCCTGTTATATCGGAAGACGGAAGACTTGAAGGGATAGTCACTTCATGGGATATTACAAAAGCAGTAGCCTGCAAAATCAATGAGCTGGATGAAATCATTACACGCGACGTGAAGTATGTCTATGAAGATGAAAGAATTGAATATGCATCTTCAATTATGGAAAAACACTCGATTTCCGCACTTCCCGTAATAGATTCCGAGCACCGCGTAATAGGGATTGTTACAAGTGAAAGTATAAGTGCCCTTTTTGGCAATTATGACTGAAAAAGAATTTTAAATAAAAGAAAAAGCCTTCTTTTAACTTTTCTTAATTACTCAATTACTTTTAATCCTTCTTACTCGTCTCCTTTTTTCCCTTTTTTTTCTCTTACACTCTTTCTTTTTTAGATAAATTATTCAAGACTATCGCAAAAGTGAATACGAACACTATACCAAGTAATGCCATGTTTAAAGGACTGTTTATAACACTGACAAAAGTACTGGCGAATGAATAAACTTCGTTATGCACTCCATAATAAGCTGATTCCAGAACCAATGCTAGAATGGATATTAAACCAGCTATCAGAATACTTCGAATTAAAGTGTCAAGTTTCATTGTCTATCAACTTTTAGAAATGCATTATGAGATATAAATAAATTTATTTACACCCGATTTTCGTCTCACCCGAGTCCCGTCTCGGGATCGCATGAAATCGGAGATTTCATGGGAGTTACGATGTAATCGCAACAGGACGGTGTCCTTTTCGCTCGCTTTGCTCGCTCAAGAGGACTAAAAAATGGATGAATTATAAATCTTCCGACCCATGCAACCGTATTAGGCTTATCGAACCGTTCTTGTCACGCTCGACGAAGGAGAGCGGCCGTCTCAAAAAGAAGTAAAAGAGGAAAATGAAGAAAAAAATAATCTACTTCTGTTCTTTTCTACTTGCAAAACTCTTCTACTTCCATTCCTTTAAACTTCTTTCTTTTTTTGTGTAGAGCCACCAGACAAGCTGACGGGGGGTTTTCTATATTTAACTGTAAATTTGATAATCACTCTGGGCTAAGGAAGTAACTTCTCAGAACTGGTTATAACAATGGAAAACCCTAAAAATATATTCTTCAAATTTAAATTGATCTTTCATGAAAATCTGCGTCCTCCAGCACTCCGCCCTCAACACCCTTGGCAGCATAGAAGAATACGCCAGAACCAGAAACTACCCTCTCGAGTCAACCCGTTTTTATAAAACTACAAACCCGCCAGACTTCGATTCATTTGACCTCCTTATTATTATGGGCGGTCCTATGGGAATTTATGATTACGAAGAAAATCCCTGGTTAAGAGACGAAAAAGCCTTTATCAAACAGGCAATTGAAGCAGGAAAATCGGTTCTCGGGATCTGCCTCGGCGCTCAACTGCTAGCTGACGTGCTCGGCGCCCGCGTTTTTGAAAATGGGCACAGGGAAATGGGATGGTTTCCTATACGGGCGACAGCAACAGAAAATAAACCTGAGTTTCTCAAAGGGCTGCCGGAAGAAATTATGGTTTTTCACTGGCACGCCAGAAACTTTGATATTCCAGCCGGAGCTATACACATTTTCCGGAGCGAAGGATGCGAGAATCAGGGATTTATTTTAGGTGACAGGGTTGTAGCTCTCCAGTTTCATCCCGAAGCTACGGATGAAAGGATTAAAACTATGATAGGGCGGTTCGGGCTTGAAAATGGAGGTGGACCATTTATCCAGAAAACAGAGGAAATGACCGGGAGGCAAGAATATATCACCGGGACAAAAGAATTCATGTTTACGTTGCTGGACAGGTTTGAAAAAATTATTTATTCTTAAGCATTCTGTTCCTGAGCATTCTTAAACATTATTAAAAGAGATCTTTAAAGGGGTCTTTTACCCCTGAAATAAGGGTTGCAATATCTTTCAGTGCAAGGCTTTTCTTAAATCCTGTGGGGAGAGCAATATATTTAGGGCTCCAGACAGGGTTGAATTTTTCCTTAAAGTCCCTCAGGCCTTTGTAGTTATAAATATAGTCTCCGTTGGCGAAAATCAGAGACCCTACTTTATGCCATAGAGGGGCAAACTGCCTTTTCTCGAGGCCTGAAAGGGGAGCCATTCCAAGGGAGAATCGCTTGTATCCGTTTTCTTTTCCCCAGAGCATCAGTTTTATAAAAAGGTATTCCATTGTCCTGTCAGGGGCAGTTGAACCGTAGCGCATAAGATCGACACTGAGTTCTTCATTATTTCCTCCTGCCCATATGTTTGCAAAAGCAACGATTTCTTCATCGTTTCTTACAAGGGCAAGAGGGAAATTGCTCAGGTATTTTTCGTCAAAAAAACCCACTGAGAATTTCATTTCTTTTCCGGTTTTTATTTCCAGCCAGGCATCCGAAACTTCTTTGAGCTCGGGCATAAGGGCTGCTACCTCTTCTGAGGGTACAATTTCAAACCTGTAACCCTTTTTTTCCACGTTTCGCACCGTATAGCGGAAATCTTTGCCTGCGCTGCCTTCAAGGGTAAAAGATTCCAGGGGCACTTTGGCTTCCTCCCCGATTTTGACCAGCGTCAGGCCGAGGTCAAGATAAACTGGAATATATTTTTCGCTTATTTCGTAAAAAACAGCCCTTCCCTGGTGCAGTTTGCTCATTTCATAGAAGTCCCAGATAAGTTCTTTTATCTGGTCTCTTTCTCCTGCAGGGTCTCCCATTGCAATCCAGCTTTTACCCGAGATCCCGTACATTAAAAATGCTTTCCTGTTGTCATCGAAAAGCAGGTATTTGTCGCCTGTAAAAGCAAGGTTTCCCCAGGTTTCCTGGCCTTCTTTTACTATCGATTTTGCAAACTCGATCTCATCGTTCCCGGGGAGGTGGATATCTTTTGAAAAGGGGCTCAGCATCTTCGTAATTCCAAGGACAAGCAGGAAGAAGAAAACTCCTACTACGGCTCTCAAAAAGCTTGAAGCCTGGGAATTAATCCCGAACTGCCACCAGAGCTCGTTTGAGTACTCTACGTTCCGGTATGAAAAAAACCCGAGCCAGACAAAACTTACAAGCACCAGAATTATTGCGATTATGTTTTCCCTGCTAAAGGACTGGTGCAGAAGCGAGGATTTCCTGTAAAAATGCTTCCTTGAAGGAAGCAGAAGGATAAACATAGTAAAAAGAGCTGCAGCTTCATGATAGTCAAAGTCTTTAAGGAGGGCAAAGATCCCTCCCAGTAAAAGGACTGCCAGGGAAAGTACATAAGCTCCGTCAATTCTTTTCCAGATCCCGTTTGCCAGAAGCAGGAGCAGTACGCCTATTATGCTTCCAAACAATCTGGAAGCCTCAATGATCGGAAGAGGCACAAAGTAAGCGATTTCTCGCAGGTATCTGGGATCTGAAGGAAGGGCTCCGGAAAAGAGAAGGGAAATACCTCCGAAAAAGATCAGGATAGAAAAGACCTGGGGCATTATTTCTGAAAGGCTCGAATAGGTTACTTTTCCTACTTTTTTAAGGAATTCCTTTCTCTCTTCAAACTCGTGGTATATAAGTGTCAGGAAACCCAGCAGGAACGGGACAAAATAGTAGATAAGCCTGAAGATTACAAGAGCCCCTATAATGTCCACAGTGCCAAAGTAAGGCTCCAGCATGAACAGCATGGTTGTCTCGAAAACCCCAAGCCCTCCAGGGACTGTGCTGATCAGCCCTATTAACTGCGCCAGCGCAAAAAATACAAGTACATGCAGCAGGGTAAGCTGCGGATTTTGAGGCAGGAGGAGATATATGATAGTCCCGGGAAGAAGATAATCTCCAGAGGATAGAATGAGCTGCATAAAAGCAATTTTTGGCTCGGGTACCCTGACTTTATACCCCTTTATCTCCAGTTCCTGTTTCCTGAATGAAAAATAGAAATAAGCAGCGAGAAGCAGCAGTAATATAATTCCCATAATGTTTAAAGGGATCGGGATATCAGGTATGCATTCTGACAACCTCAGGGGATAAAATGTGAAGAGCAGGCCGGCAGTAAAGCAAAATCCGACCCAGAAGGTAGAGATGCAAAAAATTATTATTTCCCCTATCTGAGAAAGACTTAATCCGTACCCAGAATATAGCCTGTATCGAAGAGAACCTCCTGTCAGAAAATTAAAACCTACACTGTAACTTATGGATGTGCTGATGAAAGAGGTTTTAGCAATCTGTTTATAAGGCAGGACCTGGTTGATGTGATGAGCTGCAAGATAGTCATATCCGGTTAAGGCAGTGTAGCTTAAAAATGTTAGGGAGATAGCCGTCCCTATATGGCTTACAGGAACTCCGGCGATGCTTTTCAAAATGTAAATCAGGTGCAAATGGTTCAGCTGCTTATCCAGTGTCCATAAAGCCAGAATAAATATGATTACTGGTAAGAGATAACTGACAAGCCTCTTTACTTTAAAGGCTTTTTCCTGCGTACTGCCGTTTTCTGTCATCAGGATCGAAATCTTTTTTGTGTAATACGTTCGGATTAGTGCATCCTTATTGGTGCATATTAGTACTGAGGATTTATTGAGAAATTTGTTGAGAGAATTTAGTTGAGTTAAAATCAGGATCCATATCAAAATTTATGATAAGATTCCTACTCTTTTAAAGTAAATATATTTTTTGTCAGTTTTTCTATCGGCGATTAAGTATTAAATCTATAATCCCAATTTTAAATCTGTAATCCCAATCTTGCTTCTATTCCAATCCTGCTTCTGTCACTCTTTGTTGTATTCCTAAGCTTTTCCTTTTCCCCGGTTTTACTTTTTTTTCTGCTCTTCTGAAAGGAAACTGCCTGAATTCAAACAGAACTTCAGGCACAGATTTCAGTCACATTTCTGGAAAAATGTATTTTGAGGGGGCCCCCACTCCCCTTTTAAATGTTCAGTCATTTTATTTCTTTTGATCTATCATTTATTTTTAATCTAGCATTCTTTTTCGGTGACTGTAATGTATTCACACCTGGTTTCCCTGTCCGTTCCATTCACATTACTTACCTTTAGGCTGACAGTATATTTACCGGCTTTTTTGTATGTGTGGACAACAGTAGCATCTGTTGAGCACGTGCAGTCGCCAAAGTTCCATACTCTTTCCGCTGCATTTTCCGAGGTGTCTGTGAACTGCACGGAAAGGGGTGCATAACCTCTGGTTACATTGCATGTAAAGTTCGCAACAGGAAGCACTGGCTGCTCCAGGACGGTAATTGCTGCAAGCATCGAATCCGTGCCGTTTTCATTGACTGCGGTCAGGTTAACAGTATAGATACCTGGAAACAGGTAAGCATAAACCGGATTTGCTTCTGTGGAGTCTATAATTCCATCGTTTTCAAAATCCCAGTTTCTTTCTGTTGAATTCTCTGACAGGTCGATAAACTGTACGGAAAGGGGGACATAACCCTCAGTAACATTGCTGCAGAAGTTTGCGGCAGGCAATAAAACAGAATTTGTAAAAGCTTTGACGCATACATTTGAATTTTCGAAAGACTCATTCACATCTGTCCAGTTCACCCCATCCTTACTTATGAAGCTCTCTCCCGGATTTGATTTTGCTTTGCTGCTCCAGTCCTCTCTAGGCTTTTCGAGCGCTACCGGGTAGTTATACGCAATGTTCGTGAGTCTCACAACTACCGAGAAGTTCTGGTCAGCAGTGAGCCTGACCCCTGAATCAAGAGGTATTGTGTGGTAGCCTGCTGTTAAGAGTGAGCCTGTTCTTGAAGTAACGGGACCTGTCAGGTTTACAGGACCGGGATCCGGATTGGTATAAATATAAATCTCATAGTAACAGCCTGAATCTGTGGTATAGAAACTCACAGCTTTGAGTGTCTCCTCGGATTTTGCAGTAAAAACGTTTGCGCACCATGCAGTTTGTTTACGGTATCCCATACTGGAAACCCATCCAAATGGATCGTACTGGTAGATGTATTCATAATTATCCGGATTTTCAGCAGTGAAGACAGAACCTCCATTGCCAGCTTTTGAATCATAATAGGAGATATAAAAATACCCACAGTCTCCCCAGTCCGAGCCCCAGCTGTTTTTCGCAATAAATGCTCCATCCCCTGGAGGAATCTCTGAAAAATTATTCCTGTTAAAAAAGTCGTCCCATCCAATAATTGCTACAGCATGATTGGGCGCTTCGGACGTCCCATTACAGTAATAACTATAGTTTGAGGGAGAATAATACGTGCTGTTATTATAATAGTACATTGTGGTATATACAGCTCCGTAATTCTTTACTGCCCATTTTATTTCTTCATTGTCCAGGGAATTTTCCCTGTTAGGAATAAAAAGGATATCCTGTACATGTTTCTTCACGGGCAGACTTTCCGGGGAAAATTCTGAAGAAGTTGAATAAAGATCATCACTTTCCAGAACTGGCCCGTTCCAGCGGGCAAGGTATGCTGTCGCCAGGATCCTGTTTCCCCCGTCATTCGGATCGCGGTCAAACCCTTCCGAATATGAGGAGGAAAGCAGGTTTTTCATATTATTTTCTGAAAAGTCCCACTCTTCTCCGGGTTTTAAGAAGGATTCCATAGATGCGTAGCTTGCAAATGCCCAGCAGGTTCCTGCTTTTCCCTGGTCTTTTACAGCGGTTACTTTGTTAAAATTTCTCAGGTTATAATAAGTATCCTGGCCTTTTATTGCAGCTATCCTGTCAGGAGTCTTCAGGTCAGAATAATATCGAGCTGATGATGCTGTCGGGATAGGAATGCTGCGGATGTAAGAAAGGTCAAGGGGGGAAGGTAAAAGCCCTGCCTGGTGTCCGTCAAGTGAAGGGGTCGGTCCGGAATAAACAACTTTTTTCTGATAAACATCTTTTTTCAGATACTCGTTAAATTCAGAGCTTTCCGGTGCAAGTTGAGGACCAGAATCTTCCTCTGCCATAACAGAATCTTCCTTTGCCGTTACTGTCGATGAGCAAAATATAATGAGTAGAACCAGAAGTCCAGTAAAAACAATAACTCTTTTTTTCATATTCTTGCAGTATTCATTGACATTCTCTTTCATGTGTGCCTCCTCTTACTTTTCCAAATATTTTGCAAGAAATTGAATGAAATTACAAGAGTTTACCCTGATGCACGTGTACTTATCCAGCTTTAAAATCCAAAAAATACTGGCACTTTTATGCCTGATATTTAAGAAAAAAGCCAAGACTCTAATTCTGGAAAAAATTACATATAAAAAAATCTCTAACATATATATTATTTTTTAATTTCTTTACTATTTTAATAGTGTAATTTATAAACTATATGCAATATTTTACCATGGTCTTTAAAAATTAGTTGCAGACATGATTGCGGTTCTGGAGTTGATGCTGTCCGGGTCCGATTGCCTGCCTGATTCTAAAAAATAAAAAAAATAAATTTTCACTAAAAAGAGAGAAAAGAGCCTGGAGTGAAGAATTTGCAGGGATTACCGAGAAGGTAATTTAAGAGGTGTCCCTGTCTGTATGCCTGAACGTAATAAAACCTGTACCTTCTTCACTCCCTGCTTTTGTACCACTTTTGGAACCCGACGCCGCATGATTTGTATCTGATGGTTGCCTGACCTCTGCTTTTTTGCTGCTCCTGAGGAATTTGAACTCCTTTGAAAGCATTAACATTACTATTGCTGTCATCAGATATTCCGTAGTCGGTGATGCAGCCCAGACGCCGTTCAGTCCAAAGAACTGAGGCAGAATGAACAGCAGGGGAAACAGGAAGATAAAGATCTTTCCGAGATGGATGAATAGCGCTGCTCTGACTCTATTGATTGATTGATAATAAACGGCAGTAAGCAGTACCGTTCCTTCTACGAGAAGAGAGAACATGAAAATATTCATTCCCTGCAATGTGACATTGAGCAGTTCGGAATCGCTCTGGCTAAATATTTGAATAAGGCTCTCAGGGAAGAGATATATAAGCGCAAATCCCAGAACTCCTACAAGGGTGCATGAAAGTATTGTCAGTTCCAGAGTCTTTAAAACCCTTCTTTTATTGCCTGCTCCGTAGTTAAATCCTATTATCGGCTGCACTCCAAGGGCTATCCCTTCAAAGAGCATATAGAATATCGAAAATATGTATCCTATTACTCCATATGCCGAGACTGCGAGTTCAGAGCCGTATTTGAGCAGCATATAGTTCTGTGCAAAGAGCACAAGGGCAAACGATATCTGCATAACGAATGACGGAGTTCCGGTTTTAAGGATCCTTGTTGTTGTTGCGGCTTTGACGCTCATGGACCTGAGCCGGAGCTTCAGTTTTGCCTCCCTGCTGAAAAGGTGGTATGTAAGCAGTGCTGCGGGCAGGACAAAGGAAAGGATTGTTGCGGTGGCTGCGCCTCTCATACCCATTTCCATGTGCATGACAAAAAGGTAGTCGAGCACGACGTTTGCAAGCACCCCTGCAACCATTATTTTCATGCAAAGCTTCGGCTTTCCGTTATTCCTTACCAGCGGGTCGAGAGCAACCGCAAGAATCATGAAGACCGATCCTGCAAAGATTATGTGAAGGTACTCCCGTGCCAGAGAGAGAGCAGGGCCGTCTGTCCCAAGCAGGCTGATAGAAGTTTTGCAGAAAATCAGCCCGCCTGCAGTGAAAATAATTCCCGCGAGCAGACATAACGGAAATGCGGTGTTCATTATTTCCAGGGCTTCTTTATTCTGCCTTTCCCCGAGTTTCAGGGCTATAAGGCTGGAAGAGCCTATTCCTATAATTATGCCTGCTCCGATTATAGCCAGATAAGGAGGATAGGCAAGGGTAATACCTGCAAGCCCATGGCTTCCAATTGCATTTCCTATAAAGAAGCCGTCGATAATCCCCTGGATTCCAGCAATGAGTACTCCTATTACTGCCGGGAGAGTAAATTTCCAGAATAGGTGTAAAATGTTCCCGGACTTCATTTCTTCATCGCTGATCATATAACGACCTCCTTGGGCTGCAGAAACGTTATTTTCAAAGCATGCAGCTCTTTCTTCAGTCCTTTCCGGCAGGAAAAGCCCGGGCTTTTCTTGCTGCGGACCTGTTTAAAGCTTGATAGTTGAGGTTATATTTCTTGAGTTTCTGTTCTTTTAAAAAATTGAGACAACGTCGATCAACTTTTTTAAACGGTTGATATTTTGACATTTTCCTTTCCGGATGAAGCTCTGGAAAATATGGCACAAAGAGGCGTGATGTTTTTGCAGAATTCTATTCCTGCCTGCGACTGCACATCGGTAACCGCATATATTTCAGCTGTTCTTTCTACCCGATATTTGGCCAAATTCCATAAGTCTAAAACATTTCTATTTTAGAATATTTATATTTTTAGAATTTTTATATTTACGATGTTTATATTTTAGGATTTTTATATTTAGAATGTTTTTATTTTAGTATTTGTATTTTAGCAAGCTTCATCATTATTTCTCCGGTAGAGCCTGATTCAATCGAGATAGGGAATCCCTTATAGAGCTTTTGAATAAAAATTCCATAGGGAAATCTGGAATGAGATTTTCAGATTAAAAAACTCTAAGTAGATATTCAGGAACTATAGATAGTGCAAATTAACTTTGTTTTACATCATTAGACTTAATAGTTAATTTTTATATGTATCCTGAATATATTTAACCATTAATTACAATTTATATTATATTTATAGATTTACGTTTTGTTTTGTTTTATTAAGTTTCGTTCACGAGATTAAAGCGCACAACTTAGCCTATATTACAAAGAATTTGCAATAAATATGAGGAATTTTCTGCAAGCTGACATTTAAGCTGATTTTCAGAAAGTGAACGGAATGACTTCAGCCGAGAAATGTTTCAGGCGAGGAATGCATCAGGCAAGGATTGTTTCAGGAAAGGGATAAAAGAGTTAGCGCCTGTCTCTTAATCTCAATATCCTGCCCGATATTACCAAATCTGTATTTTTCGATTTTCATATCTTGATGCTTTATCTTTTATGGAACCTTCTTAAAAACTATTTTTAAACCCGAACTAAATGCATTCGATAAAAGTAGACTTCAATTCTCATAAAAATATATAAATTTTCTCTTATAATTATATGCTATTTGCTTGATGTTCAAAAAAATCTGTGAAATTTAAAACACAAAAGGTCATAAACTGTCATTTCTTAAAGCTATAAAAACAGAATGCAAAAGCTACAAGAAGGTAGCAGTAAAAAATTTAAAGAAAACCGGAACCTGCCATAATATTAGAAAATGAACAATATGTTTCAGGATAACGTAAACGAACAATGTGTTTCAGGATTATACTTATCCAGAATGAAAAGAACGAAAAAACTGTGCTCTTCGAACTTTTAATCTGGATTCCAGTATAAGCAATATTAATTTATCTGCTTAATTATATGCCTTATATATCTGCTTAATTATATGCCTTATATATCTGCTTAATTTATCTACTTATTTTAGCTGCTTAATTTATCTGCTTAATTTATCTGCTTATTTTTAGATTTCTGGTCCCTGACGATGTTCAGGGTATTCAAAAGTGTTTCACGACATATGTTTCCTTTCTTCATGACATATGAGACATTTTTCTTGAGAAGCTCTTTCTCCTCAAAGCTTAACTCTTTTGCAGTACACACAATAACTGGAATATCTACGGTTTCAGGGTTTTCTTTAAGAGTCTTGATAACTTCGAAACCTGTGAACTGCGGCATCATAAGGTCAAGAATTATCATGTCAGGTTGTTCTTCTGTAATCCTATCGACTGCTTCTTTGCCCCCGTATGCACAGATCGGTTCATAACCTTCACTTTCGAGAATGGAACTGAAGAGTTCTACTACGGTCGGCTCATCGTCCACGATTAAAACCCTGGGGGTAGATTTTAGATCTATTTTCCCTTTTACTTTTTGCAGGCTGGAAAGGAGACGTTCCTTTTCCACAGGTTTTATCAGATGATCGGATGCACCCCACAAAATGCTGCAGTTCTTTTCATCATTCATTGAAATGATCAGGATAGGAATATCGGATGTTGCAGTATCATGTTTCAGGTCTTTAAGGACATCCCACCCGCTAATTCCCGGAAGCATTACATCAAGGGTGATTACTGACGGTTTCAGTTCTCGGGCAAGCAAAAGAGCCTCTTTCCCGCTGGAAACCGCAGTAACCCTATATCCTGCCTCTAAGAGTGTGATAGTAAGGAGTTCCCTTGCCATATCGTCGTCTTCGACAACCATTACAAGTTCACTTTCCCAGGAGACTCCTGAGGGTTCTATAATTTTCGGAGTTAATGCCCTGCTGTGCGTTTCCTGCTTTAGATTTCCTTCCGCTACTGCCTTTTCAGCCGCTGGAGATACGATTTTTTCGGAAACATCTGTATGATTTGAGATAATCCCGGGAGTTTTCCCGTATTTCAAAGGCAATTCAAATGAAAAAGTCGAACCTTTTCCGACTTCGCTTTCGACCCATACTTTACCTCCGTGAAGGTTTACGAATTTCTTCACGAGAGCCAGTCCGAGCCCTGTTCCTTCATACTGGCGGTTGATATTTGCATCTACCTGTTTAAAAGGCTGGAAGAGAAGCTTCTGGTTTTCCTTTGAAATCCCTATTCCGTTATCCGAGACGCTGATGCGGACGGTATCTTCCAATTTTACTGCCGAAACTGCTATCGATCCTTTATTTGGGGTGAATTTTATGGAGTTGCTTACAAGATTGTAAATAATCTGCTTAAAACGCACCCTGTCCGCAAAGACTAAAATCTCGGGGTCCACGTTATATTCCATCAAGATGTCCTTTTTCTGGGCAAGAGCAGTGGTCACATCTCTGGTATCATTAAATACCTCGTAGACAGAGAACATCTCCGGTTCCAGTTCCATTTTGCCTGCCTCGATTTTGGAAAGGTCGAGGATATTGTTTATAAGAGTCAGGAGGTGCTTTCCACTATTAGCTATGTTATTCAGGAACTTTTTGTTCTGCTCACTGAATTCTCCGCTCATCCCGCCCAGCATTACATCCGAAAATCCAATAATCGCAGTAAGAGGAGTCCGCAATTCATGACTCATATTTGTCAGGAATTCGCTCTTTGCACGGTTCGCACTCTCAGCAGCTAATTTTGCCTGGATCAATTCTTCTTCAGACCTTTTGCGTTCAGAGAGATCAACAAAGCTTTCTATAAGGTAGTCTTTTTCTCCTATTTTTACGGGAACCACACTTTTCAGGATAGGTAAAGATTCTCCTCTCCCATTGATAAGCGCCCTTTCCGATGTATCAATAGACTGTTTTAAATCAGTTATCGGGCATTTTCCTTTCTCTGCAGGGCATATGAATTTATGACAGGCCTTTCCGATAAGTTCATTCCTTGAAAGCTCCATAGCCTGCTCTGCGGCAGAATTCATATCCACAATTTCGTGGCTGGAGGCATCTACCAGCAGGATTCCGCAAAGGGCATTGTCAATTATTTTTTTAAGCCTTTCCCGGCTTTCGCGTTCCAGTTTTTCAGCCTTTTTACGTGAGGTTATGTCCCTGACAACGCACTGGATTTCTCTATCTTCAAGGCTTAAAAAGGAAGAGCTGACCTCCACATCAATAATTTCTCCATCATGCTTCTGGAATTTCATTTCAAAAGTTGCAGCCCCGTTCTCAAGAGTAGCTTTCAGAGCATTTCTGGCTGCGGGCAAATTATTCTCAGGTATCAACGACTCAATTGAGATATTACCAATTTCGCCTTCCCCTAATCCAAAGGCTTCACGGCCTTTTTTATTAAGGTCGAGGACCTTTTCCCCATTAAAAATTATAATTGCGTCATTCGAATGCTCAAAAAGGGCTCTATACCTCTTATCTTTCTCTCTGAGGCTTTCTTCTGCTTTTTCCTGAAGTACCAGAGCATTCTCAAGTTCCATCCAGCGCCTCAGAGAGAAAATTCCAAGGGCAAAGGTAAGATAGACTGAGAGAGTAAGCAACCCTCCAAGTTCTCTGGGATTGTATTCTTCCACAAATTGAATAACGGATTCAAAAAGGCCAAAATAGGATGCAAAAAATGTGAATAAGAGGCCAACAGCCAAAATAATCAATAACTCATTTGATTTTTTCCCAAATGTATCCTCGAAAAAATCCGGCATTATATAATCCCCATAAAATAAAATAATGTTTCCTACTATTGTTTTTCATTTCATGCAATGAATTCGTCTATGACCGATTTGAATCTCGGGATATCAATCGGTTTGGAAATGTAAGCACTGCACCCGGCTTTTAAAAATTTTTCTTCATCGCCACGCATGGCATGAGCTGTAAGAGCGATAACAGGGATCTCACTTGTGGCAGGATCTTCTTTTAGTATTTTCAATACTTCAGTTCCATCGATACCGGGCAACTGTATATCTAATAATATTAAGTTGAGTATCTTTTTTTTACTAAGTTCCAGGGCTATAGCTCCATCTGAAGCTTCCACTGCTTCATACCCAAATGAGACTAATAAAGTTTTGACTAGTTCCATAATTAAAGGATTGTCTTCAACGACAAGTATATTTTTCATAGGCTTTGGCCCCTAGATTAGTCTATCCTTCTAATTTTCGTAGCTTTATGCAAATGTCCGTTTAATTTAAATAAAGATTTTATTTAAATAAATAAGTTTGTTCATCATATTAATATTTTTAAGAATGTGCTGCTCACTTATTTTGATAAGTTTAATATTTCTGCCAATAAATATATTAATATAAACATATATAGCATCCTTTAAACTACTTCATAATAACCACATACTTAAGAGTCAGGTGAAAAAAAGGTCCTGTAAGCCTGTGTCATTCCGATTCACTCAGCTAATGAATTATTGTCAGTGGTTGTCAGTGCTTCCTTTTACCATCTAATTTTTATGCGAAAAGGACATTTACGCTTTAACCTTAAGGCAAAGAATATGTCTTTAAATCCAGAGGAGCGGGGCAATTCACAATAATTCGGGCTTACAATGGCTCCGATATGAATTGCTTAAGCCTTTTTTACAGTTTCAACTATTCCGTTACCAAGTTCTTTACCGTTATAAACTCAGGTCACCTGAAGACTACCTGAATACCTGAAGATTACCTGAATACCTGAAGATTACCTGAATAATACTGCTGATCGTTATGCCTGCTAAAATATCTGCTAACAATTTTATCTGCAATCCCCCGGAAATTCTTTCTCCGGCAGGGGACCATGAAGCTCTGCTTGGTGCAATAAAAGGAGGGGCTGATGCTGTATACCTTGGAGTGGGCGAGTTCAATGCCAGGCAAGGAGCTGAAAATTTCACAGTTGAGGGCCTGGAAGCTGCTATTGATTTTTCTCATTCACACGGAGTCCTTGTTTATCTTGCCCTGAATATCCCTGTAAAACAAAAAGAGCTGCAGCAAGCTCTTGAAATAGTGGACCGGGCATACGCAGCCGGAATAGATGCAATTATTCTGCAGGACCTCGGACTCCTCAGGCTTCTAAATGAAATTTATCCCGACCTGAGCCTTCATGCAAGCACGCAGATGACCATCCACAGCAAAGAGGGAGTGGATTTTGTATCTGAGCTGGGAGCAAAAAGAGTCATAGTCTCCAGGGAACTTACTACCGATGAAGTGAAGGATATTGTAGAAAATTCCAGGGCGGATATTGAAGTCTTTGTTCACGGAGCCCTTTGTTATTCTTATTCAGGAAAATGCCTCTTCAGCAGTTTCCTCCACGACAGGAGCGCAAACCGGGGAGCCTGTGCCCAGCCCTGCAGGCGCAGATATCGATTTCTGGTAAACGGCAGGGAAATTGACGAAAGGCATATCGGAGGCAGCTATCCAATAAGCTGTGCTGAACTCTCCACCCTCACAGGGCTTGAAGATGTAATAAAAACCGGAGTTATAAGCCTTAAAATAGAAGGGAGGATGAAGAAACCCGAGTATGTGACTGCAAGTGCTGCTGCTTACAAAGCCGCAGTTGAAAACATATGCAGCCCCGGAGAAAACCCGACAAAAGAGGAGCTTGAAGCAAAAGAAGCCGAGCTCGCAAAACTCTTTTACAGGGGTTTTACGCGGGGCTTCATCCTCGGGGAAAAAGGGGTATCCCATCCCAAGTACAGCTCTAACTACGGTGCATTCCTCGGAAAAGTCCTGGACATCTCCCGCTCAAAAGGAAATACTAAGCTTACAGTCCGGCTCGAAGAGAATATCAATATAAAAGACGGCATAAGCATCTTTACAAGGGAAAGAATGCTCGGTTCTGCTGTAACCGGTATAGTGACGATTTCAGGCGAACATGTGAAGAACGCAAAAAAAGGTGAAAAAGTCGGGCTTGAGATCAGTTCAAAAACAGGCAGGGCAGTCCAGAGAGGAGATGAACTTTACCTTACAACAGACACGCAGCTCCTTGATACCCTTCAGAAAACAAAACTGAAAACTATCCCTGTAAGCCTTAAAGCAAAAGCAAGGAGAGGGGAACGGTTTACGGTTGAGATAAGAAAAGAAAAAGAAAGGGAAAAAGAAAAAAGAGAAGCAAGCGGAAAAGGCAGCAAACCAGAAGATCCTGTTTATGCGGAATTTGCAGATGATTATGTCGTCCAGAAAGCCGAGAAAGCCCCAACAACTGAAGAGCAGATAAGAAAAGCAATGGAGAGCCTTGGAGATACTCCTTTTGAAGCCGCCTCCGTTGAAATCGAAGCTGATGAGAATATCTTCATTCCGGTCGGCGTACTGAAGAACACGAGGCGGAAAGCTGCTGAGCTCCTTCTTGAAAAGACCCTCAAAGCAAATAAAAAAGATCAAAAGCACCCTGACCTGGAAGGTTTCAATCACCTGTGCTCTTTAGAAGGAGATGCCGAAAGCAAAGATGAAGCGAGTGTGAAAAGGGCAGGCGCAGGACTGAAAGGAGCGGCTTCTAAGAAACTCCTCCTGAGCGTTGAAATGCAGAATATTCCTTCTCTCTTACAGGCAGCCTCAGCCGGAGCTGATATTGCTTATATCCCGATTTCTTTGTTTGAAGTACTGATGTCTCCAAACAGTGCTGACAGACTTGAAGATTTAAAAGCAGAAAAAACCGAGCTGGTTTTCAGGGTTCCCAGAATTACACACGATTGGGAACTGGAGGAATTAAAACCCCTGCTTGAGAAAATAAGGGATGCAGGCTTTACAGTTGCATGTTCAAGCCTGGACGCATCACAGCTTGCAAAAAAGCTTTCCGTACCTTTTGTTGCCCAGAAAGACCTCAATATTTTCAACGCATTTACTGCCACCACCTTCTACCAGGCTGGAGCGTACAGGACAACCCTTTCAAGCGAATTGAACCTGAGCGAAATAAAGAATATCTGTGAAACCCTCCAGACCTGCGGGAATTCAGGTCAGGCCGAGATCCTGGTTTACGGCAGGGAACTTATGCTTATCACGGAAAATGACCTTTTAAAACCTCTTGTTGACCGGAAAATTGTGAGAAAAGAAAGCGAAGTGCTTCTTGTTGACCAGAGCGGCTCAGAGTTCCCTGTCCAGCGCCATGGCACCCGCACCCTTATTTACAACTCAAAAGTGCTTGACATGCTGAAGTATGTCAAGAATATGAAAGGATACAGCGTGGACGTGCTTAGACTCGACCTTTCTCTCAACACTCCTGCCGAGGTAAAAGAGATCACAGAAGCGTATAAACAGGCGATTGCAGGAAAAGAAGTGAAACTGAAGCCTGCAAGAGGCGTTGAATATACGACAGGGCATTATTTTAAAGGAGTTTGAGCGCCCGAGTCGCGCCTCGGGAGGACGGTGTCCCTTTCACTCGCTTCGTTCGTTCAATAGGACTACATTTTGGTTTTAAATATCGCTTCGCTCGTTCAAGAACAGGGAAAGAAGATAAATCTCTGATAGTAAAAACTGTAATCAGCCTTTCAAGACTTCGAACCCCTTAAAAGAGACATGTAATGGTAAGTGCAGGTCTGCTTTTTCACTAAGAAGAAACGTAAATTGAATATGAAGCTCCTGCCGGAGAATACAGAAAATATAATCCATAATGAAAATTTTGCTGTATCTAAAATATTATTAATAGCTAAGAACCATCCATACATTATGACATTTATGACATTTTTGTATTCATTAATTTCATTTATTCTAGGTTGGAAAGCAAATAATAAAATAGCTGATAGAAAATTATTACGAGATATTTATAGTAGTCTTCACAAAGAAATTATCGGCATGAAAACAAATATTTCGGACTATAAATATTGTTTCGAGAGGATACATGAAAATGTAAGACTCGCTCTACAAAATGAAGGGCAATATAAATTAATTTCAGCTGACCTGCGAAATGATATAGATAGTTATTACCAACAATGTGATGAATATAATAAAAATCTCAAAAATGTAAAAAAGGAGATAAAGGAAATATACATACACGAAGTTCAAAAAATGCGAACAGAAGAGGATCATAAAAAGTTCTTAGGAAATAACAGATCTTATTCATGTTTTAGTGCACCAAAATTGCTATTGGAAGGAATGTATGAAAGTGGAACTATCCAATCCGAAAATCAAGCATATTCATTTATAGATAATTATGATAAATGGGATGGAGTAATAACAAGTGAGGATTTAATAAGACGTTCAATGTCCCTTGATGACTTTATCAACCAATTAATTATTACAGTGGATCAAAATAAGAATGTGACTGATTTTAGGGAACTACAAACTAAATTAAAAGATCCAGAAGTTTTACTGAATAAACTCGAAAAAATGATTAGAAACCCAAATCCATTTATTGAGCTTATCACAGACTTAGCTCCACGAGCCAGTAATAAACGTAAAATTAAAAATCACTAGATTTTGAAACTGGATTTGGTAACAGAGTCACGAGGATTATTCATTCATATTTATAATTTTAGCTTGCTTGGATTGATTAATAAGTAAACTTGCTTCAAATCTCGGGCATTTTTGAAACGTATCTGTCATGCATTGGGTAGTCATTTCTTCTAAATCTAAAATATATTCTTCTGGGTCGGCTGAACATTTATAACATTTATCCCCAGTGTATGTTTTGATGTTTTGTTTACTGTACATGCTTCGTCTACTCGTGCTACAGGGACAGATTTGAGATAATTACATTGTATATTGGATACTCTTATTTGTTTTTTAAAAGGAAATCTTCCTTCTATATTATGATGTCGTTTTTCACTTAATCACATATTAGTGATTTCACCTGTATATCACGGTAGGACTCTTTCATTTTTCTAGATCTCCTCATACTATGCTTTTGTTCACATAGTTATACTACATAGCATAGGAATATGCAAAATCTGACAGATAACCCAAGGTAAACGAAAAACTCCACAGAAGAACGAGATAGGCAGCCCACAAAACGATAACAAGCGAACCATTTTAACTTATATTATTTTTTTCCTTGACTTCCTTAAGTTGTAAGCAGCAGTAAGGACTTTTTCAGACTTTTATTCAGGCGTTTCTTTTTATTGCAGGCTCGGACTAATTTATGGATTAGTGTAGTAACTAAATTCAAGAGGACTAAAAGAGGATTAAATTATAAATATCTCCTACCAGTGCAACATCACTCACTATACCAAACCCTTCTTGTCACGCTCGACGAAGGAGAGCGGCCCTCTCGAAAAGCTAAAAAAGAGGATGGAAGAAAAGAAAGCTAAAGATAAAACGCAGATGATATTCTTCGAATTATATGCCCAAAAAATGAAAGTACTTGAGAGCACTTTTATGCCAAATCTAGAGTAATAAAACGACATATAAAAATATCAAACCATCAGAACTGCTTGAAAAGAATCATTAAAAGTGGCAAAAATTAGAAAAACTCACATGAAAAAGGATTTAATCATACTTGAAACTCTCTCCACATTGTTTCTCTTTACTTCCGAATTTCTTTCTTCAACTTCTTTCTGCTTTTTAAATAAGGCCGCCAGGCAAGCTGGCGGGGGCCTTCTGTAATATTTGATTCAAAACCTCGGTTTAAGAGGGTTAAGAAAAGCATTATTCTTCTCAACCCAGCGCCTTTCTTATCTTTCCCATTTTGGTAAGTGTCGAGCATACGAGCTGCGAAACTTCTTCATCCATACAGTTTCCTGCCTTTCCTGCCTGCAGGAGGTCGGGCTGCATCATTTCTAACAGGATGCGGTATGATGGTTCTGGCTGGACTTTGAGGCTGAATATGTCTCGCAAAACCTCAACATCTTTACGGACTTCTTTCATGCAGGCTTCTGAAAGGAAGCGGGAGGCTACGTTAAGGTCCAGGTAGCCGGATGCGAAACTCAGGTCGCTGCCAAGGGAAGGGAAATATTTCTTAAGCAGCCTTTCGCAGGCTTCGTCGCCGAGTTTTTCTCTAGCTTCTGCAAGAGCAGTGCCTGTGCCAATAAATTCGGGAGGAAGACCTATAGAGTAAAGTGCGCCTGTGAATTTTATAGCTCTGGGGAGGTTAAGGTCTTGCACAGGCATGCTGGTTTTCAGTTCTTTTCCGATATCGCTTCGGCAGAGGCTTAGCATGCCTGAAATATCAGGAGCATTCCTTGAATAGCCGCCGCTTCCTTTGTGCATCAGGCGGTCCCGCTGCTGAGGGAGGAGACCTGCAAGCTGGTTTATAGTTGAGGACAATTCACGGATAATACGGCTGTATTTTGACCCGAAAATTCCTATCAGGTTTACAATCTCTTCTTTTTCTTCACCGGAAAAAACATCCGGAGATTCCGGAAGTCTTTCTTCTGCAAGGCGGACCAGGGCTTCAGCTTCTCCTTTTCCGTGGCTGTACCTGACTGCGGATTGAAGGGTGATCGTGCTTATGCCTTCGTATTCTCGGAAAAAGTTTTCAGCATTTCTCAGGTTAAGGTTTCCCCTGAAAGGCAGGGTCCCTGCTCCGAATATGATTCCCGTATCTGTATCAAGCTCTGAGTTCAGTTCCGAGATCCCGCTTATGGCGTATTTGCATGAGAGTGTGCTTGCAACATGCCCGAAAGAAAGGGCGGAATCGGATTTGCCCAGGAATATCCTGAATTTTTCAGGTGCAGCCCCGAAACGTTCTTTCCAGGAAAGGATCGTGTTTTCTGTAAGTTCTTTTGCGTGCAGCAGGGCAGGAGCGTCCTCTATGAGGGGAATTATACGAGGGACCTCCATTGCAACCCCGAACTCTTTTTTTGCAAGCTCGCCCACGTCTGCCATATGCTGCTGGGCATCAAGGATTTCCTTTACCGTCCCTGTCATGGGGTGAACGAATTCGTTAATTGCCTGCACATCCGAGTATTCGAGAGCTCCATAGTTTGCCTCAGCAATGGACATCATAACCATAAGCTGCCTGAAACGGTTTTCCTGGACTGCGCTCGGAGCCCTCGGGGTTATGAAAATATCTTTTCCGGGTATCAGGTCTGTTTCTTCTATGAATTTTGATACTATCTGGACATTCTGATGGTAAGGGGTTGCCTTTCCTTCATAGTCCGGCATATATTCGTCACAGCCAAATACCACAGCAGCTTCAACGGCTTCACCGGGCTCTTCCTGCGTGGAAATATACTTTGATGCAGAATCCGGGTGCTGCGTACACATTACTTTCGGATAGGTTGCTTTTCTGCTCATGAAACTGTACCCTCACTGCTTACAGGGACCATTTTTAGACTATTTCTTACAACTTTTGGACTTTTTCTTACCATTCTTAGACTTTCTCTTATTTGCGGCTCTTCCTATCGGCTGCCAGATTAATTATTTTATCATTTGCTGGACTTATTGTTAACCTTAAAATAATCTTAAAATAACAGCGGTAAAGAACGTTTACTTAGTAATAAACGTTTTCGTTGACAATACGTTGACATTATGATCGGCTTGAATCTGCCTTTAAAATGTTTACTAGGGGTGCTCGAAAGTTCTTAAGGCAAAAAGGCTGTGCAAAATAGATCATGTAAAGGCAGAAAACCAGGTATTAAAAAACGAAACTCAATAGAAAAAACAGCTACGACTGGCAGCCAGGTCAAAAGACATGAAGGCTGCTTTCAAAAAAAGCAGAAATAGGATTTTAAATTCATTATAAGAAGAAATAAATCCAGAAAACAAATTTTCAGTACTTTTAAGGCTAGAAAATTATTTTTCTTCAGGTTCTTCATTTCGAAATCTTAAAGCCTTTATAAACTCTATTCGATTTCATCGACTCTATTCTTGCTTTTTATACTTCATTTTTGATATTTTTTATTTAGTATCATCCTTGATACCGATACCCACTTCGAAACTGTTTACTATATATGATTTGTTATCACATAGTAATTAGTATCATAATTATATTGGTATTAAAAAGATACTACACTGAGAACATAAAACTTAAGGCGATAAAGATACATGAAACTTCAGAAAACATTGAAATAAAGTGAAAGCTGATAATCAACTTGGGTATAGTTTTGAGGTGAAATGATATGTTTTGTAATCAATGCCAGGAAGCGCTTAATGTAAAAGGCTGTACAAAGAATGGGGTATGCGGCAAAAAAGGGGAAGTTGCGGATCTGCAGGACAGGCTGATCTACGTCCTTAAAAGCATCTCTTTCTACAATATGAAGGCAAGGGAATCCGGCCTTAATGAAGAGGCAACAGACAGATTTGTTCTTGACGCTTTCTTTGCCACTCTTACAAACACAAACTTTGACAGGCAGGCGATTGAGTCCTATATAAAGAGAGGATTTGAGATCCGGGATTCCATTAAGGCAAAACTGCCTGCAGGAACATTACCTCCAGAAGAAGCCCTGCCTGCTATAGCAAAGGTCACCCCCGAAAACATAGAAGAAATGGATGTTGCTGTTCATTCCACACAAAACGAAGATATCCGGTCCCTCAGGGAGATGCTGACATTTGGAATGAAAGGTATGGCTGCATATGCACACCATGCTTATATCCTCGGGTATAAAGACGAAGAGATTTTCAAGTTCATAGAAAAAGGGCTGGTTTCTACAACAGACGACAGCCTTGGTGCGGAAGACCTTACAGGTCTTGTTCTGGAATGCGGGCAAAAAGGGGTATCTGTCCTTGCTCTTCTTGATAAAGCAAACACCGAAACTTACGGAAATCCGGAGCCGACAGCAGTCAACATAGGAGTGAGAAGTAACCCGGGAATCCTTATCAGTGGACATGACCTGAAGGATCTCGAACAGCTCCTTGAGCAGACAAAAGGAACAGGAATTGATGTCTACACTCACGGAGAAATGCTGCCAGCAAACTCGTATCCAGCCTTCAAAAAGTACGACAACTTTGCAGGCAACTACGGGAATGCCTGGTGGAGGCAGAACGAGGAGTTCGAAAAGTTTAACGGCCCTATCCTGATGACCACGAACTGCATAATCCCACAAAGAGATTCGTACAAAAACAGGATCTACACTACAGGGGTTGTGGGTTTTGAAGGGCTTCCTCATATCTATGAAAAAGAGGACGGTACTAAAGATTTCTCTCCGCTTATTGAACAGGCTAAAACGAGCAAGCCTCCTGAGCAGCTGGAAAGCGGGACAATTATCGGAGGCTTTGCTCACGAATCAGCCCTCTCGGTTGCGGACAAAATCATAGATGCCGTAAAAACCGGGAAAATCAGCAGGTTCATGGTCATGGCGGGCTGTGACGGCAGGCACAAGGAAAGAGCCTATTATACCGAGTTTGCAAAAGCCCTTCCGAAAGACACCGTAATTTTGACTGCCGGCTGTGCAAAATACCGCTACAACAAACTCGATCTCGGCGACATAGGAGGAATCCCGAGAGTTATCGATGCCGGGCAGTGTAATGACTGTTACTCGCTTGTAGCAATAGCCCAGAAGCTTGCAGAAGCCTTTGGCCTTAAGGACATAAACGATCTTCCTGTCTCTTACAATATCGCATGGTATGAACAGAAGGCGGTGCTTGTCCTGCTTGCCCTTTTGAGCCTGGGCGTAAAGAATATTACCCTAGGTCCCACTCTCCCGGCTTTCGTCTCTCCGAATGTCCTCAAGGTTCTGGTCGATAACTTCAATATCAGGCCCAACACAACCGTAGAAGCAGATATGAAAGTCCTGCTGGCTTAAACGGATAGAAAAATAATTCTTGGAGCTAGAGATCGAAAAATGGGATCTGTAACGCATTACAGCCTCCATTATCCAGAAAAGTAAGATGCCTTTTAAAGTCTACATCTTACTTATTTCCTTTATATATAAAGTGCCATTGATTCCGAAAAAGCTAATTTTCTTGATTTCTGATTTATTTACCATAACCGGATATTGTTACCTGTTCTTTCAATCCTTTTAACGCGGGCTATCCTTCTGTTCTGCGATATCATTTGCTGTCGCGTACGGATGGCAGTATCTATCATTTTCTTCAGTATACGATTTCATAAGGGCTCTGGATTTGATCTGAATAGAATGGGCAGGGCAATAATTGAGGCAGGCGTAGCAGAGGAAACAATTGATGCCTTTATGCCATACGGGCTTTTTGTCATGCATTTTAATTTTCCCGGACAAACAAACCTTTTCACAAACTCCGCAGCCCGTACATTTTGAGTCCGAATAGAAGTAATCTTCTGTGCCTCCGTGTTCGGAGTAAGCCATTCCCAGGCGGACCAGATGTTCAAGCAAGTAATCAGCTGGAGTGGGATCAGAATCTTCTTCCCGGCAATTTTCTCGATTTACGATTATTTTCCGAATTGAGTTGAGCCTCATCTGGATCTCGGACTCAATTCTCTCAATTTCTTCATCTGCTGCCGGATGCCAGCCTTTGTCTCTCGGATCGTTACATGCCATGTTTAAAGTAAAATATGAATTCAGGTTTTTTCCTCTTTTTTTCAGGATATCATCTATTTCAGAAAATGCTATATGCCGGGTACCGGCTCGCGTTGCAATTGCAAATATATAGGTAGCTGATTTTAAATCGAGCTTTTTAAGAAACTTCTTTAAAGGAATTGGAATTGTCATTCTATGTATGGGAAAAACGAATCCTGCAACTTCTGCATCCGTCTCTATAGTATCCTTATTCGTATCCTTATTCAAAAGGCTTACAACCGGAATTATATCTGCTTCCGGAATTCTTTTTTGCAACTCCCTTGCTATATGCAGCGAATTGCCTGTCCCTGAAAAATAATAAATCTCCATTCCCCTCATGTAAATCCCAACCTGCTGCCCGGCTGGCGATAACTGAATTTTTTAATTCCATTTCTGGTCAGTAATGTCTTTGCAGTTGCATATGATAAGAATATCTTTCGACATGGATATAGTGCCGGATGTAAAAATGTTCTATGCAATGAATATCGGTATGGATAGAAGGTCAAAAAAGTCCGGGTGTGAAGACAGGGGAATCGGATGAATACGTAACCTTTCAGTAATCTTCAGGTTTTTTTGCTTCAATTGCTTCACTTTCCTCGGAATAACATTCTTAACATTAAATGAAGAGAGTATTTTGATGAAAAGATAACAGGCACAAACTGTTAATCAAATTTGATTAACCATATCTGAAGTGAAGGGTATAGCACACATTTTCTGGAATTATTTGAGGTTTTTTTGCTTGTTTTCTTCAATTACTTTACTTTGGAATATGGAGTTTAAGGGGGCCTATTAATCTTAAAGATATTGTTTATGAATATAATTAAGTTCAAACTCTTATGAAACCTTATTTTTTAATTAAAATCCTTAAAAACTTTTATTTTATTAATTAAAGTATTATTAGGTGTTTTTATTTATAAGTATCTTTTTATTTAATCTCGGTAATCATAGAATCGTCAAGCCGCAGGTAGTCGGCAAGACGACTGGAATATAATATGGGCAAAATAGAACGGAACCAAATAGAAGGAATCCAGAATCTCCGAAATCAGGTATGGATGATCTGGAAAATCTGTGGTTTTGTTCTTCATCAATAAAGGATTAGAAAATTGGGAGTGGATCGAATAATGAAAATGAAAAAGATACTGAGTATATTTCTAGCAGTCTGTTTCCTGCTGTCAGTGACAGCAGCATCGGCAAGTGCAGGATATGACGATGACAGGTACAAGAAGGATGATGACAGGTACAAGAAAGATGACGGCAGGTTCAAGAAGGGCGACCCGAAGTTTGACCGGGACAAGAAAAAGTTTGACAACGAAAAGAAGAAATTCGACAGAGATAAAAAGAAGTGGGACAGAGACAAAAAGAAATGGGACAAAAAGAAAGGTACTAAAGGATATATGAACTGGTACTTCCTTTACATGAAATGGTTCAAAATGTACATGAAATGGCTCTTCAGTTTTAACAGCTTCAGCCACGGCTACTGGTAATAAAATAATGAAGTAAATAATAAAAATAGAACAAATAATAAAAATAGGACTGAATAATAAAAATAAATAGCTAATAAAAATAAATAGCAAAATTGTAAGCAAATCTTTGAATGTTTAGCATGCACTCTCCAGCAGGGATTAAAAGAGCAGCAGGTTCAGACACAGTGATGCTCTTTACATTGGGGGAGTGCGGAGGATCACGATCTCTCGCCATTTATGTGGGAAAAAGTGAATCCTCAACAATTTTTATTTTCGGGAATATTTTTCGTTTCAGACCCTCTCTTCTATTAAAACAATAATATTCTCACGCCCGTTCTTGAACTTCTTAATCATCTCTCTCTTTTCCAGTTCTGAAAGCAGGAGACTGACTTTTACTTCCGAGTACTTCAATCTGCCGCGCAGTTCCTTCTGGGTAATCCTTCCCTTATTGCCCCGGATTATATCCAGAATTTCGCTTAATTCTGTGGAGAGAGGCTGTTTTTTCAGAGCATCAGTGCTATTGTAAGAAATATCCCCAGGTTCTATTATTGGATCTGAAGCAAAGAATTCTCTTTTAGAGCTTTTAAATTCCGGTTTAGTTCCGGAATAAGTGATCTTACAGAGAATGTTTTCAAGAATCCCGGATATTTTATACTCTTTTTTCTGAGACCTTTTTTCTTTAATAAATTTATGCCTGCTGGAAAGCTTATAACTTCCGGCGAACAGGATAAGAAGCAAAAAGGCTACTGGCAAGTAACTTGTGACTGAAGAGCTAGCTTCTGTTTGCTCGGGGGGATTTATCCCATTTTGATTCTTCCTAAATGCGGTTGTTTCAGTTTTTCTGTTTTCTGATACGGGATATAGGAGGAGATCAAGGACGTAGCTTCCTTCACCTTCAATCTTAATGGTTGTTTCTTCCGAATAAATTAGAGTATTGTTTCGATAATACCTGGCTGTGATGGTATAATCTCCGGGCATTAAGTCAAAAGAATATGTTCCGTTTTTTGCTACTATTGATTGAGGAGGATTTGAATTCACTTCGATTACAGTATCATTTATGGGTTCAAGGGAGTCCCACGCATATGTTGCTCCATGGACTGTTGCAGCAGTGGTGTTCTCCTCCTCGAGGAAGGGTAACCCTGAAGCAGGTTCAGGCAATCCTGAAGCGAGCCCGGGCAGCCCTGAAGCGAGTAAAATACCAATGCAAACAAGATAGTATCTCGGATTCATCTGCACCATTAATCCAGTATTTTTTAAGTTGGGATTGCGGGGATCAGGTGCTAATAGCTGTAAGCAGGTTTTTTAAATTCCAGGACACAGGATACTTATTATTTTGAATTTACATATTTTGAATTTTCATATTCTGAGTTCTCATATTCTGAATTTATATTCTACAATTTGCCTGTTTTTGACTAATCGACGATTCTATTGCTCTAAAATCGTGATCCCGTATAGGTCTACTGTTAACAGGCAGATTTCAAAGTCATTCATGAAAGCCCGAATTGTAGCATGATAACGTTCAATATTATTCTCAAATCCAGTAATAACAGTTTATTTACTATAATGTAAGCAACCCGGAAGCTTTTTCTGACTTCAAATTAATGGCATGATAGTCCGATAAATTTGCCTGCTAATTAAAATTTTTCTATGTCCCCTTCCAATCCCCCGTTTGAAGTATACTGTTTATTGTTGAGTTTACGAATCCATTTTAGTTCTAATTATTTATAATTATATGGCTTATAGAAAAATGTAATCTTTAATTATTTTTAAGAAATAATACATATAACCCATATAATTAGAGGTCAATTTCATTTATATGCAAAAGAGCTGGTATTTTTCCAATTCAGTTTAACCAGAATACTATAATCATATCTGCGGATGATGTTTAGAATCAAAAATAGCAGGTCAAAAATAGTGGATAAAAAATAGCAGGTCATAAATAGCAGGTCATAAATAGCGGGTAAAAAATAGTGGATAAAAAGTAGTGGATAAAAACAGTATATCAATGAATAATGTATTTTCAGTTATCACAGCATTTAGAATAGCAAAATTAAATTTTTTTAAGCTTTTTCCCTTGCTTTTTCCCTTATTTCATTTTCCTTGCTTCAAGCAGGAATACCTGTTTCCATTGTAGCCGTCTATGTATCCTTTTTTGTAGCCTTTTTTGTAGTTGTTTTTGTAGGATTGTGTCCAGTTTCCTTTAAGAGGAGGAGAGGGAACTTTCGACAGGTTTGGACTGCTGCCAAATTGCTTGCAGTCTTTCTCACTTTGTTTTTTGCCGTCGTCATATCCTCTTTTGTAACCGTTATCGTAGCCATTGCTAGCTGCGCTTGCTGATGCAACCGTCATTGACAACACAAAGCAGAGTGCCAGCAAAATAGCAAGGGGCTTTTTTATTCTGCCAGATATTTTGTTTCCCATAAATCATACCCCGGTCACGTTTTTTACATGAAAGTTACCTGTAAGCCGATAATTCATTGATTGGCAGAAGTAATATTAACTGGATTTAATATAAATATACTTATAGTGAGAGGTGGCTTAAAATGATTTAATTAATAAAATAAGGATTTCTAAACCTTTAATTAAAAATAAGAGCTTAAATAATGTAGTGAATGTTAATAAAATTTTAAAAAAGCTTTATTATTCAGTCCTTGTATATTCACCTGTTTTAACTGATGCTATATAATGAATTGGCATAAAAGACATTAAGGTATTAGAATAAAGAAATTAAGCAATGAGAAGACAATATATAATGGCAAATCAGACTGGAGAGGCGATAATAGTTTTGCCGTTCCATCCGGTAGAACTTTTAATAACTATTTTAATATTTCCTCTGTTTCGATCCATAAAAAGATTGATTATATCAATTTGGTGCCTTTATAAATGAAAAGTGAGGAAAATCTATTTTAAAGCAGTGTAAAGAGATTCAAAAGAAAAGTTTACAGGCGAGCCAGTTTTTCCCGCCTGTTTTTATGCTAAATTTGTTGCTTCCAATTTACTGCTATCTGCTGCCTTTACAGTTTTACGTTTTCTCTTGCCCATTCTGCACCGGCTTCGAGAACCTGCTGGTTAAAAGCGATAACCTTAGGTTTGCCTGCAAAGTTTTCGGCAAGGGCTTCTTTAAAGGCTTCTTCTTCAAGCCCTGTTGCGTTCAGGCCGAGCAAAACACCGAGCATAAAAGAGTTTGCAGCTCTTTCATCGCCTGCCTCTTTTGCTTTCTCGGTTGCAGGGACTGCAACAGCATTTACGCCTGCCGGAGTTTCAGCTTCCCCTATGGTTGAATCATAGAGGATAAAGCCTCCTTCTCTTACTGCCCCTTCGAACCTTTCCAGAGAGGGACGGTTCATGGCTATCAGAATATCAGGGGTATAAACTGTGGGAGAGCCTATCGACTGGCCTGAAATAACTACCGAACAGTTCGAGGTTCCTCCGCGCTGTTCCGGTCCGTAGGATGGGAACCAGGAAGCATTGAGGTTTGCTTTAACCCCTGCCTGTGCAAGGACGATACCCATGCTCAGGACGCCCTGCCCTCCGAAGCCTGCAATCTTGGTCTGGATAGGGGCAAAATCAGCTCTAGCAGGTTTTTCCCCGGTATCTGCTTCGATTCCGAAAAGCTTCTCAAGTGATTCTGTTGTGAAATCGCTGACTCCGCGGTGAAGAGGCTCGACCGATTCGGAATTGTCTCTGAAATTCTGGAGTGGGAATTCCTGTTCCATCTCTTCGTTTATGAAACGGACAGCCTGTTCTGCATCCATCCTTAAATTGGTCGGGCAGGCTGCAAGTACTTCCACAAAAGCATAGCCTTTGCCTTCGCGCTGGATCTCAAGCGCTTTTCGAATGGCTTTCCTGGCTTTCCTGATATGGGAGATATCGGAAACCGAAACTCTTTCGATAAAAACGGGAGCCTTCAGGTTATTCAGGAGCTCGCACATATGGACCGGATAGCCTGCAAATCTTGGGTCACGGCCTTCAGGGGTTGTTGTTGTTTTCTCCCCTATAAGGGTTGTGGGAGCCATCTGTCCGCCTGTCATGCCGTATACGGTATTGTTTACGAAAAAGACTGCAAGCTTTTCTCCTCTGTTTGCTGCCTGCAGGGTCTCGTTCAGTCCTATCGAAGCAAGGTCTCCGTCTCCCTGGTAAGAGATAACCACAGCGTTTTCTTCGGCTCTTGAAACGCCTGTACCTACAGCAGGGGCACGTCCGTGAGCCACCTGGATATTGCCTGCATCAAAGTAATAATAGGCAAAGACTGCACAGCCCACAGGGCTGATCATAACTGTCCTGTCCTGGATTCCAAGGTCGTCAATTGCTTCAGCAATGAGCTTGTGCAGAACCCCGTGTCCGCAGCCAGGGCAGTAGTGAGTGGCTGTTGAGGCTGCCCCTCCTTTTCTGGGATAGTCCGGGTACAGGGCTTTCGGCTTTCTCAGGACCTTTTCTCCGTTAATGATTTCTGCTGCCATTTTCATGCCTCCCCTGCAACTTTTCTTATTTTGTCCATAATCTGGTCGAGAGTGATCAGGTTTCCTCCCATGCGGTTTACCAGCTCAACAGGCCGTGAACAGCCGATAGCAAGCCTGATATCGTCTATCATCTGCCCGTTGCTCATTTCGACGGATATGAAAGAACATCCTTTCTTTGAAAGGGCTCTCAACTGTGTTTCCGGGAATGGGAAAAGTGTCTTTGGCCTGAAGAGTCCCACTTTAATTCCTTCTTTTCTGGCAAGGTCTACGGCTGACCTGCATATCCTGCTGCTTATGCCGTAAGAAACGAGCACAATTGAGGCATCTTCGGTCATGTATTCTTCATAATCTACCTCATTATGCTTTATCAGCTCGTACTTTGCCTGCAGCTTCTCATTGAAAGCTCCGAGTTCATTGAAGTCCAGGAAGATTGAGGTTATCAGGTTAGGCCTTGTTTCTGCGGTCCCGTTGACTGCCCAGCTAGTATCGATTTCCGGGGAAAGGGCTTTTTTAGGGAACTCAAGGGATTCTATCATCTGCCCGAGAACACCATCAGCAAGCACAACAGCAGGGTTCCTGTACTTGAATGCAAGCTCGAAGGCTTTCATGGTAAAGTCGCACATCTCCTGCACGGAATTGGGAGCCAGTACGATATTTTTGTAGTTTCCATGCCCTCCGCCTTTCACAACCTGGTTGTAGTCTGCCTGCTCTGGCCCTATGTTTCCGAGCCCAGGACCTGCTCTCATAATGTCTATAACCACACAGGGGAGCTCTGCGCCTGCAAGATAAGAGATCCCCTCCTGCATCAGGCTGATTCCCGGACCTGAAGAAGACGTCATTACCCTGTGCCCGGCTGAGGCTCCTCCATAGACCATGTTAATTGCAGCCTCTTCCGACTCAGCCTGCACGAATTTCCTTCCTACCAGGGGGAAATATTTGGAAGCATCATGAAGAATCTCACTTGCCGGAGTGATTGGGTATCCGAAGAAGCAGTCGCATCCGGCATAAAGTGCACCGACAACTATTGCAGAGTTGCCTTTTGTAAGCTGTGTTGCCATCTTTTTTCCTCCTTATCCTGCCTTATTCGGCATCCTCCTTTTTCAGGGGAATATGGATTTCGAGTGCCAGGGGTTCAGGGCAGGTATAATAGCAGCTCGCACAGCCTGAGCAGCCTTCTCCTTTATACTCTATGTAGTGGTAACCCCGCGCGTTCAGGTTCTCGCTCATGAAAAGTACATCTTTGGGACAGGCAAGCAGGCAGCGCCCGCATGCCTTGCACTCCAGAATATTGATAACAGGGTACGGTTCCTTTTGATCATTTTTTGCCATATAGAATCCTCACGCTATTCTTCCAGTCCCTGTTCTTCTCCAGCCGGTATTATATGGCAGACAGGAGAGCCTATCATTTTTAAGGGGCTTTCTGAATTCTTATATGATCCTGAATTTTTTCTTTTTTGAATCAACTGGTCTCTTAAATTACAGTATTAATGAGAAAATACAATATATCCTTCTTATACGAATTTTGAGAAAAGGCTTAAGGTACTTATCTCTTTCCTTTCTTTTCTTCTTCTCGAATCTCACGGATATATTGCTCTGATAATGCCTTATAAAATGCTATTACTGAGTCTGGTCCTTATCCCTTATCTCAACCCTGCGGATTTTTCCACTGATAGTTTTCGGGAGCTCCGGGACAAACTCCACTATCCTTGGATATTTATAGGGAGCGGTTACCTTTTTGACGTGCTCCTGCAGCTCTTTTTTAAGGGCATCGCTTGCAGTGTAATCTTTTGTAAGCACTATAGTTGCCTTAATGACCTGGCCTCTTACAGGATCCGGAACTCCCGTGATTGCACATTCGAGCACGGCAGGGTGCTGGATAAGGGCACTTTCCACTTCAAAAGGTCCTACTTTATATCCCGAGGTCTTGATGATATCGTCAGCCCTTCCAACAAACCAGAGATAGCCATCTTCATCCATCCATGCCATGTCTCCAGTATGGTAATAACCGTCATGCCAGGCTTCCTCTGTTTTTTCCAGATCCGTTCCATAGTGGACGAAAAGGCCGACCGGTTTTTCTTCCTTTGTGTTAACGACAATTTCCCCTTCTTCACCAACCTCACAGATCCTGCCGTCCCTGTCCATAAGTTCGATCTTATATCCAGGGGTTGGTTTTCCGATTGATCCGGGTTTTGGCTCCATCCAGGGGAAGGTGGCAATCGTAACAACGGTTTCAGTCTGCCCGAACCCTTCCATGAGCTTTATTCCTGTGTATTTGAGGAAGCGGTTGAAGACTTCGGGATTAAGAGGTTCGCCTGCAACAACCGCATATTTCAGGGTACTGAAGTTATAATGGGAGAGGTCTTCTTTTATCAGGAAACGGTAAATTGTCGGAGGTGCGCAGAAGGTTGTAACACCGTACTTTGAGGCTTTCTCAAGCATATTCTTGGCTTCAAACCTGTCGTAATCATAGACAAAAACCGCACAGCCTGCTATCCACTGGCCATAAAGTTTGCCCCATACGCATTTTCCCCAGCCGCTGTCCGCAACCGTGTAGTGCAGCCCGTTGTCCTCCACATTCTGCCAGTATTTTGCAGTAAGGATGTGCCCGAGAGGATAGGTGTTATCGTGTTCTACCATTTTCGGGAATCCGGCTGTCCCGGATGAGAAGTAAACGAGGCAGATATCTTCGTTTTTTGTTGCAGCCTCGCCTGTCGGGCGTTGAAAGTCCGGAGAAGCTTCCTCAAGCTCTTTTTTGAAATCAATCCAGCCTTCCCGTGGTTTTCCTCCAACCATGGCTTTTTTGAGCTGGATATCCCCGCACTCCAGATGGGCTTCATCTACCTGCTCGGGAACCTCGTCTTCGGATATGCAGACTATCATCTTCAGTCCGGCTTTCTGGATTCTGTAAACAATATCCCGGGTTTTCAGCATATGAGTTGCAGGAACGGCAATAGCCCCAAGCTTGTGAAGCCCGAGAATGGAGAACCAGAATTCATACCGGCTCTTTAAGGTCAGCATCACGTAGTCGCCTTTTCCGATGCCGTGCTTTATGAAGAAATTTGCAGCCTTGTCACTGTAATATTTCATGTCTTTGAAAGTAAAGATCCTCTCTCCCCCATAGTCATCACACCAGACCATGGCGATTTTCTCAGGAGAATCTCTTGCATAAGCATCGACAATATCATAGGCAAAGTTGAAATTTTCAGGGACCAGGATTTTGAAGTTTTCCTGGAAATCCTCATAGGATTTAAAATCTGTTCTGGAAACAAACTGGCTAAGCAAGGAAGTCATTCTGAACACCCGTTTTATTTGAATTTTTATAGATTTTATAATTCTTCAGGCTTCAAGGAGCTGAATTCATGTTTTAAAGAGATCTGAGAGCTCTGTTCTGTTTTCCCCTTATTCCGGGTTTTTGCGGATTTTGTGTGGATTACTCATTTATTCTACTCAGTCACATCCAATCCGGGTTACATAATAACTGCCAGGAATTTAGCTGGCTTCCCGTTCATAGCTTTCATTGCGTGCTGGTAGTTAGAATCGAAATAAATGGAATCTCCTTCATTGAGGACAATTTCATTATTATGAATGTAAACCTTCAGGCTTCCCTCGAGCACGTAATTGAATTCCTGGCCGGGATGCGAATTGGTATCAGGTTTTGCTCCTTCGGCTTTAGGTTCGACCGTAACGATAAAAAACTCCGCTTTTTTGTGGATGAATTTTTCAGCAAGGTTCTGGTACTTGTACTGTTTTCTCCTCTCAACATTTACTCCTTTGCCGTCCCTTGTGACCGTAAAAATATTCATGCGGGGCTCTTCTCCGGTCAGGAGAGTAGCCATATCCACCTGTAACCTGTGTGCAATTTCAAAAAGAATACTTGCCGGAATATCTTCAGTTCCATCTTCGTATTTTTCGTAAGTCTCCTTAGGAACATGAAGGTACTCTGCCATTTTTTCGGCAGAAATCTCTGACAGTTCCCGCAGTTCACGGACCCGGGATGCAATTTCTTTAATTTTTTCCTGCATAATCAAACCTTCTCCAGCTGTATTTTTTTAAGAAACCTAACTTGAATATTTACTTAAAAACCTTTGTGCTTCACTCAGACCTGCCTGTAAGGTAGAAAAACAAAGTTTTTTCCAGAACCATTATGAATTATCATAAATATACATTACCATTCAAACACTTTAAAAAGCTTTCATTCAAACACTTCAAGAAACTTCCATTCAAACACTTTAAAAAGCTCCCATTTAAAAACACTTAAAGGCATTTCCATTCAAACACTTTAAAAAGCTTCCATTTAAACACTTTAAAGCATTTTTAATTCGAGAAAACAATTAAAATATAGATTTTAGTGTAAAATAATTTCTTCCAGCTGCTCTTCATTGCTACCTTTTATCTTATTTTATATTTAATCTCTCTTATTTTTTATTAATTTTTATTTTAATTTCTTTTTTCTAATATTTCTCTAAACCAACAATTTTATATGCTTTCCTTATAAAAACTTGTCAAGAAAATTATTGGACCTTTCCTGGGGTTGAGACAATACAAACACAAACTTTCGGACGAACCTGCTTTTTGCTGTCAATTTTAATTTTTATTTTGGTCTCAAGCACCGGAACGGCGTCAGAACTGTACGTGAAGGAAGGAGAATCCATACAGAGTAAGGTGAATGAAGCGGTTCCTGGGGACATTATTCTCGTAGATCAGGGAAAATTTAATGAAAGTATCTTTGTTAACAAAGAAAATTTAACTATAAAGTCAGCCTCGGGAAATCCTGATAATACCATAATCATGGGAGAAAGCGGGGAAAGTTACGTTTTTGAGATAACTGCAAGTGGCGTGAATGTCAGCGGTTTTTCAATAACTGACGGCCGTTACGGGATCTTTCTTAATAACATTGAAGGCTGTACAATTAGCAGCAACAAAATCTCAAACCAGGAAGTGGGAATTTATCTTTTCGGATCAGGCAATAACCTGTTGACCAATAATATGGTATATTCGAATTCTGGCTGCGGCATCAAACTATTGGCTTCTCCTGACAACGTAATATGTGGTAATTACTTCAATAATATAGTTAATGTCAGGGATAATAAGCTCAACACCTGGAATGATAGCGTAAGAGGCAATTACTGGAGTGACTACGAAGGTCTGGATGAAAATGAAGATGGCATCGGCGACACCCCATATGCAGTCAATCCTGAAGCCGGCAGCATGGACTACAGGCCTTTAACAGATTATCTTTCGACTTCTGCGGTATTGCCATCTGTACATTTCACATCGGATGTAACAGAAGGGTTTGCTCCTCTTTCTGTCAGGTTTAAAGATTTTTCCGAAAATGCCACTTCCAGGCTATGGGACTTTGGAGACGGAAATAAGTCGAGTGATTCGAGCCCCTTGCATACTTATTTCAGTGAAGGAAACTACAATGTTACTCTTACCGTAGACAATGAGAATAGCAGTGTTTCAGCATCCGTTACTATAAGTGTTTTGAACGCTTCCGAACAACCAGACCCATTACTTCCGGAAGCTGAATTTATTTACAATACCACAAACGGTTCTGTTCCTCTTGTCATAAAGTTCGTAGATCTTTCAAGGAATGCAGACTGTGTTTCATGGGCATTCGGGGACGGCAAAAAATCATGCTGTCCGGAACCCGCACATACTTTCTGCTGTCCGGGGAATTATACGGTATCTCTTACAGCAATAAATGAAAACGGGACTTCCAGTAAATGCATAGTAGTGACTGTCTTAAAAAACGAGTCTTATACCGGTGAAGAAGAAAACAGGGATACCGAGTCTGCTTCCGGCACGGAAAATACGGATGGTCTGATCAGTTATGTTACAAGATATGCAACCGGTATTTCGGATGAATTCTTCGGCGGAGATAATGCTACTGGTTCGGAAGTAACCGAAAACCCTGATTCGGGTTCCGGCAATAAGAGCGAGAGCAAAGGCAGCAGCATAATCGATAAAGAAGAACTTAAGTCTATAAAAGACTCAGTTGTTTCCACTACCAGTTCAAAAGTTCTTACAGAGACAGGGAAGTCCCTGGAAAACGAGACTCTAAAGACTCAGAAAAATATTGAAAGCTTAGTGGGCGATTCAATACCCGAAGCCACAGATAATTCCTTACCCGAAATAAAGAAAAGGATAGCTCCCTGGGCTCCTTCGTTTCTGGGGCTTGCCGGAGTAATTTTTGTATTTTCCATACTGAAGATAGGCAGAAGGGCGCGAAAATAAAAAACAATGATAACTACCCCATCAGGAAAGAAAATCGGGATAAAAGAAGTGAATAAGGGTAAAAGGAAGAAGTTTGAATAAAAGAAAGGAATTTGAATAAAGGAAAAGAATCAGGATAAAAGAAAGGAATTTGAATAAAGGAAAGGATTCAGATAAAGGGAAAAAATTTGAATAAAGGATATCTGGATCAATAATCGCAGCCCACAATAAGGGCAACATAATTATTCTCGTGGTTTTTGATCTCCTCGTGAGTGGCTTTTTTCAACCATTTATCCCCACCGTGGACTGCATGGTCTCCGCAAATAAAGAAAATAGTGCCTTTTTCTGCGTTCTGGAAAATCTTTTCGAGGTTTTTATCAATAGCTTTTGCAGCTTTCTTCATTTCTTTCCAGGTCTCTGCCCTGTGAGAATAACGGTCAAGGGCTCTCAGGTGTACGGCAAGGATGTCAGGCTTTTCCTTCAGAGCATGTAAAGCATACTCTGTTATCTTGCTGTCATAATCAAGTATATCCTCCGAATTGGGTACCCCGTAAAAGTTTTTTATTCTTCCTCTGAAACTCTCTGCCCCTTCTGTTTCTATTACAGCCGAGGCTTTCATGCCTGCTCTGCATGCCCATTCCATAATGCTTCTCAGCCTTGGGTTTTCAGAATCCTTAGCTGTCTCTGAATAAATATCTGCTGTTGAATAGATATTATGCTCTTCCGGAATATAGCCTGTAAAGATCGAAGCAATTGCAGGAGATGTTATGGTTGCCGGAGACCGGCATTTAAAAAGCAGGCCTTTTTCGGTAATTCCGTGCAGGTTTTTCATTACAGGAAAGAGGCGGCAGTAAAGAGAATAACCAAGGCTGTCAACCACTATAATTACTGCTTTTTTGCAACCCCTCTCTTTAGCATAGTTCTCTACTTCAGGAATTGGCCTTCCAGATGGCGGAACCATTGGGACTTTCAGTAATCTGGAAATTGTAGGCGCAATGTCAGTGGTACTGCATTCCAGGGCTTTCATAATTCTCCTTTATATTATCTGATGCGACTGTTTATATGCATTTCCAGGACTGTCCGAATTTCGCTTCAGGACACAAAATCTATGGTTTTTTGTGGAAGTTGCAATTACATCGAAACAGTAGCCGTCCTTTTCACTCGCTTTGCTCCCCGAATTTCGTCTCGGGAGCACAGGAAATCGAAGATTTTCTGGGAGTTGCACTGTAAGTGCAACAGCACAAGGTCCTTTTTACTCGCTCCACTCGTTCAAGAGGACAAACCTTTGGCTTGAGATAATGGTGATCTTACTCACGACAACTAAAAGAGATTAAGTTACAAATCTTTGACACGTGCAACGTCATTCACTTTACCGGATCGTTCTTGAGTTTAGATGTGTTGTTCTGGAGAATATAGTCTCAGGAAAAATATCAATTGATTAATAAGGCGGTCAGGGATAATTCCTCTCTGGAAAAATGAGTTTGAGGGCGAATAAGATGAATGCAAAAAATAAAGAATTTTCTGAAGAATCTTCAAAGGAAAAATCTCAAGAAGAAGAATCTCTTGAGGAAGGCGAGGAGTTTTCGGAACTTATCAAGTATACGATCCCTGGGTATATTCTGGGGCTTCTTGCAGGGGTTTTTCTGGATTTTCAGGGATATCAGCGGAGCCCGGTAGGGCAGTGGTTTGTGAGGACTCTTGCTGGGGAGGGGGAGAGCATTTTTGAAGGAATATTTTCTATCCGCCAGCGGTTCCGAAAGGCTGAAGGAAGCATAGCGGAAGCTTACGGCTGGGGAAAGTTTTTCGGGATTGCCTTTCCATGGGTTATCGACCTTGGAAGCCGGCTGGCTGGGGTCGATGTTTACGGAGTTGAGGGATTCTATATCCCATACTTCTATGCACTCAGCGACCAGATAGGAGCCAATATTTCGGGCCTCTTTTTTCTTAAGCGTACCGAAGGGTCCTGGAAAGCCGGTTTTTTTAAATATGTACGTCATCCTGTCATGCTGGCAAGCCTTTTTGTAATCATACTTGTTCCGCTCGGGCTCCTTGGGGCAAGAATTCTGGGCTTCAGCCCTACAACTCAGACCTTCACGGCATTAGAGACCATTGCTGCAAATCTCTGCTGGGTTCCTCCTCTGGTTGGATGGTTGAATGAGAAGTACAAATGAATAAAGAAGTACTAATGAATAGAGAAGTACTGCCGGAATTCAGGGAAAAGCAGCAGTAGCGGTCGAAAGCTATATATCCTCATAAGGACTACATATGTAGTGTAAATGCTACATATGGCATTGTAGTGTCTATCCATACAGGGAAAAAGAAAAAAGACAGATGAAGGTGATATAGTGAAGAAAACAATAACAGCAGTTCTTCTGGGCATACTCCTGATTGGCGCTTTCGGTGCAATCGTTGTCAGTGCAGTTGCTCCGAATGATACCGGAGCTGGGTATGGCTCTGGGCCAGTGAACAGGTGGGCTGCCAGAAATACAGACTCTGATGCAGGCAATTACGCGTCTTGCCCTTATTACAATACAGACGGAACCGTAGAACTTGAAGTTGAAACCCTGGACGAAGCCTTTGAAATCGCAAAGGCTGAAATTGACGACAGCGTTTCGAAAGATGATATATATCAGATGGGCCGCTGGTGGATTGTTTACTATGAGGGTGACGACGGAGCCAATACCCAGGCAAGAATTGATGCAGTAACAGGAGAAGTATTTACCGGATATGATATTCCAGCAGGGTGTCAGGCAGGCGCCAGATATGGTCGTGGCGGCTCAGGATACGGACGCGGCTCAGGACACTGCATGGGATATGGAAGATAAGCTCCGATTATAATTCATTCTCCTTTTATTTGTTTTAATTCCCAGACTGGCTTTTCAGGTTGGCTCTTAAGGCTTTTGTTTTAGATCTGGTTTCTTTTACCGGCTGTTTTTTATATTTAAGGCTTTAAATGAGTATTCCGGGTATATTTCTCGAATAAGAACAAAAGGATAAAGAAAACGGTTTAAAAAGCAAAAATGAATTTAAAAAGAACAAAAAATCAATAGATAAGAAAAATATAACTGAAAAACTGGTCTTTTGCGAGGTGAATGCTTTTGAATGGCATGGGGTACGGAATGTACGGTTCTTTCTGGGGTTTTTTCCTGAATCTTCTCATTATTCTGCTTATTGCAGGTGTAGCTTTGGTAATACTTAATAAATCCGGTTATATGGCTTCCAGGGATAATGAAAGGCTTGTTAAGATCGAAAAAGACATTGAAGATATCAAAAAAACAGTCGAGGATATAAAATCCAAGCTGGAAGAAATCTAAAGTTTAATATGCTCAAATTTATCATGCTCAAAATGACATTCAGGAATACTTTAGGGGTAGAAAACTATTTTGATTGACGAGGGTGCACCAGGTGAAAAAATCACTTCAGCAAATAGTCGAAATTGGCGAAGCCCTCTCTCATCCTGTAAGGTTAAAACTTCTTTATCTTCTGGCTGAGAGAGAGCGGTATGTGTACGAACTCGCCAAAGATCTGGACCTCTCAAGACAGGTCGTAAACCTGCATTTGAAACGCCTGGAAAAAGCAGGATTTGTCGAGAGTGACCTGAGGCTCGAAGACGATGATATGAGAGCAAAGAAATTTTATCGGCTAAAAGAGTTTGAGGTTTCCCTGGGTATGGAAGATCTTGAAAGGATTTTTAAAAAACATTCCTGAAGATCCTGAAAACTGCCCATAACTTCAATCCTATTTTTAAGCCATTCAGATGCCTGTAAAAGTAAAATTTTCCGATTTAATTTTTCAGGTATCTTAAATCGATTAAAAGAGCAACAGCTTTTTTTGCTGCCAAATTGTGCTTCTTGCAGCTGTAGTAAATAGTGCCGGATAGGAGTTTTCCCAATCCGGCTTTGTGGGTTTTACGCTTCTTTTACCGGACCTGGTTTTCGATTTTATGTTTTTCTTCCGAAACCCGGTGGTTGTTGCTGTCCATCTGTATTATTTGGTGCTTTTCTGTTAACTGGTATTTTTCCTTATCTCGTGCTACTGGTGTTGTTACACACGTTGACTACATTACTTTTCGTAATTGTACAGTTATTGTTGCTTACTGTCAGGTTAACCCTGTAGCTTCCCGGTTTACTGTATACATGTATAGGATTCTGCTCGGTTGAATTTGTCCCGTCTCCAAAGGTCCAGTACCATCTTGTTGCATCTTTTGATAGGTCCGTAAACTTCACTACAAGAATAAGATTGCTGGTGAAGTTTGCATCAGGACATTTTGGTACTGTAGGACATTCAGGACATGGGCATGTAGGACATGGCGGTTTTTGTACAGGGATAACACATATACAATGTCCAGCGGTAGAAACAGGGATGCTCCTTGCAGGCACCGTTGATATAACATTGTTGTTTATCGTGTTAATTATAGTGATTGTGTTGCTGTTAAGGTTAGTCACATGTGCCTGATTTCCTATAATTGAAATTGCAGCAGGATATTCTCCAACATTTATTGTGCTTATAATGTTGTTGTTTATCGTGTTGATCACGGTAACGGTATTGCTGTTAGCGTTACAAACAAATGCTTTTTCTCCATCTCCAGTGACCCCAATTCCGACAGGATAGCTTCCAACGTTAATTGTGCCTATAATGTTGTTGTTTATCGTGTTAATAACGGTAACAGTATTGCTGTTAGCATTGGTTACAAGTGCCTTATCTCCCGCGATTGCAATTCCGGCAGGGCGCTCACCAACATTAATTGTAGCTGTAACGTTGTTGTTTATTGTGTTAATTACAGTAACAGTATTGTTGTTAATATTGGTCACAAATGCCTTTTCTCCTGCAACTGCAATAGCACCGGGTTTTTCTCCAACATTAATCGTGCCTATAACATTGTTGTTTATTGTGTTAATTACAGTGACCGTGTTGCTATTGACATTGGTCACATATGCATTTTCTCCTGCAAATGCGATTCCGGAGGGATAATTTCCAACATTGATTGTGGCTTCAACGCTGTTGTTTATTGTATTAATTACAGAGACAGTATTGTTGTTAATGTTAGTTACATATGCACGTGTCCCATCTGGACCGACCGCAATTCCTCCGGTATCAGTGCCCACATCCAGTGTAGATGTAGTATTTGTTTCTTCGTCAACTATAGTGACAGTACCGTTAGTTTGGATTAATGGAGATACGATCTCCGGTACTGTGAAATCCTCTTCCGGTACTGTTATAGCATCCTCAGGTACTGTTACACTATCCTCTGATATCACTACATCCTCCTGCGGTATTGTTTCAAGAGGCTCTATCGGTTCTATTGCCTCTTCAGGAGGTATCATTTCTTCAGGAGGTGTTACTTCCTCTGGAGGTGTTACTTCCTCTGGAGGTGTCACTTCCTCTGGAGGTGTCACTTCTTCAGGAGGTATCACTTCTTCAGGAGGTGTTACTTCCTCAGGAGGTGTTTCTTCCTCAGGAGGTGTTTCTTCCTCAGGAGGTATCACTTCTTCAGGAGGTGTTACTTCCTCAGGAGGTGGCACTTCTTCTGTAACGTTATCTTCTGGCTCAGCTGGCAATAACGTTTCCCCATTCTGTGCGCTAACTGACGCAACAGTTATTGATATTAAAAAAATAGCTATCATGGAGATGCTTAGTATCTCGCGTATTCTGTCAGACTTTTGTTTCCCCATTGGTTATACACTCCAGATTTGTTAAATTTGATACAATTGACCCGTTCTTTGATTTACTTCTAGCAACATTGAATGAGTTCTGTTACCAGTTTAATCCTCACCATTAATTATCAGATAAGAATATTATTGGTAAAATCTAATTTTGCTTGTCAGTGAAAAAGCGGTTCAAATTGTATCGACAAAGTATTAATTTTCAGAGAATATAATAATGAAAGAACTATAATTCAGAAGTCAATAAAAATAAAAACCTGAAATTCCTTAGTCATGTGCTATGGATATCTTTCCAGCAATAGGACTTTTCACCAGTCTTACTGGTTTATATATAAGCTAATAAAAATAGTAACTTCCTGTTCGATCAACGATAGATTAGAAATTTATATAGCACGAGATTATACATATTAGATAAACTGAAAAAAAGATCCTGTAGCTCTGTGTTTGTTATAAAGATTCGTTTAATTATAAAATATAATTTGAGCACTCAATAAATTTTTTATATATGTAACCCCGTGTAATATTATGAAACATATACACGGTTTTTACTGGGTTATACCTGCAGTCTTCATTCTTACAATTTTCTGGATTTTCAAGAAGATTCTTAGTTCTGTTAAGTCTCGAAAATCTAATGTCAAATTGCATACAGCCGCCTTACCCTGAAGACTCCAAAAAAGAAACTGCTCCAGAAATCTGGAGCGCTGGCCCAATAAGTAACCAGAAACAATAAAAGAATTGAGACAATAAAAGAATTGAGACAATAAAAGAATTATCTCTCTTTTACTTGCGAATCATCTCTCTTTTATCTGAACCTGGACCTCGGTCATGAGTTCTTCTTCCGGGACTTCAGCAGGGTCATTAAAATAGAGTTCCCTGCTTGGCATAACGGTTTCCAGGTTGTTTTCTTCCGTATAAGAGAAAACCCTCTTGTAGGCTGCCTCAACTCCCGGGTATGGGCCTCTATAGATAACGGAAACAACCCTTATAGCTGGCAGTGTCTTTATTTTCATCTTACTATCTTCCACTGAGACTCTGCCTGAAACCGGAAGCGCGATCTCTATATCCGCGCCTGTTTCTTTGTATTCCTCATCGTGGCAGAGGAACATAATCGGGCCTGTAGCTTTTACGCGGTTCCGCTGGTTTTCAGGGCTGCTGACGCATGCACAGATTTCGCTGATCAGTTTTCCTATAGTTAATACAAAACTCCCTTTCTCACGTTTGCTCAATACTCGCAGCTCTGGAATCTCTTTGATAACGGGTTCTGTAACTGACATGTTGAAAATCTCCGTAACTTTACCACTATATTTGCAGGCGCCCTGCAAAATGCCCTCGATCCTTTGCAGCTGCCCGACCTCCAGCCGGACTTCCTCAAGCCTCTTCCTGAAGCAGGTCTCAATAAACTCATAATTTCCTGTGCTTTCTGCGTCCAGAAGCATGGAAATTTCCTCAAGGGAAAATCCCAGGAAAGTAAAGGTCTTGATCTTCATTCCCTGCTCGATCTGGGGAACCGTATAGTAACGGTAACCGGTAAACGAATCTTTTATTCCCGGAACGAGCAGCCCTTTCCTATCATAGAGCCTGAGAGCTTTCTGGGAGAGGCGGGTCATAAGTGAGAATTTTCCGATTGGGATCTGATCTACCGACATCTTGCTCAACCCGTTAATTGTCCTGAAGCTAGATAAACTGCCTTACTTTTCCCCGGGGAAGGCCTTAATAAATAACTACAGTTGTGCGTGCTTATCCGAAAGTAAATTGCTGGTAACTGGTCTCACCCCGCCCTTTGACCTCTTTCGTTTCTAAAACTGCTTCATATATTGAAATCCGAGAATTGTAATGTATCGAATTCCGAATAACTCTTTACTCCTGCCCGGAGCTCAAAAAGCTTTTAATATCGGTGAGGATATCGAGGTGATAATATGATAACGGAGAAAACAGCAAGAGAAATGTATGCGAAGAACCGCGAAAAAATCATGCAAAAAGCAAGGAGTTCCAATAGCGGGTTTTTTGGAGTGGGATTCTATAATAACTTCAGCGTTTTACTTTCGGAAAAAAGTACCAAACCCGGAGTTCAATGGGATAATAAGCCTGAGTTTCACTTTCAAGTACCCTGTAATAGGTTGTTAAATTATCGATATCTTGATGAGCTATTTACCGAAGCACTGGATAATTATCTTCTTACCGGTAAAAAATTTTTCTTGAAAGATGAATGACAGCTTAAATTGTCATTTTACCTCATTTAGATTACTTCAACCCTGGGGATTTTAAGGAAATCCGGAATTCCCAATTTAATTTATTTTTATTTACAGGTGAGAAATTACATCTGACCATCGCTTCTTTAAACTGCTTATTTGTGATAAAGAAACCATCTGGTGCCTGTTCAAATAAATTTTTAAGTGCATAACTGGTGTAATTTTTATTTGGTGCTTTTTGTGGGAGTATATTTAACATTATCCAGTTATCCACGGCTTTTTTTTCAATGTCGGTTAATTCGTATTCACCCATTTTTCTCACTCCTATCTTTCATAATTTGTTAAAGTATTACAGAGCTATGCCTTGATTTCCTTTACTTGTGACCCATAATATCCAGTATTAAATTTTGTGACCTGCCTAACTGGAGAACAAAATTGGTTTTGAGATGAACCCCTAGTATGTATACAAATACTTAATGGCGTTGACAGAATCAGGCTTTTCCTGCATTTCTCGCCTTCTTCATAGCTACCTGATTCGCAGGAAATGATCTCTGGCAGTTTTCGCACCGGTAATTACGCTTTTTCGTGTTTTTAGTTATATCAGGTGAATTGCAAAACGGGCATACTTTTATTGTATTTGTGGTAGTCATTAAAAAAGCTCCATAATAAACTTAAACGCTTGTTTTTATTCTCTTCGTTTTTACTGCTCTCTTATACTCTTCAATATCTCTGTTCTTTTTATCCTCACTCTTACCTTCCAGACAGCTTCATCTTTTAAAACTTTGTCCTGAATGACTTTAATATCGTTTTATGTATGTGTTAGAGTTCGTTATACGAATGTCTTTTCAAGGCTATTTTAAGATTAAAACTATTTCTACATCTGGATAATTTTCAATGTTGATTAAACTTAAGTGTAAATTTATTACATCATACTTACTCGCTCTATGTATGACATCAAATATATTAGATAGCCTGAATTATGATTCTGTAGCGCTTTAAGAATCATGCTGAATAACGCTTTTTTTAGCTGCCCTGTAGGACTTCTCTGCAAGTTCCACGCTTCCCTTTACTTCTATGATTTCCATATCGAAAGTGCGGGCGAAATCCCGGACGTTTTTGTGGAAATCCGGGTCGTATGAAAGACCTGTATCGAGTTTTACGACTCGTGAATATCTCGGATCCTTCAGGTAATTCTCGTTGAAGTTCCGGGATTTCTTCCTTTCTTCACTCATCTCTTTCCAGCTTGAAGCCCACATGGACGTGAAATAGAGAGCACCAGTTCCCCTGCAGGCGTACATAAGTTCATCATAAGCGGCATTTCCTCCGAGAGCGGCGCTTATGCAGTCTACCACAACTTCCTCATTTCCATCTTTAAACCAGTAAATGGGGCAGTTAAATTCCAAACAATTTTCTTCCAGATTCTCAAAGGCTCCTCCGCAACTACAGTAAAAGAGGAGTATTCCGTCTGAAAAAGAGGCCATCTCCGTGATATTTTTGTAGACTTCAGACCTGAGAATCTCAATATCATCGTGAAGTCCCAGCCTGAGGAGGTTTACAACCACTGTCAGTTCTTGAGCCGCTTTAATCTTCATTTTCTCGTGAATTTTCCTGAAAAAAGGAAGTATAAGCAGGGGTTTTAAAATAGTCCTGAAGCCAGAGCCGTGCCCGTTTCCCAGGAGAAAAGGAACCCTATCCAGGGGTGATGTTCTGGGCAGGCAGTTATCGGATCTGAGTTTCCGGAGCAGACCGAAACTATCCTTGCTTTCCACCACAATCAACTGCTTCATTTCCTTATCACTAGAAATTATATGGGCAATTTCATCCTCAAACATCCTGCAAGAGATAATACTCAGTACGGGCATGTGAAAACCCCCTTTCCGGTTGTTTTTTAATTATGATTCCGTAACGCTTTAAAAAATATACTGGATAACCCTATATTTAAGGCTCTATAATTTCCTATCGATAACCATTGGTTAGAAAAAACTACTATTATACTTGATCTGAATTCTAAGATTGTATATTCATGTTAAAAAGATTAAAACGTGAAAAGCACCAGGGAAATTTTGGGAATAGAAGGAACCTTAGCCGGTAAATACTGGATTGAGTTTTCAAAGGCTGTCCCAAGGAAATATGATTTCTGTAACAGGATAGACCAGTTCAGAAGAGCTATGGGTTCTGGGGATATGGTAAATACCATGCTTAATTATGGCTATGCTCTGCTTGAAGCTGAATGCTTGAGAACCATAAATGCTGTTGGTTTAGATCCTCATGTAGGGTTTCTGCATGAAATGAACCCAAGCAAGAACAGTTTAGCTTACGATCTTCAAGAACCTTTTAGATTCCTTGTTGATTTAACTGTTATCAACCTGGTTGAAAATAACACGATGGAGAAAAAAGATTTTATTATAACTGAGAATTGTAATTTAAGATTAAGGGGTTCTGGGGCTAAGAAAATAGTTAATGAATTTTCTAACATGTTTAACAAACCTGTGGGTTATGGGGATAAACAAACAACTTGGGGCTCTGTTTTACTCCTAAAATCTAGAGAGTTAAGCCATTATTTAACAGAAAAAACTAAAAAACTTGAATTTGTTAATCCTGAATTTGGGATTTTCAGGGTTGATTCTCAAGAAATTAGGCAAAAAATCCTTAATATTTCTTATGTTGATTGGAAAAAACTAGGGTTTTCAAAGGGAACTTTACATTACATGAAACAAAACGCTAAAAGTGATAAACCCTTCACCCTTAACAGCCATGTTTTGGAGAGGGTTAAAGCCTGGGAAAACTTGATTTCTGGGGACTAGGTTAAGATTTAAGAAAAGTTTTAGGCTCTAAGTTTAAGGAGGTTAACGAAAAAATAAATGTTTTTTACAAAAACTTTTTTTTAAAAACATTCTGGTAAATGTTTTAAGAAAAATATTTTCTACAATTTTTTAATAAAAACCTTTTTTCGAAACTTCTAAGTAAATAATCCCATGGGTTTGAGTTAAACAACACCAGTCAAACAACAAAAAAGAAACAATTTTAAACATTAATTTTTATTGGATTATTAAATGTTAGATCAGTTCTCGATGAAATAAAATACATATAAAGTTATTTGGAAAATACGTTACAAATCTTTTAGATAGCATGACAAAAAAACATAAGAATTAAAGGATTAACCAATTAGACTGACAGCCTGATTTACATTGGGAAAGGTGCAAATAAAATAAAGAATCAGCCTTTGGATATAATAAATCCACAGATTTTTATTGATAAAGAAGAGATTAACAGGTGATTCTGTCCGTAATCATGAAGCAATAACAAACAGTAGGATAGCATCACAATAATGTGATTGAAATGGACCCAAATCTAACTACCCCAATTATTATAAATGCTACATTAAATGGAACTTTAAATCAACCACCCCAAAGTTTATCTTCGAATCCTTTAGTTGTGGCCTTATTAGGCATTGTGGCTGTAGTGATTGGCTGGTTGCTAAACTATATTAGTTCTACAATCCATGAAAATAAAAGATCTAAGGTTGAAACTTTACAAAGGAAAAAGCAAATCTATAGTAAATTTGTTGGTGTATCTTACTTTATTTCTCAACTTTGTATCACTAGATGCAGTATTCTTACAAGATATTGCTGGGTTGAGGCAGGAGAAAGGTTGGGGATATCTAGAAATGGAACTCGTGTTGATTCTGGAATGTATAATCAACTCTTTATTAACTCGGAAGTCGAAATTGCAAAAGGTCTTCAAAACCTGAGCGAGATTATTGGTCTTATCCAAGTTTCTTTTTTCCCAAACGATGAGCTCAATAATTTAATTAATAATTTATATTCGGATATTGATAAATATAACTCAAGTTGCGAGAAAGTTTGCAATGATTTTAAAACTGTATATCCAAAAAATATTGATTCTTTGCTGGATGAGAGTTGTGAAAAACTAAGGAGCATTGTCAGAAACTCTGTCACTGAGTCAATGGCTAAAATAGAAGAATATCTAAAGAGAGAGATAGATACAGAAGAAAAGAGTAATCAGGTCATTAGTAATCTTCATCCTGAAGTATCGTTGTAATAAAGGACGATGAAAACAAGTATTAATAAGGATTTTTTAATTAAAATAAATTTTAAATAGCTATGAATTAATTTTTTACAACTTTAAAGGCTTCTATTTTGCCATGCACTTTTTTCGAATACTCCTAACCTTTTGCTTTATCCAATTATAACGTATTTTAAGTAGTTATATATCAGATAAAAACATATTCGAGACAAAATATTCAAGGTTTAATGGTGGGTGTTCAAATTATGTATATTCAAACTAGCAATGATGACTTAAAGAAGATGTATTCAAGATTTAATCCTAATTCAGCTCTTACTAGCGAAGAACTAGAAGACTATTATGTAAATATGGACCAAAATGAGATAAAGGTTGAAGAGCTTGAAAACAGCTTAGTGATTAGTTATGAGACTCGTCAGCCTGTAAAACTTCTTTTCATGGGACACAGAGGATCTGGAAAATCAACAGCGTTAAATTATCTCGTTTCACTATTAAACAGAGAGAGGGGAACCAATTTTCTGATTATATACTATGATATACTGGAACTCTTAGATAATAATGATATAGATTATACGGATATATTATTCACAATCCTTTCTAAAATAATGGCTGAAGCTAAGGCAAATGGAATTGAGATTAAAACTTCGTTAGTTAAAAGTGTACCAGAATGGTGGAACAAGACTAACATAGCAAATATTTTTGACAACTCCGATGAAAATTTGAACGAAATTAAGTTTATCTCATATCTTTTTGAAACTTTATCTAGGATGAAAAACGAATCTACGGCCAGAAAGGAAATAAGAGGAGGAATTCAGCCTCGCGTTACTGAACTAATTACTATAATAAATAATGTTATAGAAGAAGTTGAGAAGAGTGAGAAACAAGTTTTAGTTATAATTGATAATCTTGAAAAGTGCAATCATAGTAAAACATTAGAACTTTTTCATTATAATAGCAGCCAGTTAGCACTGCCTAAGTGTAATATTATATACACTTTTCCTATATCACTTAGAAGTTCCAATCATTTTATAGAAATTAAGTCTTATTTTCACGATGTTATAGTATATCCTAATATTCCCATTTATGACATAGAAGGCGTATTACAAATAAATAGTAGAAACTTCATGAAAGAGGTTGCGGAAAAAAGAATATCTTTGGATTTATTTACACCTGATGCTCTTGAATATATAATTGAAATGAGTGGTGGGGTTTTAAGAGAATATATTAGGATTATAAGAGCTTCTGCATTACGTGCAATAAGCAGAAAAAAAAGCTTAATTGACAAAAGTATTGCTGTCGAAATAATAAATGAAAATAAAGATGTCTATCAGCATTTACTTAAATTAGATAGTGAAACATGTGAACTTCTCAAAGAAATATCTGAAACAAAATATATAGGAAATGACGAGAGACTTATGGGTTTACTTCACGATCTCTGTGTACTTGAATATAAAGATAAGACCTCTTGGTACGATCTTAATCCTATAGTTCGCTTAATTCTCGAAGAGAATAATATTATAGAAGGAAGATAAAAATCAAAGATAAGTAAAAGTACTTATCAATAAAATTAATAGGAATAAATATGAGATTGGGACTTTCTCATCTTCTTAAATTGGAGGAGATACTCACACTTCTCGATTTATCTGATGATTGTACAATTGCTCTTATAAGATGTAACGAGCCTATATTATGCGAGGAAATTAGCAATCAAATATTTAGTAGAGTTAGTGATAGAATTTTTATCTATAAGATAGAAATGGATGAAAGATCCACGGATATAGTGGAGCTTTTAAAAGAAGCTACAAAGTCGGAAGAATATAAATTGGAAAAGGAAAAGAATAAAAAAATTTCGTTTTTTGTTTTTGGTCTCAATAAAGCAATCAAAAAGAAGAATAATGAAGAGAAATCTAAAGCTCTTTTTCTTTTGAACGTGAAAAGAGAGGAACTTCTGGGAATTAAACACTCAATAATAATCTGGGTTGATATAGATTCTTATTCTTCGATTATTCAAGAAGCAAAAGATTTTTTTTCTTGGAGAACTACTGTTTTCGAGTTTGGTACGAGAAAAGAAAATGTTATAATACCTATTTTTGACCTTGAAGATCCAGACATTTCTTTGTCAAACAGAAAAAAACTCGAAGAACGTATGGAGTATTATTCAAAACTAACAGAAATATATATGAAAGATAAACCAGAGACTTCATATAATCTTGCCTATTGTACCTATAATCTTGGAAAAATCCAACTGCTTTTAGGTCATGCAAATGAATCTATCAAATATTTTGATAAACTAGATTCCATATTAAAGGATATTAATAACAAGAGTTTAGAAGAATCTATATTGATTAAACTTGGTGATATATATTCAAATCTGGGCTCTATTAATACTAGCTATATTGAAAAATCAATTAAGTATTATGCACGTTCGTTAAAAATATCAAGGGAGTTAGGGGATCACATAATAGAAAGAACTAGTCTTGATAAGCTCGGGAGTATCTATTATCAAATTGGGGACATCCAAACAGCTAATGAGTATTATGAACAAGAGTTGAAAATTTCAGGAGAATTTGAAAATCATGGGGAAATGGGTCAAAAAATTCACCAAAATATTATTGATGGTTCTGAAAAACATACAAATTTATTGAATAATTTAAGATACAGTTTTCTGCTACCAGATAAACAAAAGGCTTGGAACGATTTACATAACCTGACTAGTGATGAAAACGATTTTGTGAGATTAAAAGCCGTTGACGTCCTCGTGTCTTCTTTTTCTTACGTGCCAGACAAACAAAAGGTATGGAACGAATTAATCAAACTGACTAGCGATGAAGATAGTTTGGTGAGATCCAAGGCTGTTGATGCTATTGGTTCTACGTTTTCTCAAGTGCCAGATAAACAACAGGCATGGAATGACTTACACAGACTGTCCAACGACGAAGACAGTTATGTGAGGTATAGGGCTGCCTATGCTCTTGGTTCTGCGTTTTCTCAAGTGCCAGATAAACAACAGGCTTGGAACGATTTACATAGATTAACCAATGATGAAAACTATGATGTGAGGTCTAGTGCTGCTTCTGCTCTTGGTTCTGCGTTTTCTCAAGTGCCAGATAAACAACAGGCTTGGAATGATTTACACAGACTGACAAATGATCAATACAGTTCTGTGAGGTCTAGTGCTGCCAAAGCTCTTGGTTCTCCGTTTTCTGAAGTGCCAGATAAACAACAGGCATGGGATGATTTACATAGGATGTCTAGGGATAAAGATACTTTAGTGAGATCTAGTGCTGCTTCTGCTCTTGGTTCTGCGTTTTCTCAAGTGCCAGACAAACAACAGGCATGGAATGACTTACACAGACTGACCAACGATAAAGACAGTTTTGTGAGATCTAGTGCTGCCGAAGCTATAAGTTCTGCGTTTTCTCATGTTCCAGACAAACAACAGGCATGGAATGACTTACACAGACTGACCAACGATAAAGACAGTTTTGTGAGATCTAGTGCTGCCGAAGCTATAAGTTCTGCGTTTTCTCATGTTCCAGACAAACAACAGGCATGGAATGACTTACATAGACTGACCAACGATGAATACAGTTTGGTGAGATCCTCCTCAAATCACTCTCTTGGAAGACTTTCGATATTCATGGCTTCCCAGGCGGAAAAAGATGAAGATTACAAAAAGGAATTGGAAAAGGCAATTGAGTTTTTCGAAATTGCGGCAAAGGAGTCACCTGAAGGAATGTTAAATCCATCTGAGTTTTGCCTTCCTTTTTATCGCTCTTTCCATACAATTATTTTTAAAAAACAGGAAGCTAAAGAAGAAGTAGATAGATACCTAGCAGAAGCTAAAGCTGCAGTTAAAGGCTCAGCAAGTGAAGAACTACTCCTCAAAGCCGTAGAAAACCTTGCAGAAGCATTAAAAGAAGTCCAGAATTTTAGAAAACTTGATTTGAAAGCCAAAAAAGACGAACTTAATTTTTATAGAAAATACGCTGATCGTGCAGTACAACTGATGATAGATGCTGAACAAAGCGCACCTTATGCTACTGTTACAATGAGAAAAGGTCTGCCGATCCTAGACAGAAACATAAGAGGTATTCTCGAAGAGATTCAAGAGAAAGCAAAGATTGCATGCAGAGAATCAAAAGGTACTGACACAGAAGAAATTGCACTTTCTGTTAGTAGAGAAGTTCAAAATTGGGAATTAAATAACCCAGAAGAAATGGTCCGTAATATAGAGACTCTTGCTTATACTCTAAAAAATAAAGTAAAAAATATCCCTGAAAATGAGAATCTTCTTAACAAAATTGGCTCAATGGAAAAAGAAACGGATCTCTCAAAAAAATTGCAGAATCTAATATATATTGTTGGATATATACTGGCTGGAAGCAACTTATCATCACTGAAAAAAGATCTAATTGTCCTTGACAGAAAGCTACGAAAGCTTCTGGAAGAAATTCAAGAGAATGCGGAGATAGCATACAACGAATCAAAAGGTACTGCTGCAGAAGAAGTTGCAGGTGCTGTCAGTAGAGAAGTTCAAAAATGGGAAATTGGTGATCAGGAAGAAATGACGCAAATGATTGAAAGCTTGATCGAGACTTTCAGGTTAAAAATGCCACATCAAGCGGGTTATGAGCATATTTTTAAAGAAATTGAAGGAATACGAAATGTAAAGGATCTTGCAAGCCAATATAAAATAATTTCTCGACTTATTGGATTAATCCCAATGTTTAGCTCAATGCCCGATTATGTATTACAAGACCTAAAAAACATCAAACAAAAAACGATTTCATTAGAAAATGAAGTCACTTATCTAAAGGTTTCATCTGAAAGACTAATAAATTCACTAGATGAGTTACAAAATCCACAAGAATATCTTTATACTATCCAACGAAACTTAGAAGAAATTAAAAACGATACGCCTGAAATGAAAGAAAAGATAGAAGAAGTGCTTTATGAATTGTATTCTCCTATGAGTACAACTCAAAAACTGAAAATTGCTATTCCGTTAATTCCGTTACTTGCCTATAATGAAATGGAAACAGATGTTTCAAAAACTGTAGTTGACAAAATTAATGAATTGAAAAATCTGATTTCGAATTTTAAGAAGTAAATAGATAATACTTAGGGAAAGTTAAATTTTAATACCAAGAATATAAGAAAAATCATAAAGTATTATTACTCTTGAATGTGTGAATATAAGCCAATATTATTAATTTTTGGCATCATGAAGCTGGTTTATTGACTAGCTTCATGAATAAGCTTTGGAAAAACTTGGATTTAAGTTAAACAACAATCAAGTTAAACAACAACTAAAAAGAAACTGTTTTAAGCACTCATATCTATAAGATTTTCTGGTGTCTGGCAGTTGATAGATCGAGATAAGATTCATAATCAATGTTTAAGAGATGATCTAAAAGAGAGTATACGTTCTTTAGAGCAATTTAAGACTTTTTTCTCCTCCATGCCAGATAAGCAACAAGCATGGGATAATCTAATTAGACTGGCCAATCATGAAGACAGTAATATTAGGTACAATGCAGTCTTAGCTCTTGATTCTGCATGTTCTGACATGCCAGATAAACAACAGACATGGAATGATCTAGTTAGACTGATCAATCATGAAGACAGCAATATTAGGTTTAGTGCTGCCTTAGCTCTTGATTTTGCGTTTTCTGAACTTCCAGATAAGCAACAAGCATGGAGTGACTTACTTAGATTGACTAATGATGAATACAGTGATATTAGATATTGGGCTACTTGGGCTCTTGGTTCTACTTTTTCTCAATTGCCAGATAAACAACAGGCATGGAATAACTTACTTGGATTGACCAATAATAAAGACAGTTTTGTAAGGTCTAGGGCTGTCGAAGCTCTTGGTTCTGCGTTTTCTGACATGCCAGATAAGCAACAGGCGTGGAATGACTTACTTGGACTGACCAATTGTGAACACAGTGATGTTAGGTCTAGGGCTGCCGAAGCTCTTGGTTCTACATTTTCTGACACAAATAAGCAACAAGCGTTGAATGATTTACTTAGACTAACTAATGACAAAGACAGTGATGTGAGGTATTGGGCTGCTAAGACTTTTGTTTATGAGTTTTCTCAATTGCCAGATAAACAACAGGCATGGAATGACTTGCTTAGACTGACAAATGACAAAAACAGTTATATAAGAAGAAGTGCTGTCGAAGCTCTTGTTTCTGCTTTTCCTCAATTACTAGATAAGAAACAGGCATGGAATGACTTACACAGACTGACAAATGACAAAAACAGTTATATAAGAAGAAGTGCTGTCGAAGCTCTTGTCTCTGCTTTTCCTCAATTACTAGATAAGAAACAGGCATGGTATGACTTACATAGACTGATTAATGATAAAAACAGTGATGTTAGGTCTACGGCTGCCTGGGCTCTCGGTTCTACGTTTTCTCAATTACCAGATAAACAACAGGCTTGGAATGATTTACATACACTGACCAATGATGAAGATAGTTTTGTGCGGTCTAGTGCTGCCGAAGCTCTTGGTTCTGCATTTTCTCAATTGCCAGATAAGCAACAGGCGTGGAATGACTTACTTGGACTGACCAATAATCAAAAAAGTTGGGTGAAGAAAAGTGCTGTCGATGCTCTTGGTTCTGCGTTTTCTCAAGTGCCAGATAAACAACAGGCATGGAATGACTTACTTGGATTGACCAGTGATGAATACAGTGATGTAAGGTCTAATGCTGTCGAAGCTCTTGGTTCTGCGTTTTCTCAAGTGCCAGATAAACAACAGGCATGGAATGACTTACTTGGATTGACCAATAATCAAAAAAGTTGGGTGAAGAAAAGTGCTGTCGATGCTCTTGGTTCTGCGTTTTCTCAAGTGCCAGATAAACAACAGGCATGGAATGATTTACATACACTGACCAATGATGAAGACAGTAATGTGAGGAGTACGGCCGTCTCTGTTCTTGGTTCTACATTTCCCCAATTGCCAGATAAACAGCAGGCTTGGAATGACTTACATAAACTGACCAATGATGAAGACAGTGATGTGAGGTATTGGGCTGCTGAAGCTGTTGGTTCTGCGTTCTCACAAGTGCCAGATAAACAACAGGCATGGAATGACTTACACAGACTGACCAACGACGAAGACAGTTATGTGAGATGGAGAGCTATCTCTGCTCTTGGTTCTGTGTTTTATCAAGTGCCGGATAAACAACAGGCTTGGAATGATTTACATAGACTAACTAATAATGAAGACAGTGAATTGAGGTCTATTGCTGTCGAAGCTCTTGGTTCTGCGTTCTCACAAGTGCCAGATAAACAACAGGCATGGAACGATTTAATTAAATTAACCAATGATGAAGATAGTGATGTGAGATCCTCCTTAAATCATTCTCTTGGAAGAGCTTCGATATTCATGGCTTCTCAGGCAGAGACAGATGAAGATTACAAAAAGGAATTGGAAAAGGCAATTGATTTTTTCGAAATTGCAGCAAAGGAAGCAACTTACAATAACCCAGCTAAATTTTGCCTTCCTTTTTATCGCTCATTCCATACAATTATTTTCACAAAACAGGAAGCTAAGGAAGAAGTAAACAAATATCTTATAGAAGCTAAAGCTGCAATTGGAGGCTCAAAGAGCAAGGAGTTACTTCTTGAAGCTGTTGAAAACCTTGCAGAAGCGTTAAAGGAAGTCCAGAATTTAGAAAATCTAGATTTGCAGGTTATGAAAGGTGAGCTTGATTTCTATAGAAAACACTGTGAGCATGCAGCAGAACTCATGAAAAACATTGAAGAATCAGCACCTTTTGCAACAATAACTCTGAGAAAAGGATTGCCCATACTGGATAAATATCTAAAAGGATTTCTCGAAGAAATTAAAGAGAAAGCAAAGATTGCATGCAGGGAATCGAAAGGAACTGCTACGGAAGAAATTGCTTGCGCTGTCAGTAAGGAAGTTCAGAAATGGGAAATTGGTGGCAGTCAAGAAGGAGTAGCACAAAAAGTAGAAGACATTGCTTATCTATTAAAAATTAAAGTTACAGACCTTCCCGAAAATGAGTATTTTCTAAACAAGATCGAAGCAATGAGGCATGAAACAAATCTTATGAAGCAACTTGAGACTATGAGTTATGTGATTGGATCAATCCCCACTGTGAGAGTAGTTTCAGAGCAAGAATTGGACCGAAAATTGGATCAAAAACTTCAAAAGTTCGACCTCATCTTCTGTGAATTTGTTTACATTAAAGATAAGTTGAGTTGTATAAGCTTTGATATTTCTAAAATCAAACTTAATTCGGCTGATGTGCTATCAGATCTCAAAACTATGAGAGAGGAATTGGAAAAACTAAGTAGGATAGAGAGCCTAAATACACTCTCAATCGAAAAGTTAGACTCCATGCAAACTGAGAAACTAAATGGTTTAAAAAATAATATAATAAAATGCTTTGACGAAATAAAAATTTCAATTGGGTATCTACCGAAAAATAATGATACTAAAGAAATTTTAGAGAGATTGAACAAATTAAAACAATCAAACTTAGATTTATTACTGCAAAGATCCTCAGGGATAGCTACATTGATTAGTTTTTTTGCTATGTTTGGTTAACTTCATTCATAATAGGAACTAGTTTAATTTTCTCTATTTAAGCTTAAGTAAGCTCCAAAGCTATTAATCTACTATGAAAAACGAATGAAAAATACATACAAAATTTGACTTTTATTTGAGAATTTATCTAAAAATACACAATGTTCTATTTACATAGAACTTTTAAAATAGTACTGTCTTTATTTGTCAGTTGCGTACAAAAATCGGAGTTGTTTTTTCTAGTCAAACAATAAAATATAAAATTAATTTCTGTAAAGGCAACTATACAAGAGGTTTAGATAATGCTCAAAAGATATTCCATAAAAAATTCGACTAATGTTTTCAAAGAACATATAAAAGAATTTTTATTTTTGGATTAAGGCAGTTTCAGAAATGACACATTTGTGCAGATATTGGCACAAATGTGTACAAAAATTTTAGTTTATTCAAATTAAAATATAAATTACAAATCTGTAATATACTATTCTAATAAAGCAATATTCTAATAAAGCAATACTGCTGATTTGTTGCAGTGACGCACAAAAAATTCGATTTTTATTTACTTTATATTTTAAAGTAAAAAATATACTATAGAATAACTTCTAAAAATAGTACTGTGAGAATTTGTCAGTTGCGCACTAAAAATTCATCATCCCTATTACCCAAATAATTAGTGCGACGGGTTGTATTTGAACCACAAACATCTTCGTGAAGGAAAAAAGATTAATAGCTTATTTTTAGCAGCCAAAAAGTCTCATTTTAAATAAAATGAATATTGCCCAAAAGCTCTAAATCCCTAACGACATCTTGCTCAACCCGTTAATTGTCCTCAAATTAGGTAAACTGCCTTACTTTTCCCTGGAGGAAAGTTTAACTTTTAGTAAAACTCATTTTATTGCATATTATAAGAAATATATTATCTGAAATTCAAATTATGCTATTGCTATATTTCAGGCAGAATAGAGCAAATATAGGGCAATTTGAGGTAGATTTAATGAGGGGTAATGGAAGTTCAAAATTTATCGAATTACTTGTGTTTTTATTAGTTCTGCTTGCAGCCTCCGGTTGCGTTGAGACTCCTGATTCAGGCAACGAACCGGCTTCAGTCAATGAGTCTGTAACATACTGGCCAACCGAAGGCTGGAGAACTTCAACGCCTGAACAGCAGGGTATGGATTCGGAAAAACTGGCTGAGTTACTTGATTACATCGAGGAAAATGACATTAACGTTCACAGCCTGTTGATCATACGCAACGGATACGTTGTTACTGATGTCTATTTTTACCCTTTTGCCAATAATTCAGTACACGATGTCGCTTCCGTTACCAAAAGTTTTACAGGGACCCTGATAGGTATCGCAATTTCCGAAGGGTACATTGTCGGTGTCGATCAGCCGGTTCTGGATTTTTTTCCGAATCGCACTGTTGCGAATGTTGATGCAAATAAAAAGGCAATGACTCTGGAAGACCTTCTTACTATGAGATCGGGACTTGAATGCGTTAACGAGCCTTACGAAGTTACTACTGAGCAGATGGAAGACAGCCCTGACTGGATCCAGTTTGCGCTTGACCTGCCCATGGCAGAAGAACCTGGCACTCGCTTCGTCTACTGTAGCAGTAACTCGCATCTCCTCTCGGGAATTATCAGTGAGACCACTGGCATGAACGAATCTGATTATGCTCAGGAGCGGCTCTTTGAGCCTTTAGGAATCACAGAGTTCATCTGGCCTTCTGACCCTCAGGGAAATAACCGCGGCTGGGGTGATCTGCACATGACTCCTCACGATATGGCAAAACTCGGCTATCTCTATCTTAATAACGGGGAATGGGATGGGAAACAGATAGTGCCGGCAGAATGGGTTTCTGAATCTACGCGTGAGCAGGTCTCTCTGGAAGAGGACGAGAGATATGGCTATCAGTGGTGGGTTCCGGATGATGACCTTCCTGAACGTTATGACGCAAGGGGTCGTGGGACACAACTAATAACTGTCGTGCCTGAAGAAAATCTCATAGTTGTGACCACGGGCGGCGGCTTTAACGCGGATGAGACAGCTCCTTTCCTTGTTGCTGCTTTGAAATCAGACAAGCCTCTTCCTGAAAACCCCGCCGCCTATGGACGGCTTCAGGAAGAAATAAATGCCGCTGTAGAGCCTCCTGAGCCTGAACCTGTGAGACCTCTGCCTGAAACGGCAAAAGAAATTGAAGGAAAAACATACGTTCTCGATTCCAATCCTCTGGACCTTCAGTCTCTTTCTTTAACATTTGATGAGGAAAAAGGAGAAGCCTTATTTACAGTGGGAGTGGCAGAAAATCAGACACTGGAGTATCTTCTGGGACTGGATAACGTTTATAGATTCTCTCCCGGAGAATACGGTCTGCCTGTGGCAGGGAAAGGGTCGTGGGAGTCAGACAATGTTTTTGTTGCTTACATCGATGAGGTCGCAAATATAAATCACTATAAGGTAACTGCTACTTATCAGGATGATCAGGTGACTATACTGTTGCAGGATCCTACATGGTATGGAGATGTAGAATTTGGTGGGAGGCTTGAAGGCAGCAATGAACAGGAAGCGGATGTGCGAAATAATACCAGCAGTTGACTAGTGATAGTCTATTGATAGCCTGGAGCTCATCCGAAATCCAATAACAGTAGATTGAAAAATCATAACAGGTCTAAAAATACAGGTCTAAAAATAACAACAGGTCTAAAAAATCATAACGGGCCTAAAAAAATCATAGTAGGTCTGTAAAATCAGAGTATCAGTTATGGTTTCAAATTCTCTCATAGTAAAAGTTATATCAGTAACCGCTTTTCGGATGTGCTCTTAGTCGAGAGGGAAAAAAGATTCTGTAAAGCAAATAAAGTTACATCAAAATCACTCAAATTTTTCCCTTACTTCCTTCAGCATTTCCCTGATCTTAATATTCTGCGGGCATACATCCTCACATTCCCCGCATTCAATACAATTTCCAGCTTTCTCTTTTGGTAATAGAAGGACCCCATACTGGAATTTTGCATTCTCCACATCATCAAGCATAAAAATATCATTCAGATAACTGAGATTACGCGGGATGTTTACACCCATTGGGCAGGGCATACAGTATTTGCAGTTTGTACAGTTGAGCTTTATCCTTGACCTGTAGATGCCACTAACTTCAGATATCAGGTTTTTTTCCTCGGCTGAAAGGGAATTTGGGTACCCCTGTTCCGCAATTTTCAGGTTTTCTTTCAGGTGCTCCATTTCTGACATCCCGCTCAGGACAACACTGATTTCCGGATAGTTCCAGAGGTAACGAAAAGCCCATTCCGCAGGAGTTCTTTTGATTTCAGCTCTGTTCCAGATCTTTCCGGCTTCCTCAGGGACTTTTGATGCAAGATTTCCGCCGCGTAAAGGCTCCATAATGACAACGGCAAGCCCTTTTTCAGCCGCATATCTAAGCCCCTCGACTCCTGCCTGGAAATTTTCGTCCAGATAATTGAACTGAATCTGACAGAGGTCCCAGGGATAGGCATCAATGACTTCCTTGAAAACATCGAGTTCGTCATGGAAAGAAAAACCTGTATATTTTATCTTTCCGGCTGTGCGGGCTCTTTCAAGAAACTCCGTTATTCCGAATTTCTTCATTTTTTCCCAGTAGCTTTTCTTCACAGCATGAAGGAGGTAGAAGTCAATGCAATCGGTCTGGAGCTTTTCAAGCTGCTCGTTTAGGAAGCGGTCCATATCCTCTTTGCAGCTTACGCGCTTGCAGGAAAGTTTTGTCGCGAGATGCACTTTTTCCCGGTAGCCGTCTTTTAGGGCTTTTCCCAGGAAAACTTCGCCCATTCCCCCGTGATAAGAGTAAGCAGCATCAACGTAATTTACACCGTGATCAATAGCATAACGGAGAAGCTCAGTTGCTTTCTTTTCGTCTATTCTTTCGGGTGATCCGTCAATGACTGGAAGCCTCATACAGCCGTAGCCAAGTATTGAAATCTCTTTACCTGTTTTTCCCAATTTGCGGTATAGCATCTTTTTGCCTCAGTGATTTTACCTGCCTGTATTATAGGGATAATGGATCTAAATCTTTACCTCCCGAATTGCGCCTCGGGATCGCATGAAATCGGAGATTTCATGGGAGTTGCGATGTAATCGCAACAGTACGCGGTCCTTTTCGCTCGCTTTGCTCGCTCAAGAGGACTAATTTGGGAACTATGGAGTAATCTGAGCTCAAGAGGACTAATTGGTTGTTATTTAAGTTAGTTAGGTTCGAACCAGTCTATATGTGATAAAGTGAACGAAACTTATGATAACAAAGATTCTGTCAAGAGATACTGTTATATTTGATACTTGCCTATGACATATCGATTATTATGGGGAAGAATATCCAGGAAATTAGAGAAGTAAAGGGCTTTTTGCCCAGGTCTATTGTGTACGCTGAGCGGATAGATGAGGATTTTGCCGAAGGAATCGCAGGTTTTTATAAGTCCATCTGGGCTGAAAGGGAAGGCGGGCTTTCCATGAAACAGAAGCATCTGATGGTTTTTGCTATTGCCTGCTCCAACAATAATATTGAAAGTGCGGTCAAGATCCTGGAGAGGCTTCATAAGTTTGGGGCCACAAAAGTTGAAATCTCGGATGCTATGATGATGGCTGCATGGACTGGCGGCATTCAGAATTTCACGGATTTCAGTGCTGCAGTACTGAAAGAAATGGAGAGATTGGGTTATTAAAAGACCTTTTCTCTCTACTTTTTTAGAATAATTTTTAAACCAGCCCTTCTTAATATTATATAATCCTGAGTCTTAAATCCTGGCGGTAGTTTATTTTTTCTGTATAATGCCTCAATTAATAAATATTCCAATATCAGAAGATTATTCTTAAGCCTCGTATTGTTCTATAAACCCCTTTCAGTTCAATAAAATATTGATAACTGTATTCGGAGCCCCTCAAGATGTATTGTGCAACTGAAGGAATGAGCAGGATATGCAATCCGGTTCTATTTAGAGAAGTTCAGAAAATGGACCAGCTGTGGGTAAGGCTTATTGTCGGGATTCCTGTAGTTATCTCATGGTATGGTGCCTACCAGCAGCTCATTCTCAGAAAACCTTTCGGGAATAATCCTGCTCCTGACTGGCTAATGCTTGTTTTACTGCTTGTTTTCGGAATTCTTTTCCCTCTTTTTTTCTACTCCCTCAAAATGATTACTGAGGTAAGGAAAGATGGTTTGTATGTTCGTTTTTATCCGTTTCATTTTTCTTTCAGATCCTTTCCTATCAAAACTATTCAGAGCTATGAAGTACTTACCTATAATCCAATCAGGGATTATGGTGGTTGGGGCATACGCTATGGATTAAAAGGAACTGCATATAATGCAAAAGGTAATAGAGGAGTGCGTTTCGAATTTGTGGAAGGAGGAAGAGTTAAAAGACTGATGGTGGGCTCCCAGATCCCGGAAAAATTATCTGCAGCTATTGATAGGGCATTGAGAATGCAGAATTAAAAATTACTGTCATATTAAACAAAAGCTGTTGTTAAAGTAACTGGAAACTATTGTTATAGTAATAATATAAAAATAATTGTTATAAAGAATTATTACAAAAATGTTATCATAAAAATTTTAAAAATAGCTATTTATATAATAATTATTTTTAACTTTTTTATCTCTTTTTATTTGCCTAAAATATATTTTGTCTGTTATTTTTAAGTATTTTATCTCCGGGTTTCATCATAACATCAGGTTTTTGATTATAACCTGGATTTTTAAATTAAATGTAATATAGAATTTTCATTTTTTTTCGGAAGATTTATCTACCCGGGTTTGATAGAGAAAAATAGAGACGTTTTCAATTAATAAACCGTTTATGGACTTTCTCATCAAAAATTTTCGGCATCAAGCGACTGACTATTTATTAATTTTATTAAGTAGTGAGGTATTTTCCTGACAATGATTAAAAAGCGCATCGATCAGGGAGATTATCCATTAATAATGAATATCCGGATCATCTTATAAGGGAGAGATTTTAACGGAACATCCTGAAACATGTTTGATCTTTCGAGAAGTACAGGATCTGCACAGCAATATATTTATGTTCTCTGTCCTTTACCCTGCCCTTATACTCTGGTACATCGAGATCTACAGTCTGTTCTTTGGAAAACCTTCAGGGCTCCAGAATATTCCTGACCTTTACCTGCTGGCTATCTGGTTTGTATTCGGGGTGTTCTTTCCCCTCCTTTTTTACTCCATAAAACATGTTACTGAGGTTAGGAGAGATGGTGTCTATATACGTTTAATACCTCTGCATCCTTCTTTTAAGAAAATCCCAATCTATGTTATTGAAGAATGTAAAATTCAAGCCTATGAGCCTTTTACAGGAAAGGATTTAGTGGATAACCCCCCTTCCAGGAGAGCAAATTTCGTTGTAATCCTGAAACTCATCACCGGAAAAAGAGTGGTGATCAGCTCTAAAAATCCAAAAGAGCTCCATCAGGCGATCATGTCTGCTGTAGCCAGCATTTGATTAGAGATAAAGGAATCCGAAACACATTTCCAGGACAGGAATTATTTTTTCTTGATTATCTGAGAGTTTATATCCTGCCAGCCCAATATTAATCCGAGCTTCAGGCTGATAACAGGACCTCAAGCATCACAGGTGAGAAATTGTACTGTTTCGATAAACAAATACTTTACGCATTCTACAGAACATTTTAAGTATCCTACGTGACCGGCAGGGGGAGAGAGATATCATAACGGGCAAAGGAGCATCCGGAAAGAAAAAAATTTCAGGAGAAGGGACAGAAGCTCTTTACAGGGAGCGTGCAGGAAGACTTTTGATCGAAATAGAGCTCACAAGCCCGCTTCAGCTCTTTGATTCTTTTGACCCGGCTCCATTTCGGGAAAAAGACCTTGATCCGGATGCAGAAGAATACATCTACAATACAGTGGACGAATTCCCCCTGAAAAAGCCCCTCGAAATTGTGATATACCTTCCACCTGCTGAGGTCAGTACAGAAATCGAAGTTGACCTTAAAGAAGCAATAAAGTACCATTTTTTGTACAAAAAGCTCCTTACCGATATCGAATTAAAAAGGCTTCTTCATCAGGGGAGGAAAAACCTCATAATAGCTCTTACCTTCCTTTTTTTATGTCTGCTCGCTATCCGGCTTCTTGCAACTTTTGAAGAAAGCCTGGTTAATACTCTTTTCTCAGAAGGCCTACTTATTATCGGGTGGGTTGCTATGTGGGAACCGGTTCATACTTTCCTTTACGGCTGGTGGCCGATTGTCCATAAGCGAAACATTTACGAAAAAATCATACATACGGATGTGTACATAGAGATCGGATCTCCAGCAGTAAAAAAAGTTCCATAATACTGCTTGCTCTATACCAAGGATCAGCGGCTTAATGCCCAGAGCCGAGAAGTAAAAACCGAAAAGTAAAGCCTTATATAGAACATACAAACAGTTTAAACTATATAAAAATGATTCAAAAACAGCTCTATAGAAGGTAGATATAAAATGGTCAGAAGGGTGGATTTATCCCCGAATGGGACGGAAGCCCTTTACAGAGAGCGTGAAGGAAAACTCTTAATTGAACTTGAACTTCACAGTATGATGCAGATATTCAACTCATTTGATCCTGCTCCTTTTCACGAAAAAGAACTTGATGAAAATGCAGAAGAGTATATTTATAACACGGTTGGCGAATTCCCTCTTAAAAAGCCTCTCGAAATTGTAATATATGTCCCCTCTTTCGAATTCAATAGCGAGACCGAGAATACCCTTAAAGAAGCAATTAAGAACCATTTCCTCTATAAGAAAGTCCTGACAGAACTGGACCTGAGAAGGCTTCTCCAGCGGGGAAGAAGAAACCTGACAATAGCCGTTATTTTCCTTTTTCTCTGCCTGCTCATTATCCGGCTTCTTTCGACTTTTGAAAACGGGCTATTGAAGACCATGCTTTCTGAAGGGCTCCTTATCATCGGATGGGTAGCTATGTGGGAACCTGTTAACGTTTTCCTATATGGATGGTGGCCTGTCGTGCAAAAAAGAAATATTTACAAAAAGATCCTTGAAACGGATGTAAGTGTTTCACCGGGCTCTCCACACGCAATAAAAAAGCCAGAAATCCCTCTAATCATTAATCGGAGTTAAATTTTATATGAAAATGCTTGCATCAATTACCACATGCAGGACACCCGGAGAGTACTTTTTTATCCTTCGGGTTTCCAGGACTTCAACTTTTTTCCCCAGGGCTTCGGCAGCTTTCCTTATCCTTTCTTCAGGCCTGGTCTTTGCGAGATATTCAGGCACCGTTTCATGATAATGCAGGATCCCTCCGCTGTTTTTTAAAGCTCTCATAGCCGGTTCCAGATAATGGTGTGTTGTTCCCACGTAGCCCATAATGACTCTATCAGCTTCATCTACGGGAGCAAACTGAGAGCAGTCTCCCATAATCGGGGTAATAATATCTTCTACATGGTTCAGTCTGATATTTTCTTTTAGATATGCAAAAGATTCGGGGTTTATTTCAATACTTATGATCTTTTTCGGCCCGGCATGGACAGCCATGGGAATCGAAAAATATCCTATCCCTGCAAACATATCAACTACAACTTCCCCTTTCCCGAGCCTGCTCATTCTTTTCCTCTCTCCCAGGTTGCCTTTGGAATACATCACTTTTGTTACGTCCTGCTTGAAAAAGCAGCCGTGCTCCTTATGGATAGTTTCTGTCTCATTGCCCAGAAGAAGTTCTCTTTTTGGCTGGCGGAACTGCCCTTCGATGCCGAAGTCCCGGACAACGCTCCTGCACTTCGGGTACATTGAAAGGAGAGCTTCAGCTATCAGGAGTTTTTTTCCATCAAGCGCGTCGGGGATGCTGACTATTATTATGTCTCCAAGCACATGCCAGCCCGAAGGTAACCGGGCAAGTTCGGTTTCGGAGAGAGAACATTTGAGGTACTCTTTAAGGGATGCTGCTGGCTTCAAAAATTCGAGGTCTTTCTGCTCAATTACAGGGAATCCTTCAACTGTTTCTCCTGCATCCTCAGTTACAGGGATTTCAAGAAGAGTAACTTCTTTGATTTGAAGTTTCCGGATTTTTCTTGTGGTGTCCAGAAATTCACCGGCAATTGCTTTTTCTCTGATTTCTTCTCCTTTTTCAGGTGGAATCCGGATTACTTTATACATTGAGGTGATGGATAGTGGGCATGGAATTAATTTTTTGTGTTTGAGTTCTTCTGGAAATCAATTAATTCAATCGACTTTTGCACTAATTCAACCTGACTTTGACAGTTAGATAAAAATAAGTGCTCTCTATTTTGTGTAATTCGGTCAAATGAACATCACAAAACAGAGAGCGTTTCCTACAATTCCTAACAAGAATATAAGTGTTCCTATCGGATCAATTCTTGCTGTCCAACTCTTTTATGAAAAGCTTAATTTCTTTGATATTTTTAGCAAACATAAAAGCAGGGGTCTTGATCTCAATAGTTTACTAATTGGATTGTTAAGCTACAAATTAACTGAGAATTTTAGTATCAAAGAAGCTGGTAAATGGTTAAATCAGGGAGAAATTCTTGATATCTTAAATCTTGAAAGGTTTCATGAAAGAGTTCTTTACAGAACTCTTGAACTTTTAGGACGTAATAGAGAGGAAATCCTCTCTGACATTCTTGATTCTCTGTTTTCTGTCTACGATTTTGAAGAGACAAATATAAACCTTGATTGGACGAGTATAGTTCTTTACGGGACTAAATCCAACCTTGGTAAATACGGGTATAGTAGAGATCACAGGCCTGATAAGCTGCAGATAACCGTTGGAATCAGTGAATTAACTAATCCCATTAACATTCCTATTGGTGTTACCGTGAATCGAGGAAACGTTCTTGACCTGGAGCACTTCTCTGACACTTATAACCAGGTAAAAAGCAGACTTAAAAAGGGTTCTCTTATTATTTTTGATAAAGGAGCTAACACCACTGATAATCTCAAGAGTATACAGGATGCTGAGATGGACTATCTCACTGCCATGAAACTGAATACAAGTGACGATAAAATAATCGAGAACTTTGATCTGGAAAAAGCAGAACTGATAGATTCCCAAAAAGGTATATATGGGATAAAAATCGTCAAGCCTAGCAGCAGTAAGTATTTCTATTTCTCTGAATCTTTACAGAAAAGACAGTTAGAAGCAAAAGCAAGAGCTGTTCTGAAGAAATTAAAGGAAGCAAAAGAGATTCAGAAGGCTTTAGTAAACAACAAAAAGCTTCCTAAGAAATTCAGAATAAATAATGAGTTGATTGAGATTGATTACTGTTTTAGAACTAAGCTCGAAGAGCTTAGTGATGAGGAAGCTATAGAACTCCTGAAAGCTTCATTGATTAACGGAAGAGAAGGATTTTTTTGTCTGAAATCGAACAGGGATTTGACACTTCAAGATGCATTGATAACATACAGAAAAAAGGATTCTATTGAGAAAATATTCCATTCGTTGAAAAATGAAATCCAGATTAAGCCGTTGAGAGTCTGGTCAGACGATAGCATTTATGGAGCTATTATCCTTGGATTTATAGCCCAATTATTCATATCGCTGATGCGATATGAATTTGAGGAGATAAAACATACGTCTACAAAATTCATTAAAAAAAGCTTGAAGAATTTGACACTTACAATCAAGTTCAAGATAAATGGAGTTAAAAACTATATTTTTGCGAATTTTGATAGGATCAATAGCTTATTAGTAACAAAAAGGAATGGAATTATATAGAATATGTAATAAATTTTAATAAATTTTAAAGAATCGTCAAATCCAGTTGGGACAAAAAAGAAAGGAAAAAAAGTATCAATTAGTGGAAACTGTCAAACTGAGGATTCAATAGATTTTTGCACTCATTGCTACTATAGTTCAGAATGAAAAAAATGGTTAATTTACTCTTCTTTACCGGAATTTTTCGAAGCATCAAGGCTGGTCAGGGTCCCTACAACAATATCCTCTTCTTTTTCAAAAGCTTCCAGAATCCTTGAAGTCAAAAGGTCATTGACTGCTCTTCTTTTTCTCGGGTCGACCACGTACCTCAGCCTCAGTTCTATCCAGTTCTCTCCTATTGATGTATAGATATTTGTTTTCACATCATAGGTGGCTATGAAGTATTTGTCTCCCATCCGCAGGAGTTCTTTTTTTGCTCAGGTTCAAATTCCTTCACAATAGGGCTTGTAATTTTAAGTATAATATCCTGGGCTTTTTTCCAGTTGCTTCCGTAGATTAGCATAATCCGGATTTCGTCCCAGATAAAAGAAAAATCCCGCGTATAGTTTTTGATCGGCTGGTTAAGGACAAAGCTGTTTGGAAGCTGGATTATCCTGCCAGTATACTGGTCCGAATTTCCAAATTCCTTTATTTCCATGAGTTTGGTGCTGAAGTTTCCTATGTCCAGAACATCCCCTATATTATCTCCTACCTGAATCCTATCTCCGGCTTTAAAAGGATCGGATGTAATTATGAGTATCCCCCCGGCTATGCTCCTCAGAAGGTCCTGAAGTGCAATTGCAATGCCTGCACTCAGAATTCCATAGGCAATAATCAGCGTACTGGTTCTCTCTATCCAGATTGCAAAAAATGAGGCAAAAGCAATGACTGTAATGAGAATGGAGACGGTTTTTCGCAGGGTGTACCGGTCTCTGGCAGTCGAAACTCTTCTCAGGATAAAGTTACCTAGAACGGAGTTTACTATGTAGGCAAAGAGAATTACAACCAATGAAGCCAGAAGAGAATCCAGAAAAGCGCTGTTCTCGTCAAAAAAATCAGTTAAATAACGGAGGTACGCGGTAAAAAGGATCAAAACCAGAAGGATAAATGTATTCAGACTCTGGATGACCTTCATATATTATTATATAATTACTTTTTATATATCAAGGTGACCAGAGCCCTCTGATGCTTAATTTAGCCAGGATCAAGGTTTAGTTCTAAAGAGTTTTTTTATTCATGACTCTTCACCTTTTATTCAAAGACTTTAGTATTCTCCTCTGACCACCCAGGCTGGTTTATGGCAAGGAATTTGAGCGTATTGTTTCCGGTATTGTATGTAGTTTGAATGGCGCCTGCGGGAATGTAAATCAGCTGGTCCTGATGAAGTTCTACCGGGATCCCGTCAATATAGAGGACGCCTTCCCCTTCAAGGATATAATGGACTTCTGGATTTTTCATCATATGAGGAGCAATATTTTCTCCGGGTTTGATAATTGAATGAGCCACACTGTAGTTAAGGCCAGCACCCTGATTGAGATTTTTAGGGTTCAGCAGTTCCACGACACGGATATTTCCAGGCTCTTCAAGATACGTGCAGTCGTTGAGGTCTCTACATATTATCTGCTCGTCAACATGAAGGCTTGATCCTACGATGTAAGATTGGCCTCCGTATGTGGATTTTTTAACGAAAGTTAGCATACGAGAAGTTTCGGAACTTCCTTCTTTCTTTAAGTTGTAATCTATCCATCCTTCCCCACTTTCACTCTGTACTGCCTTTATGAAGAGTTCCCATATGGGCTTGCCGTCAGCGTCCTGAAGCCCTTTCATATCTTTCCCTTCACTGCCCACGTCCTGAGGACAGACCACCTGAGTGCCGTTTATTGTCCAGACAAAAATGCAGAAATTCTGGTCGTTCCAGGGAGATCCTGCCTCCCTAAATGAAGGAAATAGATTTTCTCCCTGTACGTCAAGAAGCCTGACTGTAGCCCTGACTTTATTTTCTATTTCTCTCCTTTCAGTTGCCATTTTACTCTCACCTTTTGCAAGGATGGCAGAATCCGGAGGCGCAGGTTTCATGACAGCCTGTTCTGCAGTTGTATTCTCTACTGTTGCCAGAGCTTCTTCAGTTACTCCTGAAGCAGATTCGCTTACGGCATTATTTTCGAGTTCTTCCGCGATCGCTGCCTGGTTTTCGTGAGATCCACAGGTAAGAATTCCCAGAATAAGGGCAACTGCAAGCATTCCACATATAATTTTTATTAAGTCCATATAATTTCCTTATTTTTTCTGGATTACTGTTCGGTATTTGAAGAGCTACTTTCAGAACGTTCTAAATATATAGTTATAATAATTATGCAAAGTATTATTTTATTTTTTCACTATGTTTGTTTCTGTTTATTTCGAATTGTTTACGGACGCTTTATTCACCAGAACTTCGGATACTTTTATGTAAATCAGAGATTTTATCTATACTGGTCACGAATTAATGACTCACTTATCTCCATAGCCTCCTTAAACTCTATATATTATGTTCAAGCCTGAATGGCTTTATATCGATATCGATTTTATCTGAAAATTCAGAGAAGACCGGATGAAATAAAGAAGAAACAGTTGATGCAAAATAGAGGTAAAAAATGCCGGAACATTATAACCTTATTTCCTGGAACGTGAACGGCCTGAGAGCTGCTGTCAAAAAAGGCTTTCTCGACCTTTTACTCAGTCATGAGTTTGACATTGTATGCGTGCAGGAGACAAAAGCATCTCAGGACAAGCTTCCGCGTGAAGTCAAGAATATTCCAGGTTACTATAATTATTTTGTTTCAGCAGAGCAGAACGGTTACAGCGGGGTCGGGACCTTTTCTTTGAGAAAACCCCTGAACCTCGAAAAAGGCATGGGTATTGAAGTGTTTGACAGGGAAGGCCGTTTTCTAAGGACCGATTACGAAGAGTTTATCCTGCTAAATATTTATTTCCCTAACGGCAAAGCTTCCCAGGAACGCCTGGGATACAAAATGGCTTTTTATGACGCGTTCCTGGATTATGCAAACGCGCTAAAAGCCGGAGGCAAAAAGCTTGTTATCTGCGGAGACGTGAATACTGCCCATAAAGAGATAGACCTTGCCCGCCCGAAGCAAAATGAAATGACCTCCGGTTTTCTTCCTGAAGAGAGGGCATGGATGGATAAGTTCCTTGGGGCCGGATACCTTGATACTTTCCGTATGTTTAACCCTGAAGGTGGAAACTATTCCTGGTGGTCATTGAGAACCGATGCGCGTAAAAAGAACGTAGGTTGGCGGCTTGATTATTTCTTTGTCAGCGAAAATCTCAGGGAAAGTGTAAAGTCTGCTCTTATTTATCCTGAAATCACGGGTTCGGACCATTGCCCGGTAGGGCTGGGGCTTGAATTTTAAGTTTAATCTTAAATTTAAACTATCTTTCGCCTTTTATTTTCAAATTTTTATCGTTTTTATAAATTGGGCTGCAGGACTTATACTTGAATTGGGACTTATACTTGACTTATATCTGATTGAGCACTCGGTTTAGTCCGGTTAGATTTTCCAGTACTAAACTACTATTTGTCGATTTTTTCTTTTAATTGAGCTTCTAGTTCTAAATTCTCTTACGCTTTGTCTGCTTTGCAGGCAGGCTGCTCTTCTCCTCCCAGTGTGACAGGAACGGCTCAATATAATCGAGCTAAGAAACTTAATAGGGTTGCACGGGTTAGAGTCCAGAAATAGAATCCTGAACTCAGGTTTCGAATTACTGCGGCCAAGCAGGTTAAAACAGGGCTGCAAGGCTGCTAGCCCATGAGCGGATTTCCGTCCAGTCTCTGGTGTCGCTTGCCGGCATATCGTGTATCGGACTTGCAGGCAACCTGATAAGCAGGTTATCAGGGAAACGAAGGTTCTTCGGATCGAACTTGCCTCCGAATATTTTTATCTCAACAGGTCTGAACCAGGGAAACTTCGCCAGATCTTTATCAATTTGAACCCTCACTTCTTTCCACTCCTCTGCCTCATTGCTCAATGGGCCCAGGGCAAAAAACGCAACCGGCAGTTTTGTAAGGGCTTCATGGTGCCGTGAAAGAAAGCCCTGCGCATCCTTGTGGAAGTGGAGTATGTATATTGGCGCACCCAGTACAACCGCGCTGTAATTTTCCAGAGACCTTACTTCCCGACCGGGCTTAAGGTCTACCGCAAGCCCATTTTCATGCAAGGTATCAGCTATTGACTCGGCTACTTCTTTCGTTGAACCGTATTTGGAAGCATACGCCACAAGAATTCTGGTCTGCATCTTGATAATCCCCCATCAACTGTTATTTTCATTCCTGTTACTTGTCATCTTCGGACACGCTCTCTGTGGTGTTGCTTCCGTACCTGATCCCCCTTCCTTAGCTTGACTTTTATCAGCCTGCCTGTCCTTCTAAAATCCTGAAAAAAAAGTTAATCAGCAATTCAGTTACCAGTAATTCAAGTAGTGTGGCCCTTTTATGTTTTTGACTTACATCAGTTGAAAATTTCAGATGGGCTTAACTCTTCTAAACCTAAACATTATCAGCAATGTCCTTTTGCCTGAATGGCTTCTATACGCTATTTCTGATTTTAAAAAGGCATTTTAAGTTTATCTGTTCGATTCATTTCATGACATCTTTTTTAACTTTATCTTTAGGGCTTTAATGCTTTTTTCTGAAGATTTAAGCAAGAATAGCAAGTTTTTCTGGATAATTCAGGTTTAAAAACCGTTTCTGGAGATATAGAGAACTGATAAAGATTATATATCCTAAAAACTAATAAACTAATTAATTTTATTTTTCTATATTATGTGAATTAAAATGTTTGAGGAGGATAATAATGGGACTTGTAAGTGAATTTAAAGAATTTCTTTATGAGTATAAAGTGATTCCGCTGGCAATTGCTTTGATTATGGGTATCGCATCGACGGCTTTTATAAAATCCTTTGTGGACAATATTATTATGCCGATTATAACTCCTTTTATCCCGGGAGGTGCCTGGAGGACGGCAACGCTTGAAGTCGGGCCTGTAGTACTGGGCTGGGGCGCTTTTCTCGGGGAATTAATCAATTTCATTATTATTGCATTTGTAGTCTTTTTAATTGCTAAAAGGGTATTGAAGGAAGAAAAAGTGGCTAAGAGGTAAATAAAGGTCATTAATTTTCTTTCTTCACTTTTTCTTGTTTATTTCTCAGATCTTCATCATACAACTTCCTTTTTAATACTTCCTTTTTAATACTTCCTTTTTAATACTTCCTTTTTAATACTTCCTCTTTAATATTCCTTTTTTAATGCTTCCTATCTAATGCTTCCTATCTAATGTTTCCTTTTTAATGCTTCCTTTTTTTCATGTTTTGTCAGTATATCTATTTGCCTGTACAATAAAAAGATCAGGCTTCGTAAGACAGCTTGACGGACTCGGGAAGATGGAAATTGGAATAAAGGTGGTACCAGCCTTGAAAAGAGGGGGATAAATCAGGGGAAGTAGAAAAGACTGAAAAAATAGGTAAAACCCCTGAGATCTTTTTCTCAATGCAAGCTTGAGTCTGTTTCAGCGGATAAAGTTGAGAAGGCAGAATTCAGAATTCCTGGTACGTATAACTATGAGAAATAAAAAGAGAATCTGTTTAAGAAGTAAAAGGAAGTTGTAAAAGAGAGTTGTTTGAGAAAGAAAAAGAGAGTTGTATGGGTAAGAAAAAGAAAGTTGTTTGAGAAAAAAGAAAGTTGTATGGGAGAGAAAAAGAAATTTTGTTTAAGAAAGAAAACAATTAAGGAGAAAACCGGAGATACTATTCAATACCGTATCCCCCAATACAGTCTCTTCGAATATTTGTTCCTCTAGGCTTGTCGAAGAAGTGATCAGCGATCTCCGGGCAATTCTTTTACGCGGTGTCTCTCTATAATTGATTCGTGTTTGCTCCCCTGTCCTGGTTCCCAACTCCAGAATATACTGATAAAGATAAATTATTTGAAATTAATTATATCAAAAATTGTTTTTAAGCAAAAAATAATTCGACATTAAAAGTTTCAAAGCGTATAATATCTTCTTTTATATTATTTATACGCTTTATTTCAATTACAATAAAATTTTTGCTGCAATATAATTTTTCAATTTTATTAAAATTTCAGATAAGAGACCATTTTTAGCATCAATTATGATATATATAACCGGATCATTATAAAGGTACAGATTAAGGGTAATAGGGTTTCCTCTTAATCTTTGGGTTGGATCGCAGGTAGGACTGAGAATAGGGACTCAGACCCTACCATCTACTTCTAAACTGATTTAAGAGCCTTTCATAATTTTCTTGTACTCCATCACTGAGGGATACCGGCTCATATATCTATATCGCTAAACCATATGGTGAGTTCTGTCCCTTTTTCTGTTTCTTTATTACTTTTAACCTCAAAGCAGCCGTCTATCTGCTCAACAAGGAGATTTACAAGCTGGAGTCCAAGAGAATCCGTATTTTCAATGTCTATTTCTTCCGGAATGCCTTTTCCATTATCTGATACTTTGAGTTTATACTTGAAGCCATCTTTTTCAATGCAGCTTTTGTCTATGCCGGAAATATTTCTTCCGGAATTTGTAGACTCAATCCTGCAAAGATTTATCCGGATCTCGCCTTCCATAAGGTCATGAAAAGCATGCTTGAAAGCGTTTGAAACCAGCTCATTTACAATAATCCCGAGAGGAATTGCTGTATCCATGCCAAGATCTGCCTGCTCAAGGTCAAGCTTGAAAATGATATCTTTATCTCCCGGATTGTATGAATTGAAGAGTTCTTTGGTTAGCTTCCTGAGGTAAGCTGAAAAATCAAGGTTATCAAGTTTTTCTCCCTTATACAGCTCTTCATGGATTAGAGCCATAGAAATCACACGATTCTGGCTTTCCGCAAAGGCCTCGATGACTTCCGGAACCTTACAAACATCAAGATGAGAGAAAGCTTCGGACTGAAGATCAAGAAGGGAAGATATAACCTGCAGGTTATTCTTGATCCTGTGATGGATTTCCTTTATGCGGATTTTTTCCAGTTTCGCCAGGGCTTCCTCTGCCCTCTTGCGTTCGGTAATATCCCGGGCAATAGCTGAGATAGCCACAAGTCTTCCTGCGGTATTATGGATTGGAGAAAGAGTTACTGATATATTTATTAATTTACCATCCTTTCTTAATCGTAAGGTTTCATAATGTTTAACATCCTCGTTATCCATAATATTTTGAGTTAACTTTTTTATTTCCCCTCTTAGGTTCTCTGGCTCGAGTATTGAGATGTTTTTCCCAAGGATTTCTTTGGCCGAATAACCATAAATCCGCTCTGCTCCTTTATTCCAGCTTGTAATAATGCCTTCGGGAGTTTTAGTTATAATTGCATCATTTGACGATTCCACAATGTCTGCCAGGCGCTGAATTCTTTCTTCTGCTTTTTTATGTTCAGTAATATCCTGAACTGTTCCTCTCATCAGGATAGGGATGTTTTCCTCGTTAAAAACCACTTCTCCATGCGCACTGACTGTGCGTTCCCCTCCGTCAGCCGAAACTATTCTAAAATCAATAAAATAGGGTTCTCCGTATAAAGCTTTTTTAACGGCTTTATGCACATAATCTCTGTCTTCCGGATGTACGTAACTCAAAAATGCATCATAAGTTGCGTTGAATTCCTGGGGCTTTCGTCCGAAGATTCGATAAGTTTCATCAGACCAGTAAAGCTTATCGGTTGTAATATCCCACTTCCAGCTCCCAAGGTGAGCCATTCTTTGAGCTTCAGCAAGACCTTTTTCACTTTCTTTCAATGAATTGTATGCCTTCTGAAGCTCTAAAGTACGTTCTTTGACTGTTTCTTCTAAAGTCTCGTGCGCTTTTTTAAGTGCCTCTTCTGCCTGCTTGCGCTTGGTAATATCTCTAAAAGTTGCTGCGACCTTCCCTTTTTCTGGACTGAAAACATAAACGTCAAAGTAATTGTCCGTTATCTGGCTAAAGATTTCAAAATATGTCGGTTCACCTGAGACCGCTGTTTCGCCGAGCTTTTTGATCATTATGGGGCTAATATCGGGAATTACCATGAGTATAGATTTTCCCAGTACCTGCTCTTTTTTTAGGCCCGTACTGCGCTCATAGACAGGATTTACCTCAAGATAGCGGTAGTCATATGGCTTACCCTTTTCATCAAAAATGACCTCTGTAAGGGCAAACCCCTCGGTCATATTTGTGAAAAGCATACGGTAATGTTCTTCACTTTTCCGAAGAGCTTCCTCAGCCTGTTTGTATTTTGTTGTCTCACGTAGCGATAGGACCAGGCCAGTCACGTTTCCGTCTGGACTCTTAACGGGCGCAAGGTTCCAGTCCCAATAAGTTACCCCGCGTTCGGGCTGATCGGGATAAGTAAACGGTTTGTCCTTGTAGAATACGCCTTCGCCGGTATCCCTTACCTTCCTGAAAATTGCCTCGTTTTCCTCGTGAGGATATAATGCGAAATGGTTCTTGCCAACCATCTCCTCCGGTTTCATCAGGGATGCTTTAGCATATGCGGGGTTGACCCACACAAAGTTAAATTGCGGATCGAAAAGAGCAAGCATTAAATCAGTAGCATGCGTGACGCTTTCCAGCAAGCTTCGCTCACGGCTAAGAGCTTCCTCTGCCTGCTTGCGTTCAGTGATATCCCGAATGATAGCGACTGTTCGGGGTTCTCCATCATTATCAATGAAACAGGCAGTGCTTACCTCCCCGGGGAAAGTAGTTCCATCCCTGCGCCTGTAAGTGAGCCGGGCTCTTGCTGATCCTGAACGTGCACACTTTTCCAGCAGGCCGGATAGTAACGGATCTTTCAGGTCAAACATTATATCGCGCCCCTTGCCGATTAATTCTTCTTCCGTCCATCCGAGCATCCGGCAGGCGGCTGGATTAGCTGATAGGATTTTTCCCCCTTCTCTCGGGTCAGTCAGGATAATGCCGTCCATGCTATACTCAAATAGCATGTGATACAGCTTTTCGCTCTCCTGAAAATTCTTATCTGTACTATCACTGCTCATAGTTCTCTCTGACCGTTGGACAAAACCAAAATTTTACTTCAACGTTTATTTCTTTGTTTGAGTTTCAGTTTTTTTGGTTTTAAGATTTTCACAGTAGCCGATTTTATAATCTGATATTTACATAAAGGTCTGTTTATATAAAAATAATGTAATAAATATTTTATCTAATTTTTCTACTGGGTTTACTGGAGGAAGTTCATATTGTTTGTAATAGTTTATATTGTTTATATGAAGAAGCGTAAAACCCCTGAGTCTTTAGCTCAGGGGACATAAGCGTCAACTTCAACTGTTAACCGTTATTGATCCTGTGAATTATTAAATATTTTTAAAACCTTTGTAATATTGGATTTTGCTGTCACCACAACCTCACAGTTCCGGAGAGCGTTGCCGAATTTCAAAGCGAAAACCAAGCGAGGTAACGTTTGAACATCGGGGAGTTGGATAACAGGGCAAGAATCATCCTGTAGGGAACGGGATTAAGGCGGGGAAAGCCGTTAGCCGTTGTGTATCTCAAGTATATCACACTCATAATATTTCACCGAAGGGACTTCGGGTAGAGCCTGCATGACTTACCTCCAATGGGAGGAAGGATGACTCAGGAAGCCACTCAGTCTTTAGCTGAGTGGTAGTTCACATTATATTTGTATACCTGATAACCTGCATTAATGTAATCACTGGTAGAAAATGGATTCGAATCTCTTCGCTGAATCGCGGGGTCTGTAAACTGTATTCTTTCAAAATATCATGCTGCTCCAGGCGTTTGTTTGAGGAGGAATTGTTGACTTTCAGGATTCTTTCTGGATTCATTATGCCCTTTTGTCTCTATTAACATCACAGTCTCCCCATGTGGCTAGAGAATAAAGAAAAAAATCAGGTTTAGAGGCTGGTAGAAATACACCAGCACTTATAAAGGTTCAATGAGCTGCAGGATGTCTCAAGTCGATAAGGCAGTTTGGTAATTCGGAACCATATAGTTCAGGCACTTTTAACCAGTTGCTGTGGGGATAGCACGGAAGCCGGGTTATTCTTTTCTGTCACTGTAAACCTGATCATGAATTCGGTTCCACGGTCACTTTTGAGTTCAGGTTCCCCATCCATTTGATCAACAAGGGAAGTTACAAGCTGCATGCCAAGGCTATCAAGCTTTTCAATATCAAGATTTTCTGGGATACCTGTGCCATTATCGGAAACTTTCAGAACGTAGGCAACACTTTTATAACTCCCGCTCCCTTCTATGCTGTTTATGTATTCTCTTATTCCCTGTTTACGGAGCATGATGTGAATTGTTCCTTCGTTTCTATCCGGAAACGCATGTTTAAGGGAGTTGGAAACGAGCTCATTGACAATTATTCCTAAAGGAACTGCAGTATCCATATCAAAGAATGCATTCTCTTCCAGATCCATCTTTAGGTTAATATCGGCATTCCCAAGCCTGTATGTCCGGAAAAGGTTCTCAGCGAGCTCTTTGATATATGGTGAAAAGTTTAGCGTTTCGAGTCCTTCACCCCTGTAAAGCTCTTCATGGATCAAAGCCATGGATAAAACTCTATCCTGGCTTTCCCTAAAAGCGGTCAGGACTTCTGTATCCTTAATATTCTCTCTATTTCTGAACTGATCAGCCTGCAGGTCCAGCAGGGAAGAAATTACCTGAAGGTTATTCTTTATCCGGTGATGGATTTCCTTCTTGCGGGCAGTCTCAAGGTTTATAAGAGCCTCTTCAGCTTTCTTGCGTTCTGTAAGCTGCGTCTCAACTTCCAATTTTGCATTATGTATTTCCTCGTGAGTCAGGAACTCCCGCCTGCGCCAGAAATGAAGCAGCCAGCCAGATGCAATGGCAACTGCATTCACCATTAACATGCTGAGAAGCACCGTAAAGGAAGCCTCAGGAGATATCCACATATTGGGAGCAATAATCAATATCTGCCCGATAGTGTACACTAAGGACAGAATAAACTGGTTGGTGAATCGATTCGGGATGGCGAGCATCGTGATGAAAACAATAAGAACCGTGATTACGGTATGGGCAATGAAGTTTTCAGGCCGCGTCGAATTTATCGTGATGTGGATAATGGCCAGAGAGAGACCCCAAACGAATTCAGCCCGGTCATAAGAATGGTAGTTCCGAAATCTTCGCAGGCTTTTGAGAAAGAGGATGGTGTATCCGGCGAAAGCAAGTCTAAGCAACAGAAACCTGTAGAATGCCTGTGGTAGCCCAAAAAAGCCATAATCGTTGACCAGAAGGACTATAAACGGCACAATAATCAGAATAACGAAAATCCGAGCCAGAGTTATGTCTGAACTGAAGTTAACCTGCCGGAAGCGGTCCTCCTGCTCCGGACTTAATCCGAATGTCAGCCATCTGTGGATACGTCCAAATATGATCATTTATTGTTCACCATACTTTTGAGAAATAGGGAAACAACTTACCAAGCCTGCAGAAGATTTCATTTTCATCTACATGTTCCCCAGGTATATCTCCAGAAGCGTCAGCATCAGAAACTCTAATTATATTCATTTCTCTCCGATATCAGGGTGAAAAGTCAAAGAGTCTTTCTTAAATCCTCACTTTATACATAATTGCAGGTCTCCCTTTATCTGCGTCTCAAAGTATTTCGGAAGAATTGATTTTATTTTTAAACTATTATATAATCGAGTGCGCAATAAAAGAATAATATTATAAATATATATCTATACAACCCAACATGTAAGATTGCATTTTATATTTCTGCAAATTCGAAAAATCTACCACAAAAACTGCTATAAAAACGGTTAAAGAAGATGGATTGGTAAAATATAATGAAAGTGGCAGAATAGTAGCTTTAAGAAGAATGCCAGGTTACTTGATCCGTTAACTGCGTTCCTCAGCACAGACCTTCGATCTATGCTCCCCAGGCATGTTAATTAAAAGAAGGATCATCAATCTCCAGACGAGTCTCCTTTTGGGACAATGATATCCGTGTTGTCCTCTAAATACGAAGCATGACAATGATATAGCCTGTTTTAAATTATTGATTTAAAAAACTGGTTTCAAGCAAAAACTAGCCTATTTTAAAAATTTTAAGGTTATTCTTTTTTAATACAATTTTTAAGGTCATTCTGTTTTTTAATATAATTATTTTTAATTTCGTTAAAATATTTGATATAATATGTTTTTTCAATTATATTAAAATTCCATATAAGAAACAATTTTTAGCATCAATTATGATTTATATAACCGGGGCATTATAAAGGTACAGATTAAGGGAAATAGGGTTTCCTCTTAATCTTTGGGTTGGATCACAGGTAGGGATCTGAGAATAGGGACTCAGCCCCTACCATCTACTTCTAAACTGATTTTCATATAATTCTAAACTGATTTTTGTTCAGGCCTGCAGGTCCTTATCATCTCTGTTTTACATTGAAATTTATTTTGAACCTGGCACCTTTGTTCCTTTTTAGCTCGATCTCACCATCTAACTGTTCTATGAGAATGGTTACGAGTTGCAGACCAAGCGTATTCGGGCTTTCAATATCGATTTTATCGGGAATTCCAATACCATTATCTGAGATAATAAGAGTATATCCAGTACATTTCTCAGTGTCTACTTTTATATCATTATTTAACAAGTTCCCGGTTTTTCTTTCTTTAAATAATTTAATCCGGATTTCTCCATTTTCCCTGTCTGGAAATGCATATTTCAGGGAATTTGAAACAAGTTCATTAACAATCATACCCAATGGCACTGCAATATCCATATCAAAAAGAGTTTTTTCTTCAAGGTCCATAATTAAGTTGACATCAACGTTTCCAAGCTTGTAGGTCTGGAAAAGATTCTCAACGAGTTTTTCAAGATAAGGCGAAAAGTTCAGTGTATCTCTTCCCTGGCCTTCGTGCAATTCTTCATGGATAAGAGCAATTGACATTACTCTGTCCTGACTTTCCTTAAAGGCTCCAAGAATCTCCGAGTTTTTAATATATTTTCTGTCACTGAACTTTTCAGCCTGGAGATCCAGAAGGGACGAGATTACCTGCAGATTATTTTTTATCCTGTGATGAATTTCTTTGTTACGGGCAGCCTCTATTTTTTTAATAGCTTCTTCTGCATTCTTTTTTTCAGTGATATCGTAAATGACTCCCTGATACTTATCCGGTTTTCCATTTTTTCCCTGAATTTTATAGTAGCACTGACGTACCCATTTCGTTCTGCCGTTATTAGGTATTATACGAAAGTCAAGTTCTCTGGATGAATTATATGGAGATTTTTGAATATTATCAATATCTTCAACAACAAGAGGCTTGTCAGCAGAATGAATAATGTCTAACCACAAAACCTGACCTGATAAAAATTTTTCTTCACTATATCCGGTAATCTCTTCTACTTTCCCATGCATGAACTCCGGGGAAAAGTTTTCATCCAGCTGGAATGCAATCCCATCAAAATTCTGTATGAATGAACGGTATTTTTCCTCACTGGCTTCCAGTCTTTCCTGAGTAAGCTTTCTTTCAGTGATGTCTTTAATTATTCCAAGTACTCTATTTACACTACCGCTTTCATCTTTCAGGCAGATCACGTTTTCTTCTATACAAATATAACTTTCATCGGGTTTCCTGTACCTGTACTCAAGCAGGAAGTTTTCTCCTGTTTCCAGATGCTCTTTAAAAGCTTTCCAGATTTTATCCCGTTCCTCAGGATAGATATGATCCAGCCAGACCCCAATATCTGTACTTTCCAGATCTTTTAATTCATGCCCCATAAATTCTATGGTAGCCCCTAACCAGCAGATTTTGTTGTTTTTAATATCCTAATCGTATACAAGATGCTGAGTCTGCCTCATGACGATGCGGTATATTTCTTCATTTTTTCGGAGCTTCTCGCAGAAAAACTCTCTCTCATTAGTTCCTTTTCTCTCAGCAATTTCTTTTACTATTATAACCCACTCCATCATGGCTTCTTTTTGGCCTGGTAGAAATAGTAAATACTGGAAAAGTTCATCTACCCCCGTTTAGCTTTAGAAATTTTAGATATTAAAAGCTGTTGAGTTTATGTAAGAGAATTTCATATGAGCGTATAAATTATATCCTTAATGTCCAATTCATGTTTAAATCAGCAAGAGTAAAAGAAAAGTTGAACTCGAGGTTAATGGCAAGAGTGTGAGACATAAAACAGGGCAGGATGCATGAATCCCTGGATTGAGAAACGGCATTATTTAATTAATCAATGCAGGTTAGCACTGAAACGCTTATGTACCTCGTTTCTGTTACTGCGAATCTTATAACGAATTCCATCCTATTGTTTCTTTTCAGATCAATCGTTCCATCTAACTGGTCCACCAGGAAAATTAAAAGCTGCATGCCAATTTTCTATAAAATACGTTATAAAGCTGAAAGTATTAAAAATTGAAGTCATTAAAAATACGCTGAGAGCATCAAAATAACTATGTAAGAAGAAAACATGATTTACTGACCTACTGTATCCCCCAATGCAGTTTCTTCGAGGTTATGCTCCACCAGGCATACTTTTCGACGAAAAATCAGCGTCTCCAGGTTTTCTTTTGTTGAGAGACGATTCCCCAGCCCATTCCCAACTGGAATTCCCAACTGGAATTCCCAACTCCAGCATATACTTGTAAGATAAATTATTTGAAATAAATTATAGCAAAGATTGTTTTCAAGCAAAAGAATCGTTTGGCGTAAAGAATTTCAAGTCCCTTAAAGGATTTTAAATGGATACTTTGTTGATTTTAATATCATTAAAATTTTTGGCATAATATAATTTTTTAATTATATTAAAACTTAGGATAAGGAACAATTTTTCTTATCAATTATGATATATATTACCCTGTCATTATATATGTCTAGATTAAGGGCAATAGGGTTTCCTCTTAATCTATGGGTTGGATCGCAGGTAGGACTGAGAATAGGGACTCAAATCCTACCATCTACTTCTAAATTGAAATTAAAAGATACAGCTTTTTTGTCTTTTCCGGATTATGACCCTGTTAACCTTATTGCGGCTCTATCCAGGTTTATCGGCTTTCAGCTTTGAGCCCGGTTTTACATGAAAAAAGCTAAAATAACCTTTTATTTTCATTTACTGCGGGTTAAGAATTTATTTATATTTGAGATATTAATAGAATAATATGTCTTCACTGGTTGGTAACGCTGAAGCCATAAGTCAACAAATCTCTCAAGACACAGCTTTTGGATGCGTCGTCACTCTGGTGACCATTGGCCTTATTTTGCTTTTCCTTTTATTCTACACCCTGCGCCATGGTGCCCGGTGTAATCCAGGATTCTGAAACATTTATTTATCCCTGGCCTTTTAAGCAAACATAGCTGTGATTTTTTACTTTTTACTAAATTGTGAGCTTCAGGCCGGCAATATCTGCTCAATAAATGATTTAGTATAGCTAATAACAAGCGTGAATCAAAAACCACCACAGAATGGCTTTATAATTCATATGAAATAGAAAAACCCTGTAAGAACAAAGACTTCATTTTAAGTTCAGAGTAAAGACTTCATTTTAAGTTCAGAGTAAAGACTTCATTTTAAGTTCAGAGTAAAGACTTCATTTTAAGTTCAGAGTAAATCCAGTGAATCAAGACCCAATCTGATAAAAGTCAATCCAAATATAATCTGGGCGATTCCAAGGGCGCGAACAATGAAAAAATAATATTTACTGTTTATAAAATACTTTGATTTCTCTACAATTAATGCAACAATTATCTTTGATCCTACAAGAAGTAGATAAAAACCTGCTATGAATAAAATTGTAGCCCATATATGACTGCTTAAGCTCTTAAAGATTATTGGCCCTCCTATGGAAAGCCAGAATACATAAGGATGAGGGTTGCTGAAATTTACAATCACTCCTTTTTTGAGGGCATCTTTTTTTTCTACGTTTAATTCGAGGCTGTTCCTCTTGATTTTGAAGGATTCGAGTCCTGAATAAATCAAATATGAAGCCCCAAAAAAGGCAATAATTCCTATAAAGAAATCAGAACTTGTCAGGTGCGACAGGACAAACAACACAGCCAAAACAATTGGAAGATCAGTGATAAGAGGAGATACAGCAACCTTTATTCCTTCCCACTTGCCGTGCTGTAAAGTCTCAGATATGGTTACAGCCAGGAGCGGACCCGGGGATGTGCCTGCAGCAAGGCCGAGAAACGCTCCCATGGCTAAATATTCGATCAAGTTTAACACTTTTGATGCCTCATTTTTTCCATGTAACGTTTTTTCATATAACAGGAAATTTACTCTGGTGCTGCCTGACAAAAACTGCAGGTAATCGAATTTAAATTCGGTTAATTAAATCTTTGACCTTAAAGCATATAATCGTACAATAACGTTACGAAATGATCCTTAAAGTACTATACAGTATGCTTTAGTCCGAAAATTTAGGGGAAAGAGGCGCTTAAGCCTCAACCTTCGAAAATAGAAATGCCCCGATTATACAGATAAGAACTGATAGTGCACCTATTATTGCGAGGTTATTGTAGATGCCAAACACGCTCATACCTGCAAGTGCTCCTCTCATGCCGTCCACACCATAAGTTAGCGGGTCGATCCTGCTGATAAAATAAATTGCAGGAGGCAGGTTTTCTAGAGGGAAGAGGGCTCCTGAAAGGAAGAAGATGGGCATTATCAGGAAGTTCATGATAAGCTGGAACCCGTGCATATCTTTCATTTTGGATGCAATTGCAAGGCCAAGCCCGGTAAAGAAGATAGCTATCAGGAACATGAAAAGTAATCCCATTCCAAGGTTTCCGAGGCTGGGCACCCTGAACCCGAGGGCATAAGTAATACAGAGCACGATCAGGCCCTGAATCATAGCTATGGTTGCACCTCCAAGGGTTTTCCCGATCATGATCTCCGTCCTTGAAATCGGAGCTACAAGGGTCTCTTTGAGAAAACCGAACTGCCTGTCCCAGATAACTTCCAGTCCTGAAAAAACGGCTGTGAAGAGGATCGACATGGAAACAATTCCGGGCGCAAGAAAGTCCATGTAGTTTCCTCCTCCGCTTGCTCTTGCATACATTGGCCCGAACCCGAATCCGAAGGTTACCAGAAAGAGTAGGGGCTGCCCCAGAGAACCCAGAAGCCTTGCTTTGGAGCGCCAGTAATGTTTCAATTGCCTGAGCCAGAGGATATAGATTACCTCGATCAATTCCTGTCCCTCCTTCTCATGCCCCGTATCGTTCGCACTTTATTTTCAGGCAAATTGTCATCCCTGATGTCCCTGCCTGTCAGCTTCAGAAAAGCTTCTTCCAGGGATTCGGTCTCTGTCCGTTTCTTTATTTCTTCTACAGTGCCGGATTCTATAATATTTCCGTGGTCGATAATTGCAATCCTGTCTGCGACAGCTTCGGCTTCTTCCATATAATGTGTGGTTAAAAAAATCGTCATTCCTTTTTCTTTATTCAGGCTTTTGATATGGCTCCAGATAGAGTTCCGTGTCTGCGGATCAAGGCCTACGGTTGGCTCATCAAGGAAAAGGATTTTCGGGTAATGGACAAGCGCACGTGCTATCTCAAGCCTGCGTTTCATACCGCCTGAATAATTCTTAACATAGCCTTCCCGCCTGTTCCAGAGCCCAACAATCTCAAGCGCCTGCTGGATCCTTTTTTCCCTCTCTTTTCTGGGGACCTTATAGATTACGGCATGATATACCATGTTTTCGTAAGCAGTAAGCTCTTCATCAAGGCTGCGGTCCTGGAAAACTATTCCGAAAGAAGCCCTTGCTTCATCCTGTTCTTTAAGGGCATTGAAGCCGTTTATCCGTATTTCTCCGGAAGTGGGTTTCAGGACTGTTGTAAGCATTTTGATGGTTGTGGACTTGCCTGCCCCGTTAGGTCCGAGGAAAGCGAAGATGGAGCCTGTTTCAACGTCAAAACTGATTCCCTTTACTGCGGTAAAATCATCGAATTTTTTTGTTAGAGATTTAACTGAGAGTATGTTTTGCATAAGAGGACCTGAAATTCTTTTTTCAATAAAGAAAGAAGTAGTTTACATGTTTCAAATAAAAAATGTCTGCTCCTGAATGAATGAGCAGCTAAATCGAATATTTATAAGAACAATATTTGTAAAGAATATATCTTTCTGCTACTGAAATGAAGACATTATTTATAAATTCTGTTATTGGAATAATATTTCAGTTCAGAAGTCTTTATTATAAATAACGTGCCAGTCCAAAAGATCTGTTTTTAGAATCTGTTGACATTAGCTCAATATGTTCTTCTTATACTATATCTTCAAATCGGTTTTTCCTATTCATCTTTGTTTTTTAAAAAGAAAAGGATTTAAATCCTTAAGGAAATCTTTTATTCAGGATAACAGGAGGCTGGCTTTCAGGTATTATTAAGACAAAGAATAAACCCTGCAATTATTCTCGATATCTGGATTTTGTTTCTTGAACCTGTTTAATTCGATAAAGGTTAGTTTAAGTTGCTTAAAGGTTAGTTTAAGTTACTTTAAGGGTTAGTTTAATTCGATAAGGTTAGTTTAAGTTGCTTAACACCTATCAGACATTATCGTTTAATTTATGGTCCATAAGATTGGATGTTTAAGTTCACAGGATCACCTGTAAATTTAACAGAGTTCATTTGTTTACTTAATGCCTGTGATACTATTATATTAACTCCTTATTATATTGATTCATCAACTTGTTTATATCACTCATCAACTTATTAAATGCCTTTATCCGTTCAATCTGTCGAATGCCGTTTTGCTGTTAAGAGCCATTTTATTACAGCCTGTAATCCAGCTATCATGCTATTAACGGACGGGAGCAATAACATATGAAGAGAAAATGGGAACGTGACTTGGGACTTCAGGGAAGAATGCTTTTCACGATGTTTCTTCTGGCAGTAGTTTACCTTGCATTCCTTGCATTCCTTTCGTACTATGGAACACCTCCGGTTTTCATGTTTTTATTCGTAGGTTTTTTCATGGCTGTACAGTACTTTTATTCGGATAAAATGGTGCTCTGGACGACAGGGGCACATGTTGTTTCTGAAAGTGAAGCTCCGCAGCTACATGGAATGATTACCAGGCTCTGTGCGATAGCCGACCTTCCCAAGCCTCAGGTTGCAATTGTCAGGAGTCAGGTCCCAAATGCTTTTGCTACAGGCAGGAGCCAGAACAAAGCCGTTGTTGCAGTCACTACGGGAATTATGGACAAACTGTCTCCGGCTGAACTCGAAGCAGTTCTTGCCCATGAACTGAGCCATGTCAAAAACAGGGATATGGCTGTCATGACGATTGCGAGTTTTCTCTCAACAGTGGCTTTCTATTTTGTCCGCTACAGCCTTTATTTTGGAAATATGGGTGGAGGCAGGAGGAGAGATGGCGGAGGCATTATCTTTGTCTGGCTTGTCTCTATTGCGGTCTGGGTTGTCAGTTTTATATTGATACGCGCCCTTTCCCGTTACAGGGAATTCTCTGCGGATAGGGGAGCAGCAGTTATCACCGGGCAGCCTGCAAATCTTGCCTCTGCCCTTATGAAAATAAGCGGAGTCATGGACAGGGTTCCAAGTGAAGACCTCAGGAAAATTGAAGGAATGAATGCCTTTTTCACAGTACCCGCACTCTCAGGCTCATCTATCATGGACATTTTTTCCACGCATCCGTCTGTGGAAAAAAGAATCGCTAAGCTTGAAAGGATGCAGCAAGAAATGAGTTAAAAAATAAGTTAAAAAATAAGTTAAAAAATAAGTTAAAAAACAAGTTAAAAAATAAATTAAAAATAAATTAAAAATAAATAAAAATGTGGCAATAAGGGAGATAAACTGAATGGGTTTCCGGAATTTCATGGACGCGGTTCTCGGAAGAAGCAGGCTTCCAAAAGCAAAAAGTGATAAGTTATTTGCAATCTCTACGGCAAGCATTACCCTGGAAAGCAATCTCGGTCTGAAACCTTCGGGATCTGCAGGGATTTGTTTTAAGCCATTAGGGGCTACATCTTATGAATCTGCCCGGAAAGAAATCGAAGAGCTTCTGGCATTCAGCTCAAAAGAGACGGAAACCGAGTTCAGGATGGAAAAAGACGAATTCAATTTCCTCTGGGCTATTTTTAAAGACCCTCACTTTGAAGATCTCGTTGCCAGCATTCATCTCGTGAGCCAGACCCTTGAAGATAGGGGCTTTGGTGAGCAGATCCTCTGCGCTATCTACAGGTTCGACAGCGAGTCTGAAACCAGAGAAGCCGGATATAGTGAAAAAGCCTCTGGAAAGCCAGCCAGCGGAAAAGCAGTTTACTGGATCTACAACTTTAAACAGGGAACTTATTATCCCTTTATTCCTATTCCTGGAAAGCAGAGAGACAGTCCCTTTGAATTCAGGTTAAGGGCAGAAATGGAAAGAGAAATGCCTGTAGAAAAGAATGTGGAAAAATGGTATCCTCTCTGGGGAATTCCTTTTTAAATTTCAATCGATTTTTTCCTTTTAAAGGTTTCTTTTTTAAAAAAATTTTTGGATACCATTGGAGCGTAATGGATACTGAGTAATATATCTATCAGGGATTAAAATAGATACTATTAAGATTAATAATGGATTCCTGATGCTATTGAATTTAAAGTTAACCTTTACTTTAATGGCCTCACATCCCAATCCTTATAATAGAAGTTATATAGTATCCGATAATATTTTAACAGAAAAGGACAGTTAAGTTTTAAATGCTTCTCTTTGGACATCTGGGAGTTACGCTCGGGATATTTTTTGGGCTCAGTATTTTTGTGCCCAGGTTGAGGACTATCATAGATCCTCGATATCTGGCAATAGGAGCTCTTCTCCCGGATTTAATAGACAAACCAGTTGGCGAAATAATCCTTGCTTCAACTTTTTCAAGCGGGAGAATTTTTGGTCATACTTTAATTTTCTCCCTTCTTCTCCTTCTGATAAGTTTGTATCTGTACGACAGGAGAAAGGATATTAAAGGGCTTTCCCTAGCATCCGGTTCCTTTTTACACCTTTTTGAGGATATGATCCCAGCTGACCCTGAAATTTTCTTCTGGCCTCTGTTAGGATGGACCTTTCCCAGAGACTCAAGAGATTATGTCGGACTGGAGCACTTAATAAATATGCTTGTAAGATCCTTTCACATTGAGTTCCTGTTGAACCATACTGCTGAAATTATGGCAACGATAACAGGAATCATAATCGGAGCTTTACTATTCCTATACTGGTCGAAAAAAAGGCTGGAAAAGAAAAGTTCCAGCGAAATCGCAGGAAAAAAATAAGGAGAAGAAGAATAATTGTAGGTCCAATCAAATGATGTTCACCGGATCAAACAGTCTATGCCTGAAAAAGTATGCCTGAAAAAGTATGCCTGAAGAAACAGATTATAGTGCTAAAATGACTTTTATAATAAAGTATCCGGATATTATAAAGCCAGCTACGTATAATCCGGCTGTCAGGGTATCGGGTTTTTCATTATTTATTTTCATTCATCTTTCCTCTGTTTTGTATGTTTCCTCTGTTTTGTATGTTGATTTGTTTTATATGTTGATTTGTTTTATATGTTGATTTGTTTTGTATGTTGATTTGTTTTATATGTTGATTTGTTTTCCTCTTCAACACGTTGCATTCTACATCATGCCTGATTATATTATGTAACTTTTGTGCAAAGTATTATTTATACTTTCAAAATTAGCCTTTCGTTTAAGAGAAAAGAATTTAACTTAACAAACAGGAAAAATACTATTGATGCATTAGTTACCGGGAATATTTTCAGTGTTTTCCTGTCGATAAATGCGGGAATTCTCTCATTTTTTAGAGGCTGGAATACAATTCCTTCTTTTTATTTGTTGTTAATCTTTTTGCTAACATTCAGTAAACCTGATTATCCTTTTTTCTTAAACATCCCCAGACCTTTAAAAAGCTCTTCGGAATATTCAGGCACAGCGCCCGATTTTGATGCTACATACGTCCCAAGAATACTGGCAACTGATACGGCTTTTGAAACTCCATATCCTGAAAGATATGTGTAAAGGAAGCCTGCGGAAAATGCATCCCCAGCTCCTACAGTATCTGCGACTTCTACCGGAGTGGTTTCTACTTCTTCATAAATTCCTTCATAGTAAACAGCCGCTCCCTCAGGTCCTTTTGTGATACAGATTACGGACATCTTCGGGTACCTTTCCATAAGCAGACGGCAGAGGTCTTTTAAAGGATATGCAGCGCCGAAAAAAATGGTTGAAACCATTGAAGCTTCCTCTTCATTCATCTTGAGAATAGTACAGTGCTCAAATGAAAAGGAAATCCATTCTTTCCTGTAAAATTCAGCTCTCAGGTTTATGTCGTAAAAGAAATGTTTTGCCTTTATTTCTGGAAGCAGCCTTTTAAGAGTCCTCCTGTTTTCTTCAGACCTCTGGGCAAGAGTCCCGAAGCAAAAAACGTCCCATTCCTCCCTGGCAAGAGCTTCAAATTTCTTCTCGTCCGGAGTAATCGCGTCCCAGGCTACTCCTTCATTAATCGAAAAAACGGGGATACCCTCATTCATCAGTTCTACTGTAACGGTCCCTGTAGGCCTGTGGTCATCAACAAGGATGTATGAAGTATCGACCCCCATTTCTTCAGCTCTGGTAAGGAGAGTTCTGCCCAGTTCATCTTTTCCTACTGCTGTGAGGACAGCCGATTTTGCTCCCAGTTTCGCAAGGTGGGCTGCGAGGTTGAGAGGGGCGCCTCCTAAATAGGCTGTGCCTTTGATTATATCGAAGAGAGCTTCTCCGAATGTAAGGGCTGTAATCGGCTTTGATTCTTCCTTTTTCATCTTTTTACCCTCAATTATATCCCTGCCCGAATTAGGACATTATGAAATCTTCCATGTATCCTGCTGATAATGAATCAAACCAAAATGAAAATAATATGCTTCTTAATCCGGGTATTTTCGGTAAACTACCTGATTAGCATTTAATTTTCAGTAGGCAATCTTATTAACATTTGACTTCAGTAAACCATTCTGAATAAGCATTCAATATAGGGTTAAACTTTTTACTTAATATCCTAAACTATTGATATTCTCTTTTACAGACTGGCCATGAGTTTGTTGAAAGCAGCACCCGTGAAACAGGAGTAACCAGAGTAATAACATTTTTTCAAAATTATACCTCTTTTCTCTTTATATGCTGTGAATGGCAGTGATAAAGAACAGAGGGGCGACAACATTCTTAAAAAAGCAACAACATTCTTTAAATAATATAATTGTTTTATATATACATTGAAATGTTGTTGCGAAAATAGGGCTAACAACAGAATACGTAAAAGGTGGGAAATATGGCAAATGGTATAATGAAGAAAATCTTCAGCCCTGTAAAATCAATATCTGATGTTTTGTTTATTGGATTAATCAATAAAATTAATAAGCCTAAAAATAAGCCTAAAAACGTAAAGCGTAATAAAATAAAAAGAAATTCTACAGGTAATAGAAATGAAGAAGAATATTATTCTGAAGCAGATGAATCATCAGACAATTACGATGATTCAAGCGATGATTAAATTAATTTAAAAAACGGTGCTGGTTTTTGCGAGCTATATATCAGTAAAATCAGCACGTGTGAAAACAGGATATATCAGCCAGTGGACCAGGTTTAAGCCCAAATTAGGTCCCAATCGTATAAACAGTGAAATAATGCCCGCAAAAGCAAATTATCCAAACCATTTTTGATTGTGTCTGCAATCATTCCTCTAATTTATTGATATAGAGCCCTTGAAGCTTTACTTGAAGCTTTACCTATCATTTTCTATTTATTTACGAAACGGCTTTATACCTTCCCTGCCTACGAGAAACCCTGTTAGCTTTAAATATAGGAGAGGACAGGGATACGCGAACACGGCAGCTTTTTGGGCACGGAAAAAGTCAGTAAACTTCTTTTCAGGCTCTCAGCTCCTTCAATAATAGGCATGCTTGTCTATGCCTTTTACAATATAGTGGACACCATCTTCGTTGGCAGGGCGCTTGGAGAGGAAGGCGTTTCTGGCATTGGTGGGCTTGTGATAGCTTTTCCTATCCATATGCTGGCAATGGGAATTGCAATCGGGCTCGGGGTAGGAGGATCCTCGATTGTTTCGAGGGCTCTCGGGTCTAAAGAACTGCACAAAGCTGAAAAAACCCTGGGGACCGTATTTTTCCTGGGAATTTTCCTGGGGGCTGCATACTCGCTTACAGGGCTCTTCTTCCTTGACCCGCTGCTGGAAATTTTCGGGGCAACACCCGGAATAATGCCCTACGCACGGGCTTATCTTGAAATAATAATAGCCAGTTCGGCGGTTTTTACTCTTGGGATTGCGACTGAAGACCTTGTAAGAGCCGAAGGAAATGCCAGGTATGCAATGTTCGGAATGCTTCTTGGAGCCAGTCTGAATATAGTACTTGACCCTATTTTCATTTTCTGGCTTGATATGGGAATCAGGGGAGCTGCTATTGCAACAGCTCTTGCCCAGCTTGTATCCACAGTTTTCCTGCTGCGTTATTTCCTTACCGGAAAAAGTTCGGTTGTATTTAAGCCTGAGATGCTGATACCTGACCCGGTTATATCAAAAGAAATACTGGCAATAGGTATCGGTCCTTTTATTATCGAAGCCTCAAACAGCACCATGATGATTTTTGTAAATAACGCCCTTGCAACATATGGAGGAGACGTCTCAATTGCAGCCTTCGGAATTATTCACCGTTTGCTCCTTCTCATCTTCCTGCCTATTCTGGGGATCTCTTTTGGGCTCCAGCCCATAGTGGGCTACAACTACGGAGCAAAGCAATTTTCGAGAGTCATCGAATCCGTCAAAGTCGCACTGAAAGTAAGCACTCTCTTCTCTCTGCCAGGGTTCCTTGTAATGTTCCTCTTTCCGGCTCCTATCATCCATATCTTCAGCCCTGACCCGGAACTTACAGCTGCAGGAGCCGGAGCAATGCGGATTGTCGTGCTGATCCTGCCGTTTATAGGCTTTCAGCTCGTTGGCACAACAGTATTCCAGGCACTTGGGAAACCCAGACCGGCTTTTATCCTGTCTCTGGCAAGGCAACTCTTATTCCTGCTGCCTCTTGTACTGGTTCTGCCAAAATATTATCAGCTTGACGGAGTCTGGGCTGCTTTCCCCATATCAGACTTCCTCGCGTGCGGACTGGCTGCAGGGTTAATGTGGAGAGAATATCGGGAATTTGAAATAAAGGAAAAGCAGAAAAAGAAGGAAAAAAATAAAAATTAAGATTTACTATTTTTTCCTTTTTCATGGGCTGGCGTTCGTCTTCACCTACTTACTTTTCATTCTCAAATTAGTCCTCTTGAGGAAGCGAAGCGACCGAAAAGGACAGCGGACTCAAGAAAATCAATTCTTGTAGGATTCAGCTCACCCGAAACAAAACTCGGTATCTCAACCCAAAAATTAGTCCTCTTGAGCGAAGCGAAAAGGACCCCGCCCTCCCGAGGCGGGACTCGGGCGAGACAAAAATAACCTTGATAGAGAATAAAGTCCTACAGGTGCGGTCTGGATAGCGAACGAGGTGTACAGGTCACCTGCAAGTATTTACATCACATTTAAAAGCTTCAACCAGATAAAAGCAGAAAACCATCAAGTGCCCTGAAAATGTATAAAAATAATAAGAAAAGGTTGTTCGGTTTATACCCGGCAGTTTGAAGCAGGTGCTTGAGAGCAATTCTGCTTTGCTTAAGAGCAGGTTTATATTTTTACTATCGACTCAAGAACCTCATCAGCGTTAGAGTATTGCTTATCCTGAAGCATACCAAGTTTTTGTAGCATCATAGTATTCATTGCGCCACTTTTCCTTACATGTGAGATAATCTCACCCTTTGTTGCAGGATAACTTAAATTCTTTAACACTTTCTGCATTTCTGCAGGAGCGGCTTGTGCACTACTTCCAGTTGCCATAACGTTCCCCCTTACCCAGTCCAGTTTTTAAATTTCTTGATTTACAGTGTTTATGCTTTCTGCCATAGGGTATTTTATAGATGTTTCCCTCAGTAAGCCCATGGCAATAATTCAAGGTGTTCAACCACAGATCCTGTGTTCAATTCCAGGCATGTATCTTGAAGATCCACAATGTTATTTTCTGCCTGCTTTCCTTCGGCAAACCTGATAAGGCCTTTTTTCGGATAACTGATATTTGTGTAATTATAAGCTCTTAAACTTCAAATGGACCTCTTTGATAGTTTCACGTCAGTAAATTCAGAAGCTAAAATTCAGGTAGCTATCATTTTTCCTCCTGATTGCCCACCTTTTTTATGTATTATATTCAATTATATAAATAATAATTCCGCTAAAACATTTATTAGAGGATATTTGTCGGTTATTACGGTGGAATCATTCTTGATTAATGCCAGATGCTTCCAGATTAGCTAAATAGATCCTTTATTCCAAGAGAAAATCAAAAAGTCGGGAAATGAAGGCGAAGAACTGGAAATTATGTCTGGCTGGTCATTAGGATTCTTCCTGTTGCTCGAAAATGTCCTGACGGACTTTTACTCTCTGGTTCTTGCTCGACTGTTTCTATTTTTCTTCTGGAAAAGTTATCTGGTATTCATTTCAGGCTGTATTATCCCGAACATATTTCTTTCCGTATCGAAACAATATGCGAGCTGTCCTATACCGGGTACTTTGCTTTTCTCCATTGCTACTTTGCCGCCGTGCTGCTTTATTTTATTCAGGTACTCATCTATGTCAGGGACATCTATTGTGCAAACAAAGCTGCTTATTACAGCCTCTTCCCCAGGCTCTTTGCCCTGCCTTTTCATCAAACCCCCGTCGATTCCAGGCTGTCCCTGCTCACCGGTTGTTATTTGCCAGTAATCCATAGGACCTCCCCATCTGTTAATCTTCCAGCCGAAAACATCCTCGTAGAACATCTTTGCCCTTTCAACGTCATCTGCGTGTATCTCAAAATGAATAACTCTTGGCGTGATAACTACCCCCTGTGATTGGATGGTCTAAATGATATTTATATTAATCCGGGATTTACTTTTTGCCATAATCTATTCAATTTAGTTTTCTTACCTTATTAACCCCTTAATGGTTTTGATAACCTAGAGTTGCGATGTAAGATAAACTTGCTTAATTTGTATAAAGAAGTTGGAAAATCAGAAGAATCCAAATAAAAATTTATAGAACAAGGAAGCTTTGAAAAAGGAAACCTTGAAATTACAGGGAGTTATAGCCTTCGAAAGAAACTTAATCATATTTTTCAGTTAAAAAACGGGCAATATACTGGATGAAAACCTCCATATCTTCGACGCCGTTTTACAGGTTTTCATAAAGTCTGTCCAGGTCTACTTTTGCGTACATGTGCACAAGTATGTTCCTGAACCCTGCAGCAGGTTCAATTTTTCTGGCAAAAGCTTCAGGAAGAATTCCGCTCTCTCCCAGAGTACGAAATATTTCTTTATAACTTTGAGGGCGTTTAATTTTCTCCATTGAAATAATAATCTCACTTATATCTAGCATACATTCCAGTGAAATTTGCAAATATCTTTCTACGGCTCCCCTGAGAACATGGTTGTTTTTCAATTTCTTCAAAGCTGTGTTGCTGAAGATCCTTCAGGATAGTTATGTATTCTTCAAGCAGTTCCAGTTTGTCAATTATCTCCTGCCTTATCTCAATCTGCCTTTCGCCATTCTTTCAACGGTTCTTTTCATATGCCTCTCAATATAGTACTCCTCATCACAGTACCTGGACATTATCCTTGTTTCAAAATGCACTCTTTCTCTCTCCTCAGATTTCAAAATAACTCCATCCCTTATGATATTAAAAGTAAGAAGCAGAGGAGATTCATTGAGTACGACAAAGTTCACATTGTTTGTTTTAAGAAGATCTCCAAGATCAACCATTAACCTCAACTGAAGGTCAAAAGCTTCTTTTTTTGTCAGATTTTTGTCAAAAAGAACAGCGATATCTATGTCACTAAGACAGTTAGCTTCTCCCCTGGCTATTGAACCAAACAGGTAAGCAAGTATAACGCTATTTTCTTTTGAGAAAAATTCACTTAGCTTTTCTTCCAGCTGTTCCGGATCCAATTGTATATTGCTGGCCTGCATACTATCAATCGATAATGCCAATTATATGGAATTAATCGCAAACGTTCTTCTTCTCATCACTATGTTTACTTTCTGTTTATAATTTATGCATTAACTTGCTTCTCCTGTTTATTCTGTTTTTTTGGGCATTTCAAGCCGGATAAAGAAGTAGATTTGATATTTATGAAAACCTGATCCTCTTTTTCTCTTTTGTTCTGGAAACCGATATAAGCGTTCAGGAACATCATAAACAAAAAGATAAGATAAAAAACGCCAGTTCCGACTATTCCTCTCCTCCCAAAAATTCTATGTTCACTTAGAATTATTTTTAACCCCTGCTTCCTATATAATACAGGGCATAAAACACGGGTAAAATTATGTCTTAACTACAGGAGATGGGAAATACGCTGCTGATGGATATAACAACATTTGAACCTGAAATGGTTACTGAGGTTTCAAAACGGTGGGAAATGGTGGAAAGCATGGAGTTCCCAGAAGGGCTGAAAATCATTAACCAGTGGTTTGATGCAGGAGGAGGACGCGCCATTACTCTATATGAAGTGGAGACTATTCATGATTACATGGCTTACAATTTCCCATTTATGGACTTATGCCATGTTGAAGTCTTCCCGGTTATGGGAGCGGAAGAATTTAAAAAACTTATTGCGGAGCAAATGGAGAAATGGGCCTCCATATGCGAGACTCCATAAGATTTCACTATCCGTTAAGTTTTTTATTTAACTTTTTTACTTTTCTTCTTTTAATTTTTAACTCTTCTAGTTCCTCCTTTTCCTTTTTTGTCCCTTAATTTTTATTATCTGCTGCGGTTTTTCAAATAATATAAAAATATGAAGAAAAAGAAAAAAGCTTTGAAAAAGGGTTTTGGAGAAGAAGCTTATCTGGAAGCTATCAGGACGTTTTCAGATTACCTTTTATGAACTTCTTCTCTATGTTTTCAAAATAAGTAATGAATATGCGGTTAACCGGAGTCAGATAATCTTTCAGGGCGAGTAATATCCCTACCGAAAGCGATGCAACAAGAAGGGAACCAGCCATGTCCATAGGAAAATGCAGCCCTGAATAGACTCTTGCAAGTCCGCTAATGGAAGCTAGAATTATAAACACCGCACCACTACGCCTCAAATCTTTGAATGTAAGGAGCATAAAAGATACGGAAAACATTATAGTAGCATGATCAGATGGAAAGGAAGATTCTGCTGCATGTGCTATTAGTAATGTACCTTCCGGGATCATAAAAGGCCTTGGATGAAAATAAAAGAGAGTGATGATGAGATTTGTCCCCAGGCCAAGAAGGGCTGCATATCCGGAAAACAATACTTCCTGCCGATATTCATTTTTCACAAACCATGTGTATGCCAGATAAATGCAAAAAAAATAAATGAGGTATTTTGCTGCAAATATCATTGTGGCATCAAGCGCAGGGTTCTTTCCAGCCATATCATTTATGATATGAAATAGTGTAAGATTCGGGTCCGTTATCATAAAGCTCACTTTAAAGTATACTGGATTGGATTGTAATATTTTCTTTCATCAGTTGATTTCGATCGCCAGCTAAGAGATTAAATTTTCAATATAACTGCTTTTTCTGAGAACTAAGACCATAGAAATATATACATTTTTCTTTTTTAACTGAGCCTGATTAAACTGATAAAGAACCTGTAACCTTTTCGTGTTCACATTCAATCTTTTTAAAAAAATTATACCGCAATACAAAATCGGTACGGCTTTATACACAATCTAACACTTATAAAATATATAAATCAAATTGAACCTGGAAAGAAAAACATGCTTTTGCTGGACATAACAACATTTGAGCTTGAAAATAGCGTTAAGGTGTTTAAGCGGTGGGAACAGGCAGAAAACATGGTTTCTTCAGATGGGCTGAAAATTATTGATCAATGGTTTGATGCCGGGGGAGGCCGTATAGTCACACTCTATGACGTAGAGTCCGTTAAGGATTACGCGGCTTACAATTTCCTGTTCAGTGACTTATGCCATATTGAAGTATTCCCTGTCGTAGGGGCTGAAGAGTTTAAAAGGTTTGCTTCAAAATGCATGGATAGTCTGAATGAAGAAAGTTCTCCGATAGACGCATAATCCTGTTAAATCTCATCATTTTTTAATTATTTAAACCGCTACTTTCTTTGAAGAATAGCGATTTAACAACCGTGAAATTCTACAGAATCGCATCCTTATTTCACCTTTCTTTTTACAGAAAAAATAAGGTGGTTACGAGTAACGATATGAAAGAACAGAAGGATTAAATCTTTTAAAAGCATTCAATCCCTGCTTTGAGGAAAGAAGGAGATAATAATGGATATTCTAATCCGCCCGGAAAATGAGAGCGATTTTGAAAATGTGGAATACATGATAAGAGAAGCATTCTGGGACCTGTATAAACCAGGATGTGTCGAACATCTCATTGCCCACAATATGAGAAAATCGCCTGATTTCGTAAAAGAGCTGGACTATGTCGCATGTGATGGGGACATGATCGCAGGCAATATCATCTATTCCAGGGCAAAAATTGTCAATGAAGAAAATGAAGAATTCGAAGTCCTGTGCATGGGTCCACTTGGAGTGCTGCCTTCATATCAAAAAAAAAGGATTGGATCTTTGTTGATGAACCATTCTATTGAAAAAGCAAGGCAGCTGGGGTATAAAGCCATATTCATTTTTGGTCATCCGGGATATTATGAAAGGTTCGGTTTCAGAAATACCAGAGAATATAACATTAAAACACCTTCCGGTGAATACTTCGATGCTTTTATGGCACTGGAACTCTACAGCGGAAGCCTGAAATATATATCCGGAAAATTTTTCGTATCGGATTCTTTTGAGGTCACTGAGGAAGAACTTGAGGATTTCGAAAAGAAGTTCCCTCATAAAACCAAACATGTTACGGATACCCAGATATTTCATTAAGCGTTATCCTTTTTTATTGAACTTTGATCTATTTTATTGGATGTTATTCAATTTTATTGGATATCGATTTATTTCATTGAATGTGATTTAATTTTATTCAATATCATCCTGTTTTATTAAATACCATTCTATTTTATTGAATGTTATCTTTGATTTATTTCTTTGACTGACTCCCGAAGTGCTGGAGGTATCGGGATAAAGCAAAGGAGTTTTCAGGCATTTGTACCCACATACAGGTTTATTTATGGGAAAGTGCGAGTTTCACTCCTATTATTGTAAATATTCCAGCTTTGCTCCAGTTAATGTACTTCCCTATTCCTGGCTTTTTTACTATTTTGTCTCCTATCGCCCCTGCAAAAATAGAGATTGCGGAAAAGATCAGCCATGCCTGCATCAGGAACACAATTCCCAGGAATATCATCTGCGTGGGGATATTTCCTGATTCCAGGTTTACAAACTGAGGCAGGAAAGCAAGGAAAAAGAGGGCGACTTTAGGGTTAAGGACGTTCATAAAGATCCCGCGCCTGTAAAGGGCAAAGGTGTTTGTTTCCCGGACAGGAACAGAAGATGCCAGTTGTCCGCTTTCTCTTAAAGCCTGCCATGCAAGGTAAAGCAAATAAGCTGCACCGGCATATTTCACCAGTTCGAAAGCGAGGGCTGATTTATATATCAGGGCTGAAATCCCGAGTGCAGCCGCACTGGTATGAACAAGTATACCCGTGCACAGACCTGTCGCTGTTGCAATTCCTGCTATTTTGCCCTGCGAAATGCTTTGAGTAAGCACAAATATAATATCAGGACCCGGGAGAAATGTCAGGGCTGCCGAGGCTGCAATGAAATAGATCAACTGTGATTGTTCTATCAAATTTTTCACTTTTCCTTTTAAGCACACAAGATCTCAGTTTAAATATGAATTAAGATCTTTATTTTAAAAGTTTTGTTTATGAATTTCTTTCTCCAGCAATTTATAAAACTTTTCCTTTGCTTCTCTTTCAATCCAGGGTCTGTGCCCGCATTTTTCCAGCAAAAAAAACCTGAAATCTTTTAAAACACCGGATAGGGGTTCTTTAACTCCATCGAAAGGATGGGGGTCGTAGTCTCCGTGAATTGCAACTACCGGGCATGTGACTTTTGCTCCCAATTTCAAAAGCTCGCCACTGGCCCTTAATTCGTGCGCTTCTCCCCATATGCTTTTGAATACATCATAACTATACTTGACCAATTCTACTTCATGGGGCAGAGAGTCATAGGTATCGGCTTTCGAGAGTAACTTGCCAAGGCTATAAAAAGCTTCATTTCTATTTCCAGCTATGGAACTGTTAAGAACCTCATCCAGATAGCGGAAGTTTTGCCAGTCTTCTTCTCCTAGCCTGCTTATCCGGGTACTCGTTATATTTACAGCATATCTCTGTTCATATGGTCCACTCCCGACCAGAATCAATTTTTTCACTAATCGGGGATAACAGGCTGCAAAAATAAAGCTCAGCATTGCACCCCAGGAAAACCCTATAAGTGTTATCGGCAAAGCCCCATGCTCTTCCAAAACAGATCTCAGTTCCTTTACCTGCCCTTCAATAGTTGCTTTAGTCTGGAGTGGTTCAAGGATTCCGGTAAAGGAGGAAAGTTCTCTGGCAACAGAAGCCATTTCTCCAGGAGCACCGGGCCCGCCATGGATAACGGCTGTAGTAAACGGTGAGTTTCCGTATTTCCTCAGATACGTCATACGTTTATCACGATAAGCCTGCTTAGCTTAAAAACAATCGGTTTTGAAATTATCTGTCCTTATCTCTGCTTCGCAACTATTATATACGACTCTATTCTTTCGATAATCACCTGTTTAGTTGCATATGTAACCATCATATGATTATCATATAAGCATCAATAAGCATCATACCGTTTGATATAACCATCATACTGTCTGATATAACCATCATGCTGCCTGATATTCAGTTATTATTAACCATTTAATTATTCAAAATTAGAAAGGACCTTGCTATGTATTCTCATCAAAAAATAGATAAATCCAATGAAAAATTAAAAAGTAATCTAAAAGGGACTTTACCGTTGCTGGCTCTTTTAACAGCCTTTCCTGCAATGTCAACGGATATGATCCTTCCTGCAGTCCCGTCACTTGCTGAGATGTGGAATCAGCCACTGTCCGTAATCAACCTGATACTGGTCTGTTTTTTCGTAACTTATGGTTTCTCCCTCTTGTTTTACGGCCCGATTTCTGACCGTTTCGGCAGGCGACGCCCTCTTCTTGCAGGGCTTTCGGTATATATAGCTGCAAGCATGCTCTGTGCCTTTGCAACAAACGCTCCCATGCTGATAGGCTTCCGGATACTTCAGGCTGCAGGAGCTGCTGCAAGTTCTTCTATTTCTATGGCTATGACCAAAGACATTTTCTCAGGGCATGAAAGGGAAAGAATTCTGGCTTACACAGCTGTAATTATGGCTCTTGCCCCTATGATTGCTCCCGTACTTGGAGGCTGGATTCTCACTGATTTTTCCTGGCAGTGGATTTTCCTGATTCAGGCAGTTATGGGAGTTATCGGAATAATTGGAGTCCTTCGTTTTCCGGAAACGCTCTCCAGGGTGTCCGACCTTCCACTGTCCCGGATGATGCACAGCTACGGCAGACTGCTGTTTAACCCCTCATACATTGCCATGGTTCTTGTCATGTCAGCCAGCCTTTTCCCGCTTTACAGTTTTATTGCAGGCTCTTCTGCCATTTATGTTAACGGGTTCGGTTTGAGCGAACAGAAGTACAGTTATTTCTTTGCCTTTAATGCACTTGCCCTCATGGTAGGTTCTTTCTCCTGCCTTAAGCTGTCGAGAAGTATCAGTTCGGGAAGCCTGATGACTATCGGATTTGCCGGAGTTTTCCTTGGCGGAGTTTTCATCCTTCTAACCGGGCAGCATGGCCCCTGGAGCTTTGCTCTGCCCATGTTCCTGATTACATTTTCCCTGGGCCTGAGCCGCCCCCCAAGCAATAATTTCGTGCTCGAGCAGGTCGACCGTGATGCAGGCTCTGCTTCTTCTTTGCTGATCTTCTGCTACTTTACTCTCGGAGCTGTGGGTATGTGGTTTATCTCCCTTGATTGGGCAGATAAAATCCCGGTTCTAGGAACAATTGCTCTCAGCTGCGGGGCTATGGTGCTTGCTGCGTGGTTTATTTTGCAGAAAAAAGGAATCAAAGGGGCTGCCTGAACTATGGGTAAACGATAAAACTTTATTTCTGTGCATGCATACACAGATATATGAGTACAAAGACGATCTCCATTCGAGATGATACATATGACCTCCTAAAAAATGTAAAAAGAGAAGGAGAAAGTTTCAGCGACGTTATTGACCGTTTGATTAAAAAAGAAAAGAGAGACCTGTCAGCTTATTTCGGATCCCTGGACAATGAGGCTCTTCTGGAAGGGTTGGAGGAAGACTCCAGGAAAATAAGGGAATTTTCGAGGCTCAGGATATGATCTTACTTGACACCAGCGTCCTGATTGACTTTTTCAGGGGTGTGGAAAAGACCCGTGAATTCATGAATAACGATGTGGCGACTACTGTTATAACTTATTATGAAATCATCTCAGGGGTCAAACATAGAAAAGCCAGAAAAGAAGAACGATTCTTCAGGAGGTTCTTTTCCGAAATCGATGTGCTGGACTTTGATCTAAAGGCTGCGGAAGAAGCAAGCGATATAATGGGCAGGTTGCTGAGTATCGGGACTCCTGTGAACAGTATGGATGTCCTTATAGCAGGCATAGCTGTGGCAAACGGTGCAGAAAAAATTATTTCCAGGGATAAGGATTTTATCAACATTGGCCAGGTTTCCAATCTGGAAGTTTTAGTCTATTAATTTACATTTTTTTATCAATTACTTTCCCTGCATTTTCAGGTCTGAATCACTAATTACGAATCTACTGCCCTTTTTCTCTCCTCTCAAGATAACTGATTTAAAAGTTACATATGGTGAGTTTCGCTCAAGAATATTCGTAAGAATCCACCCGTACAACGTTATTAGCTTTACCGGGTCTGTCCAACTTTTTCCTTCAATTTCTTTCGTTTTTAGGAAGAAACGCCAAGCAAGCTGGCGGGGCTTTCAATATTGCAGAATTAAAAAAATAAGTTTTCGGGATAAAGTAACTCAAATTTTATTGCTTTTATTCCTGTGTCTCCAGAGATTTTTGCTTCTTTAAGAACCTGGCACCCATTTCAAAAGCCTTCTCACAGTCCTGCGGAAACACTTCCTTTCGTCTCTTCGCTTTTTCTTCAGGATCAAACCTGTCTGCAACATACTTTGAATAGTCATCAAACTGATAGGTGTCCGTGCTGTACAGCGTCTCAGAATCTCCAAAAATTCTCTTTGCAAGATTTTCATTCAATTCAATGGTTTTCCTGAGCCCAAAAAAATCGAAAAATTCTTCCTTTGCCCCCATAGTGTAGATGAAACCGACAGGGATATTTTTCGGATAGAGCGAAGGTGTTTCATCGGAATAGACAAGGTACGGGAATATATAGCGTTCCATGAATGACCTCATCTCGCCTGTAGAAGTTCCAAGGTATATAGGCGATCCAAGTATTACTGCATCGGCGTCTTCCAGTTTCTCCAGCACTGGTGTGAGATCGTCACGCATTGCGCATTTCCCATAGCTTTTACCATCCTTTAGTTTGCAGGCAAAGCAACTTATACATCCTTTGAAATCAAGGTCATAGAGATGGATCATTTCCGTTTCCGCGCCCTCCGAAGCTGCTCCTTCAAGGGCTTTCTCAAGCAGGGTTGCCGTGTTCCATGTCTTGCGAGGACTTCCGTTTATTGCTATCACTTTCATGATTTTACCTCATGTTTTCACCCTTTTTCATCAAGTGAATTTTTAATGATATGATTTCATCTACAATCAGTTTTTCTGAGTTTAATCAAAAGAACAGATGATTTAAGTGAGTTAATACAGAAAATTAAACGAATTAATATAGAAAAAGAAATTTTCAAAAAAAGAGAATTTTTCAAAAAAAAGATTTTTTCATTACATATTCATGCATTTTCATAATATCTTAAAAATATACAGGAATGGACAGTTACGGTACTGGCAGACCGTAACACGACCATTCCTTACCTGCGGATTTTAATAGTTTTGTGCAGGAGCGAAATTATTTCCTGCAAAGGAAATCACCGGTCTCGGCAGATCAAGATCCAGTGCTTCTTTCAGGACCTCTTCAATGGTCTCTACAGGGACGAATTTAAGTTCGTTTCTGACTTCTTCAGGCACGTCCTCAAGGTCCCTTTCATTTTCTTTTGGCAGGATCACTTTCTTTATGCCTGCCCTGTGGGCTGCAAGAACCTTCTCTTTTATGCCGCCTACAGGCATTACTGCACCGCTCAGGGTGATTTCCCCTGTCATGGCAAGTTTGGGATCAACTGCTTTGCCGGTGATCAGGGATGTAAGGGCAGTAAAGAGCGTCACTCCTGCTGAAGGTCCGTCCTTGGGGGTTGCACCTGAGGGCACGTGGATGTGAACATCGCTTGCAATGAAGTCAAAGCCTTTTGCAACGTTTGCAAGCCTTGACCTTGCCAGGCTCATGGAGATCTGTGCGGACTCTTTCATTACGTCCCCTAGCTGACCTGTAAGCGTAAGCTTCCCGGTTCCGGGCATGAATGTGCCTTCAATGAAGAGAATATCTCCTCCGACCGGTGTCCAGGCAAGCCCTGTTACAACTCCGGGCACGTTCTCTTTTCTGGCCTCTTCCTGCCTGATTATTTCTTTTCCGAGGACCTCTTTGAGCATATCCGCTTTAACCACGTAAGGAAGCTCAACCTTTCCTGACACGATCTTTTCGGACACAAACCTTGCAGTCTTTGCAAGCTGCTTCTTAAGGCCACGGACTCCTGCTTCACGCGTATATTTGTCGATGATTACCTTCATGGCTTCATCTTCAATCTGGAGCTTATCGGCATCAAGGCCGTGGTCTTCCAGTATGGTAGGTAGCAGGTGGTCTTTTGCAATTGCAAGCTTTTCGTTTTTAGTGTAACCTGAGATCTCGATTGTTTCCATCCTGTCAAGGAGAGGCCATGGGATGCTTGCCAGTGAGTTAGCAGTGGCTATGAAGAGTACGTCGGAAAGGTCATACGGGACTTCCAGGTAGTGGTCCGAGAATGTGCTGTTCTGTTCGGGGTCAAGGACTTCGAGAAGGGCGCTTGCAGGATCTCCAGAGTAAGAAGCTGAAAGCTTGTCGATTTCATCAAGGATGAAGACCGGGTTTTTCGTACCTGCCTTTCTCATTCCCTGGATAATTCTTCCCGGAAGGGCGCCTACGTATGTTCTCCTGTGTCCTCTGATTTCTGCTTCGTCTTTCACGCCGCCGAGGCTGGCTCTGACGTACTGCCTGCCAAGGGCATCTGCAATACTCTTTCCGAGGCTGGTTTTACCGGTTCCGGGAGGTCCAGTAAGGAGCAGAATTGAGCCCTGCTTGTCATGTTTCAGTTTCATTACCGCAAGATGCTGGATTATCCTTTCCTTGACCTTTTCAAGCCCGTTGTGGTTTTCCTCAAGCACACGGCGGGCTTCGGCAATGTCGATGCTCTTCTTTTCTTCGGTTATCCAGGGCAGGTCGAGCATAAGGTCCAGATAATTTCTGATGACAGAGCTCTCAGGGTTATGTGGGCCTCCGGTTTCGAGCTTCTTAAGCTCTGCAAGAGCTTTCTTTTTTACCTCTTCAGGCATCTTAGAGTTTTCGATCCTTTCACGGTAATTTGCCTCGCCCGAAGCGCCATCTTCGCCGCCGTTAAGCTCTTCCTGAATCATCTTAAGCTGTTCACGCAGCATGGCTTCACGGTTCGACTTGCTTATCTTATCGGTAACTTTTTTTGCCATTTCCATCTGGAAATTGATGTTTTCTTTCTGCTTCATCAGGATCTCAAAGAATGTAAGATACCTTTCACGAACAGAGACTGTTTCCAGAAGGTCCTGCTTTTCTGCAAGCTTTATTGGCATATACGGCATAACATATCCGATTAGCTGGTCAATAGATTCCATCTTCTCTATTGGCCTGGTAAACTGTTCGGAGCCCTGAAAGCGGCTGCTTATCTCATGGATTGCCTTTTTTATGTTCCCCATCATTTCTGCCTGGACGTCTTCATCAAGGTCAGGGACATCAAATACGGGCTTGAATTCGGCAAAAAACAATCCATTTTTCCGGTATACAGAGACCGCTTCTACCCTCTGGACAGCCTTCGCAATAACGAGATATCCGCCGTCATCAGCAGGCTGCACATACCCGATTTTAAGCAGGTTTCCTGTTCTATACATGCTGTCTTCCGTTATCTCTGAGGGATTTGTGCTGCTTTTTACTGTGAGCCCGACAGCGTGTACGGATTCGGAAGTTTTCATTTCTTTTAGAAGAATTTCTCCCGTAACCTTGTCAGCCAGGAATTTAGCCCGGCTACGCGGATAAACCACAATATCAAAGAGCGGCATTACAAGGCTTTCTCTGTTAGCGTAAGTTTGTTCTGAATACATTGTCAATCGTCTCAATTATTATCAAAAATGTCGTCCCGGTTATCCGGTTATTTTTCAGTGGTTTCTTAGTTTCAGTATTCAGGTTGTTTCGATTATTTCCGGTTAGTTCGATTATTTTCGGTTAGTTCGATTATTTTCGGTTAGTTCGATTGTTCAAATTCTTCTTTCCGGTTTCTTCAGGAATTCAGTTTTCGGTATTTAGTTCGAATTAACCTAACTATTATAGCCGACAAAAAAATCCAGCGCAAAATCGACAAAAAAATTACTTTACTTTCCCCAGAATCCTGATCAGAGCTTCAATCTCTTCTTCATTCAACGAATCTGCCATTTTCTCAATAACCCTCAATAAAGCGCTTTCTTCGGCACGCGCTATCCTCTGTCCTTTTTCGGTCAGGCGGATATAAAAAATTCTGCCGTCATCAGGGCACTTTTCCCTGTACACGCACTCCATTTTGACGAATTTGTTGACCATCTCCGTGATGGTGGGTTTTGAGTTCCTGGTGATTTTCGCAAGACTGCTGAACGTTACTTCCCCGTGCTCATCTATCACTTTCAGATATCCGATCTGCTTTACAGTGATATCGGATATCCCGCATTCAGAGAAGATCTCACAAGAGCACTCGCTTTTGATTTTGATCAGGTTTTCAAAGACTATGAACAAATGCTCTTTCGCTGTCATATCCAGATCAGGGTTGTTAGTTAGGCATTACCTAATTAAATAGTTTGTGGTTAGCGGGAAATTTGGCTGGAATTGGAAGGTAAGTGGAATTTTTCATATCAGTATTTATTCTCCAACCTCCCAGCCCCCATAATCAACTGATGAAAATTTATATCCCTTTTCTCATACTCTTAGCATGATGCACTCTTTGTTAAGTCCAAGGGAGATGCCTTCAATAGAAGGTATCCGAATTCCACTGAACTTCTATGTTGTGCTTAATGAGCCTGTTCCTCTTGCTGGCATGTTTCGCCCTGGGAAATCTACGCCGTGGGAAAAGATTGGTGAAGCTGGTTTTTCAAACGTAGCCTGTCTCAGTAGTTCAGAGGTTTTTTACGACCCATATCCTCTCAAAGTGCTGTTCTCTGTAGAATTAGAAGATCTTTATCATGGTTATGACCCTGAGAATCCTAAAAGAGAGGAGCGGCTTATCAGGCAGGCAGCTGCCGTTATAAGAAATAGAATGGATGAAGGAGAAGGTATTGTTGTCCACTGCATGGGAGGCATAGGCAGGACAGGCACGGTTCTCGGATGTGTACTCAAAGACCTTGGTTTTTCGGCGAAAGAGGTACTTAATTATCTTGATGAAATTAATATGCTGAGAGGTTCTGGAGGGTGGCCGGAAACTGAATGGCAGGAGGAAATGGTACGAAAATACTGACGAAACTTTAAGACTTTTTTGATGATATTTTGATAAATTCTGACGGAAATTGGTAGAAATGCTTTTTTGATATATTTGCAGATTCCTGAGATGTGAGCATTCTGAATTTTGGCTGGAGAGTATGAAGTTGCTCTTTTAGCCTTTCAAAATCATGTGTTTTCTATCAATTTGATAGATATTGATAGATATTGATAGATTCTGATAACAAACCGCTTGGAATAGAGAACCGAGAAACTCAATCCTCCATCTTGTATAAGAAAATAAACTCCTTTCCTGCCTTCCGTTTTTTAACGTATCCCAGTTCTTCCAGCCGGAAAAGGTCACTTCTGGCTGTAGCATACGCCACGCTGTACGTGGTCACTATTTCCTTGATTGTGACGGGTTTTTCAGGCTGCTTTAAAAATTGCTTGAGGATTTCCGCCTGCCTTAAAGTAAGGCCTCCGGATTCTGAAATGACTTTCAGGGCTTGAGACTGTTCTTCTTGTTTTCTTTCCAGATACTCGAGGGTGTCATCAAGAGCTTTTTTTATACAATCCAGGTTGTATTTGATGAAGTATGTAAGATCACCTAAATCATTAGGAGTCCTGTCGGATTCAGCGTAAAGATAGGCATTTCGATACTGTTTTTTTGAACTATTTATTGCTCTTGAAACCGCCATGTACTCGAAAAGCCAGTAATCGTTTTTGAGAAGATACCAGTAAAAAAGAGCCCTTGCGGTCCTGCCGTTGCCATCATTAAAGGGGTGGATGTATCCGATAAGGAAGTGAATAATTATGCCCTTTATCACGGGATGAATGAACTCTTTATCCTTGCTACTGGCAAAATCACATAATTCGTTAACCAGTTTCGGAATTTCTGGGTATTCCACAGGCCTATGAAGCAGTGTCCCGTCATTGGAATATACTGCGATCTCGTTTGTTTCTCTGAAACTGCCTTCATATTCGGGCTTTTCAAGCATTCCATTTGTGATCATCCTGTGAATTTCAAGAATTTTCTCAGGAGTGACGGCTTCATTTTTTAAATCCAAAATGTGTTTTACTGTAGCATAATTATTTATAATCATTTTTTCGTCTTTATTTTTTGGCTTCCTGTCTTCCTGCAGCATCTTCTTTGCGATTTCCCTTGTTGTTGCTGCCCCTTCAATCTGGCTGGAAGCTATTGCTTCTTCCATCAGGGAGCTGATAATGTATTTCCTTCTGTTGTCCTGCAAAGCTTCAAGGCTGCTAAGAAGATTTCCTGCTGCGGACTTGTCAAGGATGTGAAGTTTTTCCTGAAACTCATCTATTAAATTATACTTGAAAACCCAGTCTCCAAATTTTACGGATTTTGCTTTTAATTCTCTAGACACTTTCATGAGGTTCCACATAATGATAGGTTCCAGGGGGAATTTCCTGTATTTCAATTCCTCCCAGTGTAAATACTTCTCATTGTATCTGTGAACCAGCTCTGCAATTTGACTATCATGCAGAAATTTTCCAGCATTTTCAAGGGCTTCTTTTGAATATTCAGGTACTTCCGGGAGTTTCATATTATCAATTTCTATCAACTTGATACTTTTTGATAGATATTGATAGTTTATTTCTTATATTTCTTTCTATCAATTTGATGCTTTTTGATAGGTATTAATCTTCATTGATTGTCTTTTCCCAGCTCTGCATCCTTGATTGATAGTGTTTTTAATCAATTTTTTATCTCTTGCTATCAATTTGAGAGATTCTGATAGATATTGATAATAAAAATATAGATAGACGGCCCCAGATTAGCTAATAAGAACGATTTAGAAAAAATAATTAAAAATAGTGCTTGTTTTTCATTTTCAAAAAGAATCAGATAAATAAGCTACTTACTATACATTTATAGTATCTTTTCCAGACTTCATTACTTATTTTTCAGGCATTATACGCATCATAAAGCTGCCAGATCCATATAATCGTCCATATTAAAAATCCGGCCCCGATAATATGCAAGGCTCCTGTAACCGCGAAAGCTATCCAGATTAAAAATGCCTTTAAAATTTGTCCCTTTACAAGCTGACCACGGCCGGGTACGAAAAAAGAAAACATGGCAGGGATTCCATGTGTCTTTTTACAATAGTTCATAGAATTACCTTTTTCAAGAACTCCTCTTTTTAAGAAGTTATCTCTTTTAAACACTTAATGAGAGAGCAGGTATAAATAAACTGACCTGAAGGCCTTTCTCTTTTAAATTACGTATCTAAATTACGTATTTAATTGCTTACCTAATTACGTTATCTAAACAATGTATCTAAATTACGTCTCAAAAAAGTATATCAAAAAAGTATATCAAAAAAGTATATCAAAAAAGTATATCAAAACAGTATATCAAAACAGTATATCAAAATCATGTATCTAACCTTTATTTCATAAGCCTGCTTTATAAATTTAAAGTTTTAATTTCGCATTTGAATGCTTTTTAAACATCAGGTTAATATGAGTCAGTCCTTATATACTCTCATTCATACGTATCATGTTCGGAGAAATAGGTTGACAATTACTAGGGGCAGGATTTATGGGACAAAATAAAGAGATTAATCCTGAAGAGATTACTACGGAATGGAATGATTCCTATCTTTTCAACAGCACGGAAGATGCCTTGAAAGAGCTAGAAGCATTAAAAGAGAAATCCGGAGAAATAAACCGGACTTTCCGCCCTGAATTCGAGAAACTTTCAGGTCCTATTTTGCTGGAGTATCTGGAAACTGAAAAGGAGTTTTCAAAATCTATTGATGTCCTTTATATTTACGCGTATACTCAGCTAACTAAAAACGTGAATGAGCAGTTTTTTAATTCTCTTCTCACAGAATCTCAGGACCTGATTACGGAACATAAAAAGAACAGTGCTTTTTCAACCGTAAAATTAACAGCGCTTAATAAAGAGGAGTGGGAAAGGCTTTTTTCCGAAGAACCAGAGCTTGAAATGTATCGGCCTTACCTTGAAGCAAACTATATTAGGTTTATGGAACACAGGCCAGTGGATGAAGCTCAGGCTGTATATATTGCAGAGATCGAAAACCAGCGCATGAAACTCGAAACTGAGGCTCTTTCCAGGATCACAAACAAAGTCACCATGGCAGGGAATATAACCCTTGAGAACGGGGAAGAGTTTCAGGTAAATTCCCAGTCCTACAATACTCTGCTTTCAACAGATACAAGCCGGGAAAACAGGAAAAGATGTTATGACAGGAGGTTTTACCACCTTATTAACGAATCCGATTCGATGGCATCTCTCTATTCCGAAAAAGCCAGGCTTGACGATCTCGTCGCAAAAGAGCTGAAATACGAAGATTATTACGAATCCAGCCTGTTCAACTTTTACCTCAAAAAGAAGCAGATTGATGATATGAATGCTGTTTTTAAGGAAAGAAAAGATATATTTGAGGATTATAACGAGTTCAGGAGAAAAAAGCTCGGGCTTGAAAAGCTCAGACCTTATGACCTTATGCTGCAACTGGCGGATCAGCTTGGCAAAAATTATTCTTATATGGACGCTGTTGAAGAAATCCAGAAGTCTTATTCCGGAATGGACCCCCGTTTTAACGAGATTTTCTTAAAAATGGTAACCGGAAATTTCATAGATGTGTATCCTGATCCCGAGCACGGGAAACAGCCAGGAGGTTACTGTTACGGGCTCTGTGCACTGCAGTCTCCGGCTTTGATTTTTATGAACTACAACGGCATCATCAGCGACCAGAAAACCCTTACTCACGAACTTGGGCATGGGATTAATGATTACCTGGTTGGGAATTCCGTAGATTATCTATATTGCTCAGGCCAGATCTACGAAATGGAGGTTCCTTCCACTTTCAATGAAGAGCTTTTTGTTGATTACATAATTGAAAATTCCGATAAAGAAACAGCAGTTGCTATGCTTGCCCAGCACATAGGAGAATACCAGAACTACTTTACCAGGCAGCCAATGATTGCGGAATTCGAGTATAAGGCTCACCAGCTCTGCGCTGAAAAAGGGAAAGTAAGTGGAACTGAGCTCAATGCACTCTGGACAGACCTCTCAAAAGAATACAGGAGCGAATCCGTTGAATATTATCCGGAAGATTCCGCTGAATGGACCTACATCAACCACATTTACCTAACACATAACTACTATACTTTCAATTACGCAATTTCAAAAGCAATAACTCTCGCTCTCTTCAAACAATACAAAGAAAAGCCGGAAACCTTCAATAAAAACTACATCGCTTATCTCTCTGCAGGTTCTACCATGATCCCTGAAGAAAAACTTAAAAGATATTTCGGGATCGAAATAAACAGGCAGCTCTTTGAAAATGCTACAGGAGTGGTGGAATCGAGGATCAAAGAGTTGAAAGAACTTGAAAACGGATGAGAATCCCAAAATTCCCTTAACCCTTTTCACTTAACTTATTTTTTGATGGCTACTTTTAAACTGTCTCGTTTTAATCCAATTTATCATGGGACCTCCGCCAGCTTGCCTGGCGGCTCTGTAAAAGAGAGGAAAAGAGAAGCCTGAATGGAAAAGTGACATACTTGGTAAAGCGAATGAAGTTGCATGGATTGAGAGATCTGTAAATCAACCCTCTTGAGCAATGTTTGCTGCTAACATCAATAAATTAAATTTACTGCTTTGGCGAGTGCATACTCTCGAATCACAACTGAAAGGTGCACGATTCAGGAGTGAAGCAAAAGTATGACTGGCCAGAATTCTCATTCAGGCGTTGTATGCGTCATAAATCTGTGCGATCCAGACGACAAATCCAATCAAAAATCCAATTCCGATAACACTCATGAATGCACTTAAAAGCAAGGCTGCCCATATTCCCACAGCCTTTAATACATGCCCTTTTACAAGTTGACCCAGACCAGGAATAAAAAAAGAGAATAGGGCTGGAACTCCATGTGTTCTTTTGTAGCTCATAATTCTGCCTCCCTTACCGACTTTCCTGTATTGTTATTATATTGGTGAGTATGGATTTAAATATTAGAGGCATAAACTCATTAAACACTCAACCATATTTTTAGCGTAACCGGTATGAAAAACAATATAAAAGCTAATCCAGTAACACTTTACTTCCTTATTTATTAACTTCCTGTTCGTCCAGAAGACTCTTTTTATTTCTTTCAATTTATAAGCTAAGATTAATATATGTGATAATATTAAACCACTGTTATAATCTTTGCTTCAGCTTGAAAAATGAAAAATCAAGAACCTGTATAGTATAAGCTTCAGTCAGATGTCAGTTATATCTCGAAAAAAATCAGTCAGGTGCCAGTTATATTCTTGAAAAAAAATGCTGAGTTTCCAATTTGAAAATTAATACGAACCAGAATTAGGCGTGAGATTTCAATAAACACTCTCTTGAATGAAGCTCTAAAGCCGATTTTTTCTTCAAGATGATTTCTTTTTCGGTGATAACTCACGGCTCTATGCTTATTTTCAGGTTTTCGGAGTCTCTTTATGGATGAGAAGGATAATAAAAAATCAATACTGGACAATGTTAGGGCTTTATGGAAATCATTGCCAGAAGCCATAAAATTACTTGGTACCATCCTGAGTATAGCCATTGCTCTCAAAGTCCTGTTCCCTGCATCAGCCGTAGGAATTAATTCTTTTGATGCAAGCCCTGAAATTATCGAACCAGGAGAAGTTTCCATTTTAAGCTGGGATATTTCAGGTGCAGATAACGTCACCATGGAGCCTGGCCTGGGATCTGTAAACTCAAGCGGGACATTGTCAGTATCTCCTTCCGAAACAACGACATATAAATTGGTAGCTTCAGGAGGCGGAAAAGAAAAAGTAGCCATGTGTACGGTTACGGTTGAAAAAGAGGATATGCTAATCAGTTCTTTTGATGCTAGCCCGGACTCTATAAAGCCAGGAGAAAGTGCTGTCCTTGACTGGCATGTTTCCGGTGTTTCAAACGTTACTATAGAGCCTGACATAGGAACTGTAGAGCCTGCCGGGACACTGGATGTATCTCCCTCGGCTACCACTTCATATAAGCTTACGGCTTCAAACGGTGATAAAGAAGATGTGGCTTATTGCACGGTTACTGTCAAAGAAAACCCTCTGCCTCCTCAAGAAAATGTGACACCTGAGGAAGAGAAAACTTCGCCTCAGGCCGAGGATCTGCCTACCAGGGAAGAAGAATCAGCATCAAAGGACTTAGCATCAGAGGATCCGGCTTCAGGAGAATTGCCTTCTATCATCTCTTTCAATGCGGACAATGATGTTATCGCAAAAGGAGAGAGTTCTAACTTAACCTGGAGTGTCTCCGATGCTACGGAAATTTCTATAGATCCGGGAATAGGGGCTGTAAGCCTTACAGGCAGCCAGCGCGTATTCCCCGAAGAAACCACAACTTACAGGCTGACAGCTTCAAACAGCGCAGGAAGCGTCAGTGCTACCAAGGTTGTATATGTGGAAGAGCCTCCAGCGTCAACCTCTCCTGTTGTTCTTACCGCTCCAGAGCAGGTTTCCCCGGTAAGCGGAGAGGAATTCGACAGCTCTGCTGCACAGGCTGCACTTAAATGGAAAGCTGTTTCAGGCGCTGCAAGTTACACGGTAGAAATCGGCTCTTATGATTCAAGCACAGGCCAGTGGCTTCCGGCATCTTCAGGGTCCGATGCGGTCTCAGGGATATCAAGAACCAGTTACTCCTTTAAGTTTGCAGAGGGCGCAGACAGGTACCGCTGGAGGGTGTGGGCTGTAGGTCCCGAAGGCGAGGAAGGCGCTAAGAGCGGCTGGTGGACTTTCAGTTATAAGCCTGTCTCCGGCACAGAAGCTGAAGGTGAGGAAACTGGAAATACTTCTACTGCATAACTTATTTCCATTTTTGATGCAAGGTTTTTTAAGTTAATAACCGGATGATATCCGGTTAATTCTTTTTATTAATTATTTTTAGTATTTCTTGCATACTTTTGTGCATTTTTTGCCCACATATTTTATCCTGGAAATTTGAAAATTTAAAGCTAAGAATTGGAGGTAAAAATAATTGCGGGTTTGAAAAGACCTGGTTTGAAAAGACTTATATTCTCAGGCTCTAAAATGTCCTGAACAATACATTTCTAAAGGCTGACTTTTTGTAAAGTACTGATTACGATAGAAATTGAACTTCGAAAAAACAGGATTTCACAAATAATCTACAATGACTATGAACCACAAAAAGCAAACTGAGAAGTCCTACGAATGGGACCCTCCAGCTCCTTCGACAGTCTATATTAAAATAAAGAACATCCCGTATGAAACCTTCAAAACCAGGATGAACCAGGGACTGGTTACTACTGATCTTGATCAGATAAGGCACCGGCTTGAAAGGCATATCTACTGCTGTGGAGTTTGTTCAAAATACGTGAACGGTTACTGTGTCATTACAAACAGAAAGGCTGAGCCAGGCTGGATCTGCAAGTCCTTTGTGCCAAAAGAGGAATTTACATATCTAGATTCCAGGCCTGATCAGGAAGACTCGACAGAGTTCAGATACCTCTCTGAAACCGGGCTTGAGAAAGATAAGATTGAAAGCGAAGAAGCAGGAGAAAATAGCCCTAAAATTACGGGAACAAAGTCTCTCTACGATGAAGGAGTGACTCTTTACAGACAGGGAAGACTGAGGCTTGCTCTCCAGGCTTTTGACCGTGTGCTTGAAGAAGATCCAGAGGACTTTGCAGCCCTGTTCCATAAAGGGAATTCCCTGTTGAAACTGAAGCGTTATGAAGGAGCCCTTGACACGTTTGAGAGAGCTCTGGAAATCAATCCAGAGAATGCAGGACTATGGACTAACCTGGGATTTATCCTTACGAAACTTGAGCGTTTCAGGGACGCTCTTGAGGCTTTTGAAAAATCCATCTCCCTGAACCCTGTGCAGAAAAACGCCTGGGAAGGCAAGGATGCAGTGCTTGCCAGAATAAACCTGTGCGAGGAAAGGCTTGAAGAATCTGAAAAAGCCCTGAAGAAAAACCCTGGCGATCCGGATGCCCTGTTCGAATTGGGCAAAATCCATCTCAGGCTCGGAGAGCAGGAAAAAGCTGTGCAGGCTTTTAAAAAAGCCCTTGAGATAAAACCCGAAAATGCCGAAGCCTGGCAGTTAAGAGGAAAAGTCCTTTTTAAAGCCGGTTCAGACAGGGAAGCCCTGCATGCCTTTGAAAAGGCAACCCGTATTAAACCTGATTTTGCCGAAGCATGGTATGAAAAAGGAAACGTATTCCTGAAACTTGGTAACCTGAAAGGAGCAGAAAATGCATTTAAGATTGCAGCCAGCCTGTGGGAAGGAAAAGGTATTAAAATAAAAGCTGAAAGTGCCCGTGAGAAGATTAAAAGGCTGGAAGCAGGGAAGGAATAAGTTTTCATTTAAGTTTTCATTTAAGTTTTCATATTTTCTTCCTGAATATTCGAAATGGCTACGGGCAAATGAATTATTTTTGACGCTGACAGCGGGTACAGATTTCTTTCTTCCAGGCAAAGTTAACTTACTTCAGGAAAGTTAAGTTTTCCTGAGTTACAGATATGCGTGCGTAACATAACGCCGCATCATCCTGTGACTGTTGAAATAATAGGCAATCATTCCTATCGAGTTGTTCATCAGTTTCAACCATTCGTCTTTGCGCTCGTAATACATAGGGATGATAATGTAGTAGAGTTTGTTGTAGAGGTCATTAATCTCAGCAAGCCTTGCCTCTTCTCCTGTAAGGTGTTCTTCTGGCTGGGGACCTATCGACCAGCCGGTAACCCCTTCAATCCAGCCTTCAATCCACCATCCGTCAAGTACGCTGAAGTTTACGACTCCATTATGGGCAGCTTTCATGCCGCTGGTACCCGAGGCTTCATAAGGGCGAGTTGGTGTGTTCAGCCAGAGGTCAACACCTGAGACCAATTTTGCAGCCAGGTCCATATCGTAATTTTCCAGGAAGACTATCTTGATTTCGTCCCGGAGTGCTTCTATACCTTTGAAAATATCTCTTATAAGCTGTTTTCCGGCTTCGTCACGGGGATGTGCTTTACCTGCAAAAATAAGCTGAATTTTTCCTCTCCGGTTTATTTTTCTGAGCCTTTCAATATCTGAAAGGATTAAAGTCGCCCTTTTATAAGCTGTCATACGCCGCGCAAAACCTATGGTGAATGTCTCATAATCCATGCCTGCCCCTGTCCTTTCATTCACCTCATCTATAAGGTCTTTTTTTGCATTTCTGCGTGCTTCCCAGATCTTGTCATCCGGGATTCCTCCTACCCTTACCAGGAGTTCGGGTTCATTTGCCCAGCCAGGCAGGTAACGGTCAAAAAGATGCCTGAAGTACTGGCAGGTCCAGGTATAGGAGTGAACACCGTTTGTTATTGCCTGAATTGAATACCCCGGAAAGAGTTCGCATGATACTCGACTATGCCTTTTTGTTACACCATTAACATAGTTGGACAGGTTGAGTGCAAAAAGGCTTGTATTAAAGCGGTCAGTCCCACCAAAATTTCTAAGGATATCCACATCATTTTCATCCCGAATCAGGTCTTTGACAAGTCCGTAATCAAACTTATCATGCCCGGCTTCTACAGGAGTATGGGTGGTAAAAATGCATAACTCTTTTACTTTGTCACATTCTTTTCCATTCCTTTTTAAAAGCTCAAGAGCAAGCAGGCTTGAATGTCCTTCGTTCATATGGTACTTTCTAACCTTAAAACCAAGCGCTTCAAGCATGCGTACTCCCCCTATCCCGAGCACTATTTCCTGCTTGAGCCTGTAAGCCTGGTCACCCCCGTAAAGATAATCCGTTATCCTGCGGTCTTCAGCAGAGTTTCCTTCTACGCTGGTATCGAGAAAAATAATAGGTATGCAGCCTCCGGTCAGGCTTTCGCAGTCATAGTGCCATGCATGGACTTTAACCTCTCTGTCCTGGATTTTAACGCTTACTTCCTGCTGTAGCCGTGTCATCAAATTTGAAGGATCCCACTCTTCGGTTAGCTCTGTCTGTGTACCGAAGGTATCAAGCTTTTGCCTGAAATATCCTTTATTACTGATCAGAGTAACTGCTACAAGCGGGATTTTGAGGTCTGCTGCCGAGCGGATAGTATCGCCTGCGAGCACCCCAAGCCCTCCTGCATATGTTGGGATTTCATTTCGAAGTCCAATTTCCATTGAAAAATAAGCTATCTTCTGACCTTTTAATACTCCCTGGAGACCATCTTGCATATCCTTAAACCCCTGCTTCTTTATCTTTTATTGGGTTATGTCTGTAAACATTAAAAACATTCTCTAATAATATTTATAAAGGCGTTTTCAATGATATAAAATTCTACATCCATGTTAACTTTGCAAGCCGGGCTTCATAAAAATACCCATTTCAGAGGCACAGGAAGAAGCCTGTGGTAACCTGGCAGGACAACGCATGGACTATTCTTTTAATTGGAAGACAATTATTATAGAATAAGAGAATTTTTAAAGAATGGGGCTGTCAGGGGAATAAGGTAATAATGGATACTGGCAGTATGAGGCTGAAAAAGTAAATCCGGATTAGTCCTTTTTTATACTTTCTTCTTTATTTTGTTATCTTCATAATTTTATGGATTCAAATTAAATATATATATTTTTCCCTGGGTCTGGACTTTTTTCTCAAATTTAACGATGATGGATACTTTTACATTCGAATACTATTCTGTCTCCGCATCATGATATCTTTTCAGGTTCAAATCACAATCTTTTTTAATTATAACGCTTTTCTATGTTATTGTAGCAAAAAGATTAAATACGCAGAACTTTTTCATAGCTTCCTGTAAAAGGTTTTTGTACGGAGAGTAAAATGGCTAAAGCGGCTTCAGGTTCGGCTAAAAACGGAAATGGCAGGCAGAAACCCTGCAAATACCTCAACGAGATGGCTTTGTGCAATGCACTTGAGATGGCAAAAGAGCTGATCTCTGTTATTAATAAAGTTCCGGTTACTGTTTTTTTATGGCGCCCAGAGAAGTACTGGCCTGCTGACTTTGTCTCTGAGAATGTAAAGCATTTTGGGTACGCTGTAGAAGAGTTCACTTCAGGAAAAGTTCTTTACGGAAATATTGTTCACTCTGATGACTTTGAAAGGGTCGAACGAGAACTCTCCAGAAGGATAGAGGAAGATTATGTTGATTTTTCTCAGGAATACCGCATAGTGACAAAATCCGGGGAAATACGCTGGGTTGAAGAAAGGACATTTATCGAAGCCGATGAAAATGGGGTCGTAAAATATCTTAAAGGCATAATTCTGGATATCACAGAAAGAAAACAAAAAGAGAAGCTGCTTTATATCCAGAGGGACCTTGGGATTGCGCTGAGCACTTCGAATTACCTGGACGAAACACTTGATCGCCTGCTCGATTCGTGCCTTCAGATAGATGAGATTAATGCCGGTGGCATCTATCTGGTTGATGAAGAAACCGGAGATCTGAATCTCGCTATCCACCGTGGTCTTTCTTCTACATTTATTGAGAACGCTTCGTATTATAGTGTGAATTCTCCAAATGCCAAGCTTGTCATGATAGGGCAGCCTGTCTACAAGCAGCATATAGACCTTCTTCTCACTTCCAGAGACGATGTGCTCAGGCAGGAAAATCTTAGAGCTACGGCAATAATACCTGTAAAATACGGAAAAAAGGTTATTGCTGCTTTTTATCTTGCCTCAAAGATGGAGTATGAGCTCTCTGACAGTGTGCGTACTGTCATCGAAACCATTGCAACCCAGTTCGGTGTTTTCATTTCCCGGATAAGGCTTGAAGAAAAACTTAAGGAGTGCGTAAAAAAGAGGAAATCCTGATACTTTCATCTTTTTAATTTAATAGTTCTTTACCGAGCTTTTTTCTATGTTTTTTATTTGGGACGCAATTAAATGTTTGTGGCATTGAATGTGTCCCGCAAAAGATTTTCTTTCCCGATCCTGTTTTATCTGGAGATCCAGCATTTTATAAGTAAAATTTATAAATTTTGTCTCATAACTTGTATGGGGAAAGAATTTCAAATATCAGTGAATTCTTGGTGAATTTTTCCCTTTACATCATTGAAAGATATCCTGGAAAAGTAAGATCCTGAAAAGATAGAGTAAAAATCCTCATGGATCAGGTCTGACTGGATAAAATTAAGGTTAATAATATCTGGTGGGGAATATGACAAAAGGACTTAAAAGTAAGATTTGTGAATACCTTGCAAATCATTATTATCTGAACCTGGCAACAATAAGCCCTGAGGGCAGGCCAATGGCTCATACAATGGCTTATGTCTCAGAGAGTGAAATCGTGTATCTGGCAACCAATAAAAACACCCGAAAGGTCCAGAATATTATGCAAAATCCACAGGTAGCGTTTACTGTAGACGAGGACGATCCTGATTGGTTTAATATGCAGGCTCTTCAGGTCGAAGGCAAAGCATCAATAGTTGCCGATGAGAATGAAATGCGGGAAGTTGGAGAGATTATGGCAGCCAAATTCCCTGTTATTGCAGACTTGCCACCTGATCCGGATACAATCATGATAAAGATAGAGCCCGAGACGGTATATTATCTGGATTATAGCATTGAATTCGGGCACAGGGACAATATAACCTACTGACCTGACAGACTCCCTAAAAAGATGCCTGAATAATTTTTTATTAATATTCTCCTTAAGGAGCCATTTTAAATTATAATTTTTAATTTCTAATTCTAATTACTAATTCATAATTTCTAATTACTAATTCCTAATTTCTAATTTTTTGAGCCTTTTTGCCTTTAATTTTCACTTTTTAATTTTTAACGGCCTATAATCCGTAACTGCGATACCTTTGTATTAATCTTAAAAATAGAAATGATCCTGAAAATAGAGATGCCTTCAAAGGTAAAGCAAGATAAACTAAGTAAAAATAAAAAATAAAAATCAAAAATGAAAATTAAAAATCAAATTGCGGGCGGCCACCCCACCCTAAAGGATGGGGTATGCTTCGGGCCGCCCGCCCGGTTACTTAGGAAAGATGATTAAGTATCCTTTAAAGAGGTTTCATGAACATAAGTGATTGAAATTTTAACCTCGGTTTCCGGTCCAATTTACTATCTCTATACAAGGAAACTATGGTTTAGATATTCAAAGAGAAAAACGAAGAGGCGAGGGTTCACTTCATCCCCTACCTAAAGATAGGGGTATTCGTGACCCTCTGCGCTCCCGTTGTAATAAAATCAAAAATAAAAATTAAAAAAGTAGAAATTAAAAAGCAGAAGCAAAGCCTGCTTTTACAGTGCCGGTGGAAGCAGCACTTCATCTATTCCGTGGATAATACCATTGTTTGCGATTATGTCAGGTTCGACAACATTTGCGGTTCCAATGGTTACTTCATTATCTGTAATACTCACAGGGAGCGTACCTGTCTGCACAGTAGTAAGCGTCTGCCCACTTTCAAGATCAGAAGCCATGTACTCTCCCTCAACAACATGGTATGTCAGCACTTCAGTCAGCTCTTCCTCACTGAGATCTTCAAGCGTGCCTTCAGGAAGGGCATCAAAGGCTTCATTGGTAGGTGCAAAAACAGTGTACGTTCCCTGGTTCAGGGTGTCTTCAAGACCTGCATCCCTCACGACTGAAGCAAATGTAGTGTAACCTGCAGACTCTGCAGCGCCAACTATTGTCTGATTGCCTCCTTCAGCAGTTTCATTTTCTCCAAGCCCCGGCTCTTCTTCACCCGGGATTATTCCCTCTTCTCCTCCAACAGGAGATTCTTCCTCCTGACCGGGTATGGCTCCTTCACCTGCATCTTCACCAGAAGGTTCTTCTTCAACTTCTGTTACGGCAGCCTCTTCAACAGGAGTCACTCCTTCTTCGGTACCTGTTTCTTCCTGAGTATCTTCAGCACAGCCGGAAACGAAAAGCATTCCTGCTATAAGTAACACTATGAGAATTCCAAGTTTCTTAATACTTCTTCCCCCACTTACAATTAAAAGATATACTTTATGATCTATTTTTCATATCACATTATATGCTCTTTTTATTTAACCTTATCTGTTTTTGAGAGAAAATGTCTTTTTAAAAAAATATCTGTTTAAAAATAGTTTCTATTAATAAATCTGTCAGGTATGTTCAAAAAACATGATTCGTATGTTTGCGTTTTTGTATAGTAAACTATAGCCTGGAAGTTTTTTCGAACAAACCGAAATCTTCTCATTTGCAGATTATATCCGCAGATTAATTCGTTGAACGGCTCATTCATTAAAACAGCTCCGGCAGCTCCGGTAAAGTTACTGCATAAGTTACATGAAAGACTCTTTTATTTTAAAGGAATAGCCATACTTCTCTCTTCAGTAATTTTATCAGGGCTTTATCCCGAAAATCTGAAAAACCCTGACGTAAACATTATGCTCTGGTTTATTTTAAATCTGGTTGTTTTAATCCGATATTTTAAATCTGGTTGTTTTTAATCCGATATTTTAAATCTATTATTTTAAATCCGGTTATTTTATAAATGCATGAGTACTATAAGCGGCGTTTTCTCAGAATATCAAGCAGTTCATCTGCATTGATAAGCATAATTTCTGTTGCAGCATTTGAGAGATCCATTGAACAGCGGGCTTTTGAAAAAACCTGTGGCTCAGAAAGCTCCCTCCACAGGGCAGGCATGAGATTTATCGAATCTGACATTCCTCCTATCGGATCGGAAGAAACATATAATACCCTGCCAATACCTGCAGAAATTAGCCTTATAAGACACATAGGGCATGACTCAAGAGATGTATAAAGCGTATAACTCTTCAAAGTTACAATTTGCGGATTTTTTTCTTCAAAATCATTTAATGCTACCATTTCCGCGTGCCGGTCACTTCGAAAAGAAGGGGAATACATAAGGTTATGCCCAAGAGTTACAATTTCTCCATCTGCGTCTGTTATTATACTCCCAACCCCGTAATTCCCCGAATCTACGGATTTCAAAGCAAGTATATCTGTAAGCCAGGCATAGGGGTCATCTACGCATTCCGGATGAAAATTGTACAATTGGAGCCAGTTTTTCCAGTAAATAACCTTTTCGTTTTTAAATCCGGCTCCTGATCCGATTCTTTTCAGTATTTCTTCTCCCATACTCCTGATATCACTGACCATAAATTCTTCTCCTGATCTGAGCAAATAACATTTTTTATTACTTTTTGGCTCTGAAAGGTTATTAAAGTACACAAATAATCTATCTGGTACAGAATTCTAACGCTTAACTATATAAATTTATACTGCAAATCATCCTGATGGTGAAATATTATGGTAAAGTTAAGTGAAGAGATGAAAACCGCTTTTTCGAAAGTAAAGATCTTTCCTGTTGCAACGGCTTCAAAAGAAGGAGTTCCTAACGTAGTACCCATAGGTTTCTGCCAGCTTGTAGATGAAGAAACTATCTGGATAGCAGACAATTTCATGGTCAAATCCCTTGCAAACCTGAAAGAAAACCCAAACGTTGCAATCTATGTATGGGGTCCTGAAACAGGCGGCTGCTTCCAGATAAAAGGAAAATCCACACTTATCAGTTCGGGCGAGAAATTTGATAAGATGAAATCAATCGTAAACGCTGCAAAACCAGGTCTTCCTGCAAAAACTCTCATAGAAGTTGCGATAACCGAAGTATTCCAGTGCGCTCCTGGTCCTGCAGCCGGAAAGAAACTCCTGTGAAACCAATCAATCTGTCCCGGTCTAAATATTCATAATAAATCAGCAGGTAAATAAGTAATTCTCAGAAAGAAGTAAATCTCTGAAATGTATAGATGCATATACTGAATGCAACAATCCGGAGTGAGGAAATGGTTAAGAATAAAGGAAAACCCCGGGGGAAACCTCCAATTTTTTGTGAAAAACTCTGTATTGTCTGTAAAGGTGCAAGAGCAGGCAATAGTGTCTGCAAATCCATCCAGAATCTTGAACTGAAGATCTTCGGGAAAAACGGCTGTATCTGGGGAGCTGCAAGAACAAAATATTACGGAGTTACTCCTGATAAACAGATTCCGGCTAGACTAAAAAATGAGTAAAGAAATAATTCACTGCAGAATAGATTGAGGATGGGCTCAAAATTACCTGTTCATAGCTATTTATTTTGTTAAAGTATTCCTGCCATCTCCTCTTACCTAGCTGTTGCTTTCATTCAGCACTTTGCATTAATTTATTTTTTAAATTTTTCGGATACCCTTCAAAACTGAAACTATAAATGTAAGCATGAAAGACCTGGTATCACATGCCTGTTCTAAGTATTATTGCCTGCGGGATGCTCGAAGATGAGCTTGCACATGTGCTTTCAAGGGACCGTAATATCAAACAGCTAATAGTTGTGGAGAACAGGAATATTTCTGGGCTGCTCCGCAAACTCAGATCCGGAAACAGCATTCCACGAACAGCTCCTCTGGATAGGGTTCCAGTACTCCTTAAAACTGGATTCGATCCTTATTTGCAAGTGTCAAAGTCCCTTAAGAAGTTTCCGTTCATTGAAAAGATGTTCCAGAAAATCGAATCGGAAGCAGAAGAGAGAATAGATGTAGTTGTGAACCTGCTCAGGCTGGGTCTTCATACTGATCTTGAACTGTTGAAATCCGAAGTCTACAAAAGTATCCGGGAAATGGCTGTATTCTCAGATGGAATCCTTATTTTTTATGGAACCTGCGGTCATGTACTTGGGGATCTGGAAAAAGATTTTACAGACATGAAATGTCCTCTTTTTTTTCTAAAAGACAGATCCGGAGAAATTGTTGAGGATTGTATCAGTGCAGCCCTTGGAGGAAACGATGCTTATGCCGAAGCCATGCTTGCATGCAGGGGCAAAGGTACTATTTATCTGACTCCTATGTGGGCTTCGAGCTGGAAAAAATTCGAAATAGAGTCCGGAAACAGGGATTTGAACCACAGGTATTTAAGAAACCCGAGGTATTGCCTGGCTGTAAAAATAGAAACAGGACTATCTTACGAACCTGATTTTCATGAAAACGTCCAGGAGTTTGCCCGTACCTTTGGCATGGAAATTACGGGCATGAAAGGAGGCGCTGAAATTGCGGAATATTCTTATTTTGCTGCAAGAAAAAAAATTGTCAGGAAACCGTGAAATAAAAGCTCTTAAAAATTATAAGGCCAGTCTAAAAATGGTCAAAAAATAAAACTTAAGTTTTTAATATTTAATATTTAAGTTCATTCACATTTATTTTCTGAAATTTGTTAATTAAATAAAATAAGTTAAAGATATATTTCTTTGAATTTATTGAATGTGTTTACTAACTCTTATATAGTATCTACTCTTTTAATATTAAATAATATATTAACCTTCAAGCTCCTCTTTCTTTCAAGCTGCTGGGGGTATAACAATAGATATTAGCAAAAAGGTACTTATAATAACCCTCTTAATTTTTACAATTCTTACAGCTTCATTTACATTTACTCATAATATGCAGCTTTCCAATTTTTTGGAGCTTGAACATGTAGATACATTAGAGAATGTAGAACGAGTGCAAAATGCTGTTGCTACAGAACAGGGCTATCTTGATTATATTGTTCAGGACTGGGCTTGCTGGGACGATACCTATCGGTTCATTGACGACAAAAATCAGGAATACATAGATGTAGACCTCGCAAATCAAACACTTGCCGGAATTAATGTTAACATTATGGTTTTCGTTAATAGCTCGGGAGAAGTTGTTTATGTAAAATCCGTATATACTCATAACGCAACAGAAGCACCCGTCCCCGGGAAACTGCTTGAAATGATAGATGACGGAAGTCTTCTTACAGAAGGGGAAGATGACTCTAAAAGCGGTTTTGTTTTACTCGATGAAGACCCCATGTTTATTGCATGCCATCCTATTCTCACAACAAACTATGAAGGGCCTTCAAAAGGTACTCTTATTTTTGGAAGATATTTTGACGATGATTTGTTAAATTCTTTTAAGAAAGCTACGCGTTCTTCTCTTATAATGTGCAGGGCAGATGAAGAAATGCCAGAGGATTTTCTTGCTAGAGTTGACAATATTTCAGTAAACCCTGATAAAATTATAGTTGAACCATTAAATGATAGCCAGATAGCAGGTTATTTCGGTTTGAAAGATATAAATAATGAGCTTTCTTTGATTATCAGGGCAGATTTTCAAAGGGAACTATATTCGCACGGCGAAAAAACCCTTAATTACATGTATTTTTTCCTGATTCTGACCGGACTTATGACCGGGATCGGAGTAAAATTCGTGCTTGATAAATTATTCATTTCAAGATTAATACAAATTGATGATTTTGTTACCAGGGTAAGGTCGGAAAAAGACCTTTCCAAAAGGTTGACACTGGAAGACAATGATGAGCTATACCGCCTCTCAAGGGAAATAAACGGGATGCTGAATGACATTTATGTGGCGGAGCAGGAATTAAAGGCACAGGCACGCGAAAAGAAAGTTTTGCTTGACTCACTCAATGAACTGGCAGTTTTCGTGGACCCGGAACTCAAAATTATCTGGGCAAACAAAGCTGCACTTGAATACATGAAAATAGACCTTAAAGAGGCAATGGGAGTTTGCCTCACGTCCGCTCCGGGTATAAACGGACCTTTAGTTGAGTGCCTGCAGATTGGCAGGATATTTTCTACAGGAGAGAAGAAATCAGGAGAATTTGTCACAGAGGACGGAAAGGTCTGGTTTATTCAGGCAATTCCTGTGCCTGATGAGAAAGGAAAAATTATAGGGATTCTCCAGACATGGTGGGATATCACCGAAAGAAAAGAAGCTGAGAGATTACTTCACGAGAAGCAGGTAGCAGAGGTTGCGAACCGCACCAAGAGCGAGTTTCTTGCAAATATGAGCCACGAGCTCAGGACTCCTCTTAACTCAATAATAGGGTTTTCCGATCTTCTATATGAAAGAATTTATGGAGACCTTAACGAGAAGCAGGTTAAAGCCGTAGGGAATATTTCCAGGAGTGGAAAGCATCTCCTTAGCTTGATAAATGATATTCTGGATCTTTCTAAAATTGAAGCCGGAAAGCTCGAGCTCAATTACAAGGAGTTCGACCTTGCTGGCAAACTTAATACAATAAAAAATTTGCTGTCTCCTATTGCAGATAAAAAACACGTTGAGATTAACATCGAGATTGATGATGACCTTACTACCATTTGTGCCGATGAAGCCAGATTCGTTCAGGTAATGTACAATCTTGTAGATAATGCAATAAAGTTCTCACATGAAAACGGGCTTGTAAAAGTAAAAGCAGAAAAGAAAGGGAACCTTGTAGAAATAACCGTTAAGGATAATGGGATTGGAATCAAACCCGAAGACCAGTGCAAACTTTTCAGGCCCTTTAGCCAGGTTGACTCATTTTCTTCAAAAAAGTTTCAGGGTACAGGGCTTGGTCTTTCACTGGTTAAGCAAATTGTCGTCCTTCATGGGGGTTATGTCTGGTTCGACAGCAAAGTAGAAGAAGGAAGTACCTTTGCCTTTACTATTCCGATACGTAGAGATAGCAAAAAAGCTGGTAACAATGGATAAAATCTGCCTGCAGACACAAAGAAAGACGAAGACCCGAATTATTAAAGGAAAAAATGGGAGTAAAAGCTGGTGAGAGCTTTTTTAAAGAACAAATATTTTTTTCTCAACTTAAATTAAAAGGTAGACTCTTCAATTTCCTGGCAATAATCGAAAAATGAGGGTGTAGCTTTAATTTCATACATCTCCACCCTGTTTCTTTCTGCTCTGTATGCTTCTATCTTATAGCGTGCAACCTTGTCTATCTGGAAACTTAAAAGCTCTCTCAGGGTGAAAGCTGCGTACTGATTTTTTCCTTTCCTGGATTCTTTTATCTGTTCGTAGTCAAAACAGAGATCATCATAACTTACCACATACCTGAACCACTCAACAGGAATGGGAAGACGGGATAAAAGCGGGATTGCAGATTTGAAATAGTTCCTGCAAACTTCTTTTTTTGATAGCTGGCACCAGTTATCTAATGTAAAATTCACTTTCCCTTTCTTTACTGTAAAAACAACAGGATAAATTTTGCAGATAAGAGGTTTAAAGTCCATGCACTCACACACTTCGGTTTTTCTGTTCAAAAAAGGACATAATTCCCCAAGTTTTAATACATGAATAATAGTGCCATCATCCATTTTTAAAACATCCAGGTACCTCAGTTTGAATTCAGAAACGCTCATACCCATTTTCTTTGCCATATACTCTTTTTCTCCAGGCAGCAGGGTCCCTATTTTATTATGCTCGCAGGCACCTCCGCATTCGCTGCAGACATTAAAAGTATTCTGATTACTTCCACTAAATTTCTTATGAAAATTCTCATACATGTTCATGGGTATTTTCTTGAGTATCAATCTAAAAACCTCAATTCTGTTAAACTGGGATATTGGTTATATTTTTTTTAAGATATATTTACGTTTATGCCTTAAAATCTCATTTTTTGTCATAAATTTTAAATGATTAACATATCAGATCATAGGAAATAATATTAAAAGATGTATAGTCCCATCATAATAAATTTAGAATGAAAAAATTCTTCTCTAACGCAACTTTTTTTAATCAAAAACACAAAGATTTAAAAATTTCATATATAGACTTTATAACCTGAAGAAAACTCAGGAAATCAGTAAGAAAATTTTAATATACGCTTCGCATCAATTAATTCAAATAATATAAAAAAGTAGGTGCGGTTTACACCTTTAGAATTGTATACAGGAGTTTAAAGAATTGAGAAATTTATTTCTATAAATTCTGCCCTGCTTTCTAACTCTCTGTAAAATCTCTCATATTAAAATTCAAATTATATTTATCTACAAAAAACCCTGCAGTCAGGGCAAATGCGATTAATAATTTGACGCTATTAAAATGAAAGAGGGTTTATTAAATACATCTGAAATAGAATAAAATGTATTTTTTTATTTTTCTAAAGTAAATAATTATTTACTGGTTTCCAACATGTAACTGTTTTACAGAAAAAATTGATGAATTAGCAACCTTTATATATTTTTTGATTTTATTTAAAAACAGAGATCTGCATTCCAGCTTTTACAGGCGAATTATTATGATACCAGGTTACAGGTTTGGGTTTTTACTTCCGGCAATTTGTTGGTGATGTAATGGATGTCAGTAAGAAAATAATGATAGTTGTTTTCTCGATGTTTGCTCTATTTACTGTACTTTTAATTGTTGCATCCCATAGCATTCTGCTGGCAAGTTTCTCCGATCTCGAAGCCCGCGACACTATTAAAAATACCGGAAAAATCGAACAGGCAATAGCCTCAGAAACTTTGTCTATTGATAGAACAGCAAGGGATTGGGCCTGGTGGGATGATACTTATGAATTCGTGAACACAGTCAGTCCTCAATATATAGACTCGAACCTTGACGAAGGGACTCTATATAGCCTTGACCTGAATGTCATGCTTTTTGTAAACAAAGATGGGAACACAATCCATAAACTTTCAGCTGACCTCATAAATAAGACAGATGTTCCGGTTCCTGAAGGGATTCTTGAAGGGATTAATAATGGGGCTCTTGTAGCCCATAATGATACCGATTATATACATGGGGTCATCCTTCTTGATAATGGACCCATGCTTGTTGTTTGCCGGCCGATTCTTAAAGGTATCGGCAAAGGCCCCTATGATGGGACTCTTATCCTCGGAAAATATATTGACAGTCCTTACATCTCTTCTCTTGAAAAGCGTACCAATACTTCTCTTAAACTCTGCACTTTAAACGAGGAAATGCCACCTGACTTTCAAGAAAAATTTGATGAAGCTGCAAAAACAAAAGGTAGCGTTTTTAAAATACTTGGAGAAGAAAGAGTAGCCGGATATTTTGCATTAAGAAATACAACCGGAGAACCTGTAGCTCTTATGAGAGCTGATTATCCCCGTGAACTATATGCGCAGGGCAAGAACATCCTGAATTATATCTATGTTTTTCTACTGATCAGCGGAATTGCCATAGGAACTGCAACCAAATTCAGTCTAGACCGTCTTCTGGTTTCAAGGTTAATTACCATTGACAGCTTTCTTGGCAAAGTAAAAAGAGATAAAGATACCTCAAAGCGGCTGGAGATGGAAGGAAATGACGAGATTTACAGGCTTTCAAAGGGTATCAATGAAATGCTTTCAAGCATCAGGCTTGCTGAGCAGGAGCTTAAGGCAAGGGAATATGAGAAAAAGTTTATTCTTGATTCCCTCGAAGAGATAGTGGTTCTGAGAGATCCGGATTTTAAAGTCCGCTGGGCAAACAGGGCTGCCCTTAAAAACCAGAGCCTTTTAACCGGCGAATACAGAGAACCGGCATCTAACAGCATTCAGGCTACGGATAAAGAAAATAAGGTATCCCAGAAACTCCAGACTCTCAGCTGGAGCAGTCAGGAATTTACCACTCCGGAAGGAAAAACCTGGCTTCTCAGGTCAAAGCCCTTATGCGATGAAACCGGAAACCCTATTGCAGTCCTGGAAACCGGAGTGGAAATAACGGAACGGAAGAAATATGAAATCCAGCTCTTCCGCGCAAAACAGGAAGCTGAGATTGCAAACCATACAAAGAGTGAGTTCCTTGCCAATATGAGTCACGAATTGAGAACCCCTCTTAACTCAATAATAGGGTTCTCTGATTTGCTATACGAAAAGGTTTACGGAGAACTTAACTCAAGGCAGCTCAAGGCTGTCAGTAATATCTCAGGCAGCGGAAAACACCTTCTTAATCTGATTAACGAAATCCTTGATCTCTCCAAAGTAGAAGCAAGGAGTCTTGAACTACATTACAGCAGGTTCTGGCTGGCTGAAATATTTGCTGAAGTACGGGACATGCTGTTTCCGCTTGCTACCAGCAAAGGGATAAAAATAGAGCTTGAGCTTGAGAAGGACCTGCCAAGAATTTATGGGGATAAGGACAGGATCACGCAGGTGCTTACAAACCTGATGTCAAATGCGGTTAAATTTTCAAACGAAAACGGGTGCGTAAAGGTAAAAGCTTCGCAGGATGGCAATTTTATTAATGTAGCTGTCTCAGATGAAGGAATAGGTATTGCAGCAGAAGATCACGATAAGCTCTTCAAGCCTTTCAGCCAGATAGACTCTTCTTCGTCTAAAAAATATCAGGGAACCGGGCTTGGCCTTGCTCTCGTAAAAGAGATTGTGCAGCTTCACGGTGGCACAGTCTGGTTTGAAAGCGAAGTCGGAAAAGGGAGCATATTTGGTTTTTCTCTCCCTCTCTACGGCAGGAACGGATAAGAACGGATAAATCCAATATTAAAATTAAAAATAGCCTGGGTTAGAATCAGAACTGACCCAATTTTATTCTCTGCATTTTATTCTTTGATAACTTTTTAGTGCGCTATTCCAGGATACCGGTGCATTTCCAGACTGAGTTTCTAAATCTATGAAATAATCATTATTGTAGTAATACTAGATTTCCAGAATAGGATATTTGCTATCCCTGTATTTATCATAGTCAACCTCCGATGAATCGGCAGGTACCGGTTCTGAAATGTCGTCATCATAATAAGGCCCGTCAGTCGGGTCAAGAGGGAATCATTCTCCTTCCTCATAAACCTCAACCCAGGCATGTCCTCCGTTAATATCTCCGAAATTAACCTGCCCTATGGCAACCCTCACCGTGCTCTCTTGTATTCTCCCGAAGCGATCAGGAAAAGAATGGAATTTTCAAGCCTTTTCAACAAAATTTAAAGTGGCTTGATCCCTCCTCCTCCAATTCCCTTATTTCAGGTTATTCATACCTTAATGCATCTACCGGCTTTAGTTTTGATGCCCTGTAAGCAGGGATCACTCCCGAAACCACTCCTATTACAATTGCCAGGATAAGCCCGAAAGCCATAAGGTCAGGGGCAAGGTACAGGCCTGAACTGCTTCCTTTTCCCATCATGGTCATACCGAGTAATGGGAAGAGAGTCGAAACGAAAGCTCCGAGGATAACTCCCAGTATACCTCCAACAAGCCCTACCATTGCTGAGTTAAAAAGGAAAATCATGAGTATATCCCTGTTTTTCGCTCCAATTGCTTTCATTGTCCCTATTTCTTTAGTCTTTTCCAGGACAGAGGTGAACATGGTATTCGCAATACCTACTGCTCCTACAAGGAGGGACACGGCTGCAATAGCTCCGAGGAAGAGCGTCATCGAGCTTGTCATTTCGGTCACAGATTCAGCCATGGACTTTGAGGCACTGACAGAGAAGTCCCTGTCATCTTCACGGATAATGCCTCTTGAAATCATGAGTTTCTTCTCAATATCTTCCATCAATCCGTCTACAAGGTCTTCGCTTTTGGCTTTTACCGTAATTGTATCGTAGACATCTTTTTCTGCATCATCAATCAGGTTTACCGCAGCATCTACTGGCATATACAGGCTCCTGTCACCCTGACCTTCTTCTGCAAGGATGCCGACAACCCTTACTGATTTGCCGTTGATTGTTATTACCTGGTTGATTCCTATCTCCTGGTCATAGGTTTCGGTGGCAACGCCGCTTCCGATGACCGCGACATATTTATCTGACGGTTCAAGGAGTCGCCCTGATTCTGTTTCCAGACTGGTCATATACTGCCAGACCTGCGGGTCAACTCCTGTAATTGTCAGAGTTGCGTTTTGCCCTGCATAGATTACAGGCTCGCTGCCTGAGATCTGTCCTGCAATATATTCTATGCCGTCCAGGCCTTGCAGGGCATCTATGTCGTCATCGGTTAATTTGACATCCGTTGTCGTACCTCCGGATCTTCCACCCCCTCCCGGTCCTGGCATGTTTGACATCGCTTTTGTATATCCAGGGGAAATGGTAATCAGAGTCAGGTCCATTTCAGCAAGCCTGCTCTGAACCTGCTCTTCCATGGCATCCCCGAGGGAGAGGATGCCCACAACAGACCCGATCCCTATAACTATCCCGATAATGGTCAGCCAGCTCCGCAGCTTGCTGTGAACAAGCATATTCAAGCCCATTTTCAGGTAAGTTGAATTCCTCATTTTGCATCCTTCCGTTTTTTAAGGGCGTTAAATTTTCAGTCTCATTGAGCTTTAAGGCCTGATTTTTGTTCTTCAGGTTTTTTATTCCCGGATTTTTTTTCTTTCATTAACTGTATTTTTTCCTGTATTTTCTTCCGGTACACAAATGCTCCAGCTACAGGGGCTATTATTGCAATATATGGAAGGTAAGAGCTGACTCCACCGCGGTTGCCTGGCATTCCAGTCTGTGCAGGCATGCTTCCGCCGGTAATTTCGAGTTCGACTTCCTTATCAACAGTTATTCTTTCTCCTTTTGCATCCGTATATTCGATCTGTACTTTCAGGGGATTATTTTCCACTGAAGCAGCAGTTAAATTTCCCCCTTCAGCGCTTGCTTTTGCCTTACCAGTTGTTCCAGTGCCACCTTTCTGAGCTATTTCCGCACCCTGGGTACCGGTTACATCAAAAGAAGCAATTGTATAGTCTCCTTTCTCAAGATTTCCTACAATTTTTGAGGAACTTCCTGATACTTTGTATTTTTCCTGCTTTGGAACTGATACCTTTACCGAATATGCAATGTTGTTGCCCACGTTTGCGACTGAAAGCGAGATCTCTCCCTCGTCACTTTCAGAGAAAGAAACATCAAAATCTGTTTCCCCGCCTACAAAAACTCCTGCAGTAGTGTTGATAGTTTGCTCATTTGATTCGTAGTCTTCAAGTTTGAGGTTTATGTCCAGAGTATAAAGGCCAGGTTCTGCGTTTACGTCTGCCATTACATTGTAAACAATATTTACTGATTCGCCTGCGTCCAGGAATTTGATATATTTTGTATTGTCCGAGTATACCGGGAGGACCACTCCGTCCGGATCTGTCCATGAAACTACCATATTTTTCAGGGGAGAAGTTCCGGTGTTTGTTACTATGAACTCCAGAGTCTCTTCTTTTGCAATGTCAATATTTGCTTTATCTATGGTCACAATCTGAGCGTACTCTTTTCCTCTAACATCAATAGTAACGGTTTTTTTAGTTGTATATGTTGTTGATGAGGATCCTGAGCCGCTTTTACAGGTGGTAACGATCTCCATGTCATAAGTACCTGCAGAAGCGCTGGCATCCGTCAGGAGCTTGAATTTAAGGACACCTCCTTCATTATCGTCCTGTCTTGCATTTAAATAGGAGATGTCTTTTTCAAGAGACTGCCCGGAAATCTTGCTGAAAGGATATTCCGGATTAACAGTGACAGTAATATCTTTCAGGTCCTTCGTACCCACGTTCTGAACACTGACAGTGAGTTCGACAGGTTCTCCAGGGCGAGCAGTATCAGGGTTCTGGTTAGTCAGGTTCACCTGCAGGGCTGAAGAATCTATATTTCCGTTTGAGCCAAGAGCTGTTCCGGCTCCGAGATATAAGAATATTGAAAGTAATAGTAAGATCTTAAGTAATGGGAATTTTTTCATTTTTATTCCTCAATTCATATCTGGCTCTTTTTTCTTGCTTGACCCGTTTTTCCTGCGATCCTCAATTTTTTCAATCTCCCCATCCCTGATGTAAACAACCCTAGTTGCGTATTTTACCAGGTCAAGGTCATGGGTTACAATAATAATTGTCTTACCTTCTCTTTCATGCAGCCCATCAAGAAATTCCAGGATGTAGTCTCCGGTCTTTGTGTCCAGGTTTCCTGTTGGCTCATCTGCAAGGATTATAGGCGGGTTAACAGCCAGGGAACGTGCTATGGCAACCCTTTGCCTCTGTCCCCCTGAGAGCTGGGAAGGCAGGTTTTTTTTCTTGTCTGAAAGCCCGACAATTTCAAGAAGATATGATGCTTTTTTTCGGGCTATCTCTCGGTCTTCTTCCTGGAATTCCAGAGGGAGGAGCACGTTTTCTTCCGTGCTGAGCGTGGGTATCAGATTGAAACTCTGGAAAATGAATCCTATCATCTGACCACGGATTCGGGCAAGCTCGGATTCATCAAGTCCCGATATATCCTCTGAATTCAGGTAGACCGTACCTTCCGATGGTGTATCCAGGCAGCCCAGCAAATTCATAAGCGTGCTTTTACCGCTTCCGCTTGGGCCCAGAACGACCAGGAATTCTCCTTCACAGATCTCCAGATTTATTCCTTTAAGAGCTGCAAACTCAATCTCCCCCATCTGGTAAATCTTCCAGACATCGGTCAGTTTGATTAAAGGGTCCTTTTCGTTCTGAGTGGTTCTGGTAATTCCGGAACTTTTGACAGAATTATCTGCCGGGTAAATGTAAGGACTGTTTTTTTCATCCACTCCCTGATCATTCTCCCCTGATCCGTTACCTGGTTCATCATTGAAACTCGCTGCCTTTTCGAGCGAACCTATAATTTTTGAGGGACTCAGTTTCGTTTTAAATGTCTCTATCATTTCTGTAAGTGTCATGAATTAAATACCTCTAAAAGCCAGTCATATCCGAGTTCAATTCTTCAGGCTGAACTGAATCTTTTCAGAGTAGCTTGAGTCTGATTTCCTTTTCATTTGTCCGGTTTCTATTGTTTTTTACTGCCTTTTTTTGGACAATATTTGATATCCCTCCCCCGGACATCAGTTTGATAGCAGACCAGTTTAATCACAGTTTACATATTTGCCCATTATTCTGCCTGTGGTTGCAGTAAATTTGTTGTTATATCCTTTGTTGCGGCCTGGCTGGACCTTATAATGGCCCAATCAGGCCTGATAAGGGTTAATAAGGTCTTTGACAGTCAATGAGGCACCTGCAGTTCACATGACGCCTCATCTTCTGGGGTGCAGGGTTTCTGTTTGACTGCTCCTTTCCTTTTTTAAACAGGCAACACCCGGGATATTTTTGTAAAGGGTTTCCAGTTTTCTGATGGTGAGGTATCCTTCCAGGTACTGGTGCTTGTTTACTCATTCTGACGGACCTCTTTCAGACAGGTGCTCTGTCATCTGACTGCTCAGGAGGGGTTTGAGGCAGTCAACCCTACCATGGGCATTTAATAATAAAAGAATACTTAACTCAAAAAAGGGGATATATTAAATGAATTTACTAATGAAGCTTTTTTATGAGTCTTTGTGATAATTTAGTATTTAATCAGCCTCTAATCTGTATTTACAGTTACTATAAAGTATCGTCCTATGTTAAGATTATTCGTAATCACATGTCATTCATTCCTGAGAGCTGTTTTTGAGAGGAAGAGACCTAAAATTCCAGCATAGTATTGACCGATATTTTCTCTTCCAGCGCCTTTCAGATGGTCCTGCCTTTCAGATAGTCCTTTTCGCTTCGCTCAAGAGGGCTAAAAAATCATGAAACAAATATTCTGACCCATACAATCCTGTTAGTTATAACTAACCTTTTTTGTTCGCTTGACGAAGGAGAGCTGTCTGTCCCGTAAAAAGGAAAAAAGAAGAGATACAATTGTGAATAAAACAAAACTGACTTGAGACCACTTCAAAACATTCATTTTTAACTTCTCCAGTCTCTTTCATTGTTCTTCTTTGTTCTTTCTCCTTTTTGTGCAGAGCCGCCAGGCAAGCTGGCGGAGGTTTTCGATACCATTCGAACTTAAAAGACCTTTTAAGGATAACCTTTTAAGGATAGTGTTTCCTGAGGCATAAAGCCTTTTTAATGGAGAATTGTTTTCATTAATTCGATGCAGGAGAGCAGCCTCTCCCATGAAAAGATTAAAATTTGGGCTCTGTAGAAATCCTCTAAGTTTTATTTTTTCCCAAAAATATATAAAATAAAATATTAAAATTGCTCCTTATCTTTTGTCCCCACAAAAAACGAGGAGCAATTCCTATTGTCATCAAATAAATATATTAATTTTATTGATCTCAGTCTTAAAACGGTTCAGTCTTCCAGACTGAACCTTTACTCCTGTAAATATTCCAAACGTATTTATACTCAACATCAGCTTCTTGTTCTTGTTTTACTGAAGGAGTATATAAGTACAGACTATCGAGATTTTGTAGAGCTTATTGACCTCATGAGCAGTATAAAGGAAAAACTAGACCTTGATAAGATTCCACATTACACTACTCTTCAAAAGTTTATGTCCAGAATCCCTTCGTCATTATTTAACATCATTTTGTCAAAAACTTTACAGCTATTTTATTCACATGGAGAAAATGCTTCCATTACAGCAATTGATGCAACTGGGTTTACGAGTTCTTATGCAAGTTATTATTATTCTCGAAGAACAGGGAAGCTCCGTAGGAGCTTCCTTAAAACTTCAATAGCAGTAGATACTGATAGAAAAGTAATTTTAGGATGGAAAATAAGTCAAAAAACGGATCATGATACCAAGCATGCAAAAGCTCTGATAAGACAATCGAATAGAACAAAAAAATCTGAATGTTATGTCCTTGATAAGGGGTATGATTCTGAAAAAATTCATACTTTAATTAGAGAAGAAATAAAAGCAGACTCAATTATACCTTTAAGAGTAAGAAAAAGGAAAAAAATCAAAGGAAAATACAGAAAACAGCTACATTTTACCTTTGATAAAATAAAATACAATAAACGGAACATAGCAGAAACAACATTCTCTGTTGTCAAAAGAAAGTTCCGAGAAGTACTCAGGGCAAGAAAGTTCTACAACCAAATTAAAGAAATAAAAATTAAACTGATAGTGTATAACATAAACAAAAAAGTGGTAGAAATAACTTGCATAAATTAAGGATTTCTACAAAGCCAAAATTTGTAATGTTAAAAAAGAAATATAAGAAAGAGAAATGGGATCGAACTTTATCTTTGCTCATCCCGCAGGATTATAACGTTCCCACGTCCCCTTTTAAATTTCTCAATTAGCTCTCTTCTTTCAAGGTCTGCAAGCATGAGGCTGACTTTTCCTTCCGAATATTTCAGTTTGCTGCGAAGGTCTTTCTGCGTTATTCGGCCTCCCTGGCCGCGGATTATATCCATGATTTCCTGGAGATCTGCCGGAAGAGGGAGATTCTTTTTGACAACAGAGTACACCGGCCCAGATATTTTCGCAGGCTCAGGTTTCTCCACAGGTTCTTTGAGAAAGATTTCTTCAAGGTCTGCTTTTTCTGGAGGTGATTCTGCAAAAGTTTCGTTTTTCTCTTCTGTTTCCTGTTTGAGGTTTACCGGCTGTGTTTTTAGTTTGAGGTTTACGGGCTGTGTATTTAATATGAATTGCCCTTCTTTGTTTTCAGCCGGTTTTTCTTTTTCCACCTGGAACTCTGGCTCTTCTGGAAGTTGAGTTTCTGTGGGCTTTGATGGCAGTTTATGCTTTATTCTAGATTCAACCATGTCGAGCTCATTTTTTAAAACAGGTTCTTTTGCTGAAGACCCGGATGTGCTTGAAGGCATGGAAAATTTTTCCGTCTCATATTCTTTTTCCTTGTATCCTTCTTTCTCTTCAAGAAGCCTGTTCTTCTCCAGTTCATACGTTCCAGAAAGGGTTTTTTCAAATGTGGTTTTTTCCTGTTTTCTCTCTCCTCTTTTCCCCAGATTTTTCTGGCTTTTGATATTGTAGCCGCCGCCAATAAGAAGTACCAACACAAAGGCAGCAATGAAGTAATAAAGTATTGAAGAGGTAAATAATCCGTTAGTTTTACCTGTTTCAGCAACACTTACATTCGCTTTAGAGCCATTCTCGCCTAAACTGCTAAGAGCATCAGAATTGTTACTGGCTGCTTGTGTAATATTGCTTGAAGTTTCCGTATTCCCTGTGTTTTCGGAGATCAAAAATTCTTCCGAATATACTGGGAGGAGCAGGAGGTCAACGTTATAATTGCCTTCTCCTTTAATTTCAATAGACTTCTCGGCTGAATTAATAAGGGTACTGTTCTGATAGTAGCTGGCTGTAATCAGATAATTTCCTGGCTCCAGATTAAAAGAATAAACACCGTATTTCGCCACCATAGACTGGGAAGGTGTAGAATTTACCTCTACCACAACGTTTTCCAGAAGTTCGAAGGTGTCCCAGCTGTACACTCCTCCGCTAATAGTGGCTGTGCTGTTCTCTGCCATGACAGGTACCGCAAGAAATGCAACAGCAGCAATGAAAAGAATAAAAACTTTCGTATTCATTTCTATCAGGAAACCCGGGTTACGGTTTAAATTTTCTTATCATTTTGATTTGTATTAAAACCTTTTCCATAAATTTATAAATACTCTCTTAATTATGGTGGCTCTTTTCAATAGAGTCGGCCCCTTTTAATAAATTTTCCCGGATTCTGGCTTCCGGACCGTGTACACCAACCTGCGGAATTTTATTCTCTGTTTTTTCTGGACCCATTCCTTCATTAAAGAATGATTCTGATGCCCATTGTTCTTCTTTCTTCATTCCGCCAGCATCTTCAACGGTGTATTCAACAGTGTAGTTTCCATTTCCAAGGAAGGTTGCATATCCTTTTCCATCTGCTTCAACAGTAATATTTTTACCACTGAGCAGCAGTATTTTACGAGAACCTGAAACTTCCAGATCAGCAGACTGTATATAGTAAACAATTATATTGTCAGGCCGACCTTCTTTACTTTCAAATGTGTAATCCCCTTCGATTTTGACTATGGAATCCGGGGACATTACTGCTATTTCGCCTTCTTCCAGGTGCAGGTTGAGATCAAAACTTCCAAAAAGGGTAACTTTTCCTTCACCCTCTGCACTGAGCCGGTCCGTCTCATTCAGTTCTTCATTTCCGGGCATCAGGAGCTTAAATTCTTCAAAAATATCTTTAAGGACAAGGCTGGCTCGAATCATGCTCTTCTGTGATTTCATCAGATATTCTTTTTCTGTGCTTTCTACCTTTAATCCGCTATCTGAGCCATTATTCGTTCCAGCTGTGTTTTCTTCTGATGCAGAAGTAGCAAGCCCAAGGTAATATTTTGCCTCTTCTACAAGACCATTGTATTCCTCAAGCAGGGATTCAAGTTTGCCAATATCCTTTCCCTGTTCTTTCAGGTACTGAATTCCTGTCTCAAGCCTTGCAGATATAGCTTCTGCCTTTACGATATTCTCGCCAAGCATGAGTTCTGTATCCTGCAAAGAGCCAGGTGGATAATGACCTTCAGGCATACCCGGGTGCGGACCTTCAGGACCTGGCATATTATCTCCTTTAAAGAGTCCGGCGTAGGGATAAAAAATGTTCCTGTAAAGGTCTCCCTGATGTTTGTTCATAACAGGCTGTGCCTGTGGATCTATACAACCAGAAGTTGCAAGAACCCCCGTAACTGTAATAATCAATAACAGGAGTATAAAGGACAAGGATTTAATTTTCATACCGGTCTACGCCTTCTCGTAAATAATTACTGGGCTCGAATTAATTTATTGTTTTTAATATTAAAATTTGGCTTAAATCTAGAATCCCACTGTAAATATGTCTGCTATAAATTAATGTCAGAAATATCCTGACAGTCACCTGGCAGGTCTGTAGTACACTATGGTCTCGATTATTTGTTTCAGCTGGGCCATTTCATAACCGCATAATACGAAATGCCAGTTAAGATACTGTGTTTGAGGGATTGGGTGGGATTGGATCAGGTGACGCATCATCAGATATTCCTGACTGGAGATCCTGTATCTGGATATAAAGATAAAAGCATACTTACTTTCATGTGAAGTATCGGGTTTAAAAATTACCCTTTAGGAGAATTTATTTTTGCATTTAATGCTTTACAATTCTTAAATCTCTGATTCTGAGGATCTGAAATTCCGGAAATTGTGAGAAATATCAGTTCTTGTTGCTTTATCACTGATCACTCGTAAGCAGCCCTCTGGTATGGTGGAAAGACAGTTTCTTTCTGATATTTATTGCAACCTCTTTACTGGCATTTCAATAAACTTAATTATCCATATTTTACGGCTCATTTGAGTTTTAATAAGTCTTCGATTTAATAATTAAGCTTAATTCTGGAGGCCATGCTTAAAAAAAGCTTTTTTTGTAAATTCAAATTAATATATGACTCAAAGATTGAAAGTAAGCTTATATTTAAACCGGTTTATTAGAGGAATGTCAGGCAATGAAAAGTTGCCTGGAATAAACAGAGCAGAATAAACTAAGCGAGTAACTGACGGAGGTATATATTATGGAAAGACAAGCGGTAAAATCAGTTGCCGTTTTTGTAGTGGTGCTGATGGCCTTAAGTATTATTCCTTTTGGAGCCCTTGCTTCAGAAAATATTAAGTCTGCAAATCAAACCGATTCAACTAATGATTGTGGGTCTGGAAAGATAATGCCAGGAGGTATGAGGCATGAGGGAGCAGGACACAATGGAATGCATTTTATGTGCTATGGTCCCGCTGAGAACATAACCGAAGAAAACTTCGCTGAAGTTCGGACTACAATTCTTGACTCAATTACTGAGAGGATCGCTGGACTCCAGAGCATGTATACAAACGTAAGCGAGGCTCCAGATGCAGAAGAGTTACAGGAAGTTTTACTTGCAGAAAGGAAGGCAAATGCCGAAAGAGCTGGCCCATGTGAAATGAATGGATTTCCATGTAAAATGTGTGCTCCATGCCTCTGCAAGGTTGAGAATATAACTGATGATAACCTTACCGACGTAAAGACAGAAATTGTTGATTCCATTGGAAACATGACTGGCATGCTAAATGAGCAGCTGGAAAATACGACTGACGAAAACATGACTGCAATGCTCAGAGAGCAGATAACCAAGCTTGAAGAGTTATCCGCTAACGTGAGTAAAGCTTCCAGTGCAGCCGGACTGCAGGAAGTAGTATTAGTTTATATGAAGGCTCAGGCTGCCGAAACAATTGAGAAAGAAATTGAACACATTAAAGCTAGAATAAGTGAAGCTAGAATAAACGAGAGCGAAAACTCAACCCATGGAAATGTTACGGAACTCAATAATAAACTTGTAGAGCTGGCTGCCCTGATTGAAGACATAGAAGGTGCCGAATCCTTTGAAGAACTCAGAGAAATCATGCGCTCTGGAATGAAATCAGAAAAAGGTCTTTTGGAAGGAAGAGGCCTGATGAATGAAGGAAAAAATCCTGTGAGACAGGGTGTCTATGGAAAGATGCCAGGACGCCCCTGCCTTCGGCAGGATAACAGTACTGAGGTCTCTCAGGCTGAATAAAATTTTAAATTCGGTAGAGATAGATTGGCAGTTGCATGAGAAATTACTGTTCAGTGAGCCTTAATGTGAAAACTCGAAGCCTGAAGTTTCAATATTTTTCACTTTATTCAGCGCAGTGCCGGATTTTTCGATCCTTTCGATTGCTTTTAATGCAGCTTTTCTTACCGTAGCGTCCGGGTTCTCAAGTGCAAGCGAAAGACCTGCAACTGCTTCTGGTGTTCCTATTTTTTCCAGGGAAGAGATTACAGTTTTGTGTATTAAAGATGCAGGATTTTCAAGAATCTTCAGCATTTCAGGAACAGCTTCTTTTGCCTTTATATCTCCAAGTGAGGTAGCAGCAGTCTCCTGCACTGAATTTTTTGGATCATGAAGAGCTTTCAATAACCCTGGAACAGCCTCTGCCTTCCCTGTCTTTCCAAGCCCCAGAACCGCAGCTTCTCTGATAGAGCTGTCAGGATCGTCCAGGGCTTTAAGCAATCCTTCAATTGTTTCAAGCGTACCTATTTTTCCAAGTGCACTCACGATCACTTTCTTTACAGGAGTATCGTGGGAATCGAGGGCTTTTGAAAGGCCAGCGGCAGCTTCAGGAGAAGCAATAGCCGCAAGTGCATCCGCAGCCCGACTTCTTAAATACCAGTCTTCGTCGTCGATCTCTCTCAAAAGAGCGGAAACAGCTTCTGGAGTACCCAGTTTCCAGAGAGCTTCTATAGAAACCTTTCTTACTTTTCTATCTGGAGCATCCAGTGCTTTTACCAGGACAGGTAATGATTCTGATATTCCTATTATTTTACAGAGGGCTTCTGATGCTGCTTCCTGTACAGGCTGCCTCGAATCCTGGAGCATTTTCATGAGCTCTTCAAGGATATCGGGATTGGACCTTTTTGCAAGGGTTTCTATGGCCTGTTCTCTTACCCTGCTATCCGGGTCTTCAAGGGCTTTTATAATCCCACATGCTGCTTCAAAAGTATTTATTTTTCCAAGGGCAATTACCGAGATTCTTTTTAGAGGACTGTCAGAACAGGCAAAAACCCTGGTAAGCCCTGAAACCGCTTCCGGGGAGCCAATTTTCATAAGGGCTTTTACAGATTCCTTTTTTATCAGCTTGTCAGGGTCCCTGAGCCCTTTAACAATCCCGGCAATAGCTTCTGAAGTGCCTATTTTTCCCAGAACAATTATCACAGCCTTTTTAACAGCACTATCGTGATCCTCAAGTACTTCTATCAGCCCTGGCACCGCATCCGAGTCATTGATTTCCCCCAGAGAGTCCGCTGCAGCAATTCTTACTTTCGAGCTGGAATCTTCAAGGGCTTTAATCAGGGCCGGAACAGCATCAAAGTCTCCAATTTCGCCAAGTTCTTTTGCAGCAGCTGCCCTGTTTCCCGCAAAAACAGAGTGCTCTACTTTCTTTATCAGGCCCTTCGTATTTTCATCCATCTCTTTCCATCCCCCTAAGTGTAACTATCTATTGAGAACCCATTGGACTTTATATGAATCTTAAAACCCTTTTTATAATTTTTCAAACAATTTTTAAGTTTGTACATCGGAATTAGCAGTAAAGCCTGAAAAAAATGATTTTTTTCTATTAGCGTCAGTTTATGATTACTCTTCAATAAACCGAATTATCGAGTTCATAACTCCAGGTATGAAGCGTTAAATTGACAAAGTTCATCCTTGATATCTGACCGACTTACCTTAAAACACACTCAATTTCTTAATAATATTATATCCAAAGGTATAAGAACTTTTAGATTGTCGAGTATGATAATATTAAATATATGCATCCTCTCACATCAGGCCTTAAGACTTATTAAGGATAGAAATTAAGGATAGAAATTTGTGAAGAGAGCTCCGGAATCAATAAGGATGAAAGCTCCGGAATCAGTAAAGATAACTATACAGTGTCTAATCCCCGTCAGTAAGTATAAAAAGATCAATAGAAAGAGGTTGTAAAATAAGGAAAATAATAGTAAGCTCCGACTAAGATTAACAGGCTAACAGCGGGCACTGTAATATTATCATCCATATTTTCTATCCTTTCTACAAATGAGCATAAAATTCCTGCAAGAATTCCTGCAAGTCCCATCTGTGCACCTATAATTATGCACAGAATAAGCATTCCAGCGGTACCTTCCCAGGCTTTTGTCCTTTTGTTATACTTCAGGTTCCTGATTATACCGGTAATTCCATCTCCGTATGCCATAAAAAGTACAGGGATTACTCCAAGCCAGAAGCTCTTATCAATGTACCAGGTAAAAAAGATAATCAATCCCCAGCTCAGTGTGAAATCCACATCATAGATATTTTCAGGATCCTGAAACCAGTACATCCGCCTGTTAAGTTTATGCGGTACATATGTTGCAAGAGCAAGTCCGAAAGCCATCAGTGCAGGGAGGATGGGTTCGCTGGCAACAAAAGGAAGAAGCATTGCAGTCAAGCCGCCTGCCAGAAAATGAATTGCTTTCCTGGAAAAATATATTGAAGAATTGGTTGATCTTCCCTTTTTTAAAGCAAATTCATATACCTTTTTTGAAAGAACCAGAAGGACAAACAGGTTCCAGACCGCAAGAACTGCAAATACGGGCAGGTCTGCATATATCGACTCAATAGGAACCTGAAGCACGGTCTGCATAACACTCTGTATATCTCTGAGGTATAAGGCTTTTTGGATTTTTTGAATTCATGTGAAAAGTAATTGATGTTTTTTCCTGTCTAAAAGAGTAATTGCTCCTGCTTTTCATATCAAAATAATTTTACTTTTATTATTTTATCTTTTTTTAGATAAAAATAGAAATGCCTAAATAACTTACCACCTTCTCACTGTCACTGGAGGACTTTTATGAAATTTAACAGGGTTTTTTTGGCCCTTCTTCTATCCCTTGCACTTATCCTTGCGGGAAGCGGGTGTGTCTCGCAGGGCGAAGGAGCAGAAGAAGGCATAGATATAAAGGAAACGAAGGAAGTCGTGACTAACAGTGAGGCATCGAACATAAGGGCAAATGCTGTGACCCCCTGGAACCCCATACCAGCAGAACCGGTCATTGATCCGACAGCTTACATACATCCACAGGCATCTGTGATAGGAAACGTTACAATAGGCGCAAGTGTTATGGTGTCCCCTATGGCTTCGATCCGGAGCGATGAAGGTATGCCTATCTTCGTAGGAGACGAGAGCAATGTCCAGGACGGTGTTGTGCTCCACGCCCTTGAGACGATTGATGAGGAAGGGGAGCCTGTAGAGAAAAATCTGGTTGAGGTCGGCGGCAAAAAATACGCAGTTTATATAGGTGAAAGGGTTTCTCTTGCACACCAGGCCCAGGTCCACGGTCCTGCCTCTGTCGGGAATGACACATTTGTTGGGATGCAGGCCTTTGTTTTCAAAGCAAAAGTAGGAAACAATTGCGTGCTTGAACCGACATCTGCAGTAATCGGTGTTACTATCCCTGACGGTAGATACGTATCTGCAGGCACTATAGTGACAACTCAGGCTGAAGCCGATGACCTGCCCGAAATTACTGATGACTATGCTTACAGGCATACGAATGAAGGCGTAGTATACGTAAATATCCACCTCGCTGAAGGATACAACGCATAAGATAATACTATTAAAAATGTAAAGATAAGTTGGGTACATAAAAAGGGAAGTGTACAGGAGAAAAGTCCCAAGAGACGAACTATCTTCAACCGAAAAAACCTTTAAAAAAATCTTCTTTCTGCCCGGAGTTATCTGGTTTTTCCGTTTCGGGCAAATTTTTCCTTATTTCTTTTTTTCCTTATTTCTTTTTTTCCTTATTTCTTTTTTTCCTTATTTCTTTTTTTCCTTATTTCTTTTTTTCCTTATTTCTTTTTTTCCTTATTTCTTTTTTTCCTTATTTCTTTTTTTCCTTATTTCTTTTTTTCCTTATTTCTTTTTTTCCCGGAATAATCTTTGATTTCCTGTTGAAACTTTTATGCTACAACACTATTTTTCCACCAGAATTCTTCTCCAGTCCTGTTTTTATAAATCTTCAGTTTGCGTTCATTCTTCCGGAATTCAGTTAACGATATATGATATGGATCAGGGTTTCTATACGATATATAATTTATTATTTATAATACATGAATTAATTTTTTTTAAGTTCACGGTGAGGACTCATGAGAGAATTTTTCAGAGCTGTGTGTTTGTTGATGTTCATTGTAATTCTTGTACTGCCTGTGGATGCAGCGACCAGTGAACTGTCCGGGTACGGTAACTTTACAGAAGGATCTGGATTAAATAGATCAGAAAATGCTTCGATAAATTACTTTGACTCAGACTCCGGTTCAATCTGTGTTACCGCAGGAAAAACTGTAGATAATGGAGAAATTATTCCTGCAGATAGAATTGTAGAAGAAATTACTTATCTGACTGACAGTCCCGAATCGGAACTATTTCCGGTCTGGACTCCGGATAGCAACCATATTCTGTATACTGTAAAAAGAAATGACTCTGATAATTTTGAATTATATAAAATGAGGGCAAACGGAAGTGAGATAGAAAAAATCAGCATCGGAGAAGGAAATTTTACCGGTTTGAGCGATATAAATCCCGGCGGGACAGAGCTGGTTTTGACCAGATCAAATAATTCCGAATCCGGACTTTATCTGGCAAACCTTCAGGAAGGAACGGTATTCCCTGTCGCCGATGACCTGCAGGTCTCGGAAGGCTGGGGCTCATGGTGTCGCCTTGGTAAAAAGATTACCTATACGAAGGAATCTGCAGGTACGCCGTCCCAGTTATGGATAGTCGATATAGACGGAAGCAATAACATAAGGCTCGGAACCTCCGAAAATGTGGGGATTGGGAAGGACTGGTGCCCTCTTGGATTGAGAGTATTGTACAGTGCGAAAGACTTAAAAGAGGCATATGATCTGTGGGTAATAGACTTTTACGGTACAAATCAGGCTCAGCTAACGAATACCTCATACAATGAATGGAATCCTTCTTTCAGTCCTGACGGAAAATGGATAGTTTATGTCTCAGACGAAGGAGAGAGTCCTGATATCTGGATCATGGACATTGAAGGGAACTATAGATCAAGGCTTACAAATTTCACCGGGAGCCCTGATTCCGTTCCCAGATGGAGCCCTGACGGGTCAAAAATTGTTTTTACAGGGTACGGAAGGGGGAATAATTCTACAAATGTAACGGATTCCGGTGCAATAAATGATTCAGCCATAAATGTTTCTGGCATCGGTTTGATAAACAGCTCCAATACTGGTGCGATAAAATCAGGCATTGATCAGGTGAATGGTTCGGATATAGCTGCAATTAATGGTTCGGATATCGTTGTCATAAAACTTTTATTTGAACCTTATAACCCGCCTTCTCCAAAAGTTACCGGTCTTAAAGTCAGCTCTATCAAAGAAGTTTCCCGGGAAGGTAATGTTACAATTTCTTTAACAGTAAAGAATGAGGGAGGAAACGCAAGTGAAGGAAATATCTCAGTTTCTTTCCCCGGTAAAGAGAGAATTGAAGGTGTAAACGGGACGGGTAGCAGTATTGATGTTCATTCGGAGGGAAATCCTGTTCCAGGAATAAACGGGGAGATTGTTGCACAGTACCCTCTTGTTGAACTCACGGAATATGAATGGAGCGCAGGGCAGGAAGAAACCCTCAACGTGACAGTAGTACCGAACAATGAGACTGAGGAGATTGTATTTTTCGTACGGGCAGGGCTAAAAGACGACCGCACGGAAACTTTCAGGAGAGATCCTTTAACTTCTACAGATAAGGACCAGCAGGGAATTGATGCCTACAGGCATTCACTGAAGGTGACCTGAGTTCTCCTCTCTTTTTTCCCTCCCGTCTGTTTTCCTTTTATTTTTTCCTCCTCTTTTTCCTCCTCTTTTCTTCCCTTTCCGTCTTTTTCTTCTTCCATCCCTATTTTCTTTTTCTCTTTTTCCTTTTTCTCTTTTTCTCTTTTTCTATTAACTCATTCATCCAGCCCTTTTCTTCCCACTATATAGTTTGCAACCCTCAGGGCGTCCCTATCTCCTGTTTCTTTTTCGGGGGAGTCGCTCAGTTTCACTACCGGTATCCCGTTAATGCTGTGGAGTTTTATTACCATGTTCAGGGGAGGGCTTTCCCTGAAAAATTCCGAGTTATTGGTAAGGCTTGTTCCTATCCCGAAACTGCAGTTAATTTTTCCCTGACAGTACTTTTTGAGCCGAACCGCTGCTTCGGCATCGAGGGCGTCACTGAATACAACTACTTTTTTCATCGGGTCAATGCCTATTTTCCTGTAGTGATCTATTACCCTGTCAACAAATGTAAAAGGATCTCCGCTGTCGTGCCTGAAGCCATCGTATATCTTTGATAGCTTGAGATCCATATCCTTGAAAAAAGCCTCAGAACCGAAGGTATCCGTAAGGGCAATCCCGAGGTCTCCTTTGTAAACCTCAACCCAGTTTTCAAAAGCAAAACGGTTGGCATACCTGAGTCCTACAAGGGCAGAAGTTCCCATTACCCATTCATGCCCTACCGTGCCTATGGGTTTTACGCCGTACTTTTTCGCAAAATAAACATTACTTGTTCCTGTCAGGGTTTTTATTTGCACCAGACTTTTCATTACCCGGTCATGGAGTTCGAAACTTCTCCTTCTGCGGGTCCCGAATTCCGAGAAAAAACAGTCATTTTCCTCAAGAACCTTTCCTATTTCCAGGATTTTTCCTCCGTAAGCTGTAAGTACGGATTCCGATGTGCCTGAAATTTCCTTACTGCCTTTCCATTCTTTCTCTACAGTTGTGAAGTAGAGTTCGGAAACCGCAGCCATAAGGACAATTTCCCACAGGATCGTGCTGTGCCAGGGTCCTTTTATCCTCATGTCCAGTCCTTTTTCCCTGGTAAGGCAGATTTCTATCTCTCCCGGCTTGAAGCGGAAGTTTTTGAGGTATTCAAGATACATTGGCTTCAGGAAAGGGCAGTGTTCGCCAAGCCAGTAATATTCTTCTTCTGTCAGTTTCAAGCCTGAGATTTCTTCATCTATGACACGCCTGAGTTCTTGTACAAACTCTTCGGAAAAGCGCTGAGATCCCCTGTTAGTAAAACGGTATTCTGCTTCTGCTTTTGGAAACAGTTCCAGTACAGCCATCTGCATGGTGAACTTATAAAGATCGTTATCGAGTATGGATTTTATCACGGAAGGCCTTCCTTTAACGTTTTAGGTTGCTTCTGGCGCAACATCCGTAACTTTTTCTATTGTAATTGTGGCTTTTTACTTCACGTATATAGCCTGTTATATTTTTAAAATTTCTGATGTATCTGTATAAAACAAGTTTTCTTTATTAAGTCCTGATACCTTAAGCTTTTTCCTGCCCTTCCCGCCAAACAAATAATTACCGGAAAAACAGATACTTATTCATAACACTGGCTTTGACAGGAGATTTTTGGGATATGGAAAGGAAACTTAAGTTTGCAACTGAATGCGTGCATGCAGGAGAAAAACCTGATCCGGTTTTCGGAGCACACACGACTCCTATATTTCAGACTTCAACTTTCATTTTTAATAGCGTTGAACAGGGAGCCTGCAGGTTTGCAGGAGAAGAAACCGGATATGTATATGCCCGTATTCCTCCTAACACACCCACGCATGCGGCCCTCTCTGAAAAGTTTGCTGTGCTTGAAGGAGGGGAAACGAGCCAGACCTTTGCTTCAGGAATGGCAGCAATCACTGCAATTATGCTCACCGTACTCAAGCAGGGAGATCACCTGATTTCAACCGATGTGGTATATGGCTGTACTTACAGCCTCTTTTCTGAAATCCTTCCGGGTCTCGGGATAGATGTTACTTTTGCAGACACTACAGATATAGAAAACGTAAAAAGGGCACTCAAGCCGAATACCCGAATGATTTTCCTGGAAACTCCTGCCAATCCTACTCTGAGCGTATGTGATATCAGAGAGATTTCCGCGCTTGCACGGGAACAGGGTGCCATTTGCGTAGTGGATAATACTTTTGCAACACCCTATTTCCAGAAGCCTCTATTGCTCGGAGCAGACATTTCCCTTAGCAGCTGTACTAAATATATAGGCGGGCATGCAGACCTGCTCGGAGGGATAGTTGTTTGCAGCAGGGAGTTTATGAAAAGCCTGGCAAAAGTTGTCGGCTATACAGGTGGAATAATGGGACTGCACGAAGCCTGGCTGTGCATAAGGGGGCTTAAAACCCTGCATATCCGCATGGAAAGGCATGCTGAAAACGCCCTTAAGGTTGCGAAATTCCTTGAGTCTCATCCCGCAGTGGAATGGGTGAGATATCCGGGGCTTCCGGATCATCCCCAGCATGAGACTGCAAAAAAACAGATGATCGGATATGGTGGAATGCTTGCCTTCGGAATAAAGGGGGGAATTGAAGCCGGAAGCAAACTTATGAACAGTGTCAGGCTCTGTTCCCTTGCTGTAAGCCTTGGAGCAACTGACACTCTGATCCAGCACCCGGCTTCAATGACACATGCCTGCGTCCCAGAAGAAGTAAGGGGCAAGGTTGGCATTACTGACGGGCTGGTCAGGCTTTCTGTCGGAATTGAAGATCCTGATGACATAATAGCAGACCTCAAACAGGCTCTTGAGAAAATTTGAGCTCTAAAGAGTCTGCTTTACCTGTTTTATTTTCGGAGTCAGACAAGATATATGTGCCTCCGAAATAATCTTTTGTCTGCATTTAAGCATGGATCAAAATCGCACTATTAAAATCGGGGGGAATTAGTCTGAAAGCACTTGTATTCGGAGCTGACGGTTTTGAAGATGTCGAACTTATCTACCCTTACCACCGTTTAAAAGAAGAGGGAATAACTGCACATGTAGCCTCAATGAAAAAAGGGCCAATTAAAGGAAAATATGGGTATCAGGTCGATGTCGATATCGCATTTAAGGACGTGAATCCTGCAGATTACGATATCCTTGTGATATCCGGAGGAAAGGGACCTGAAAAAATGAGGCTTGATAAGGATGCTCTTGAGATTTCAAAGCATTTCTTTAAAGAAAATAAACCGGTTGCTGCAATCTGCCACGGCCCGCAGGTTCTTGTTTCTGCAGGCCTGATAAAAGGAAGAAAAGCTACCTGCTGGATAGGAATAAGAGACGATATCATAGCTGCAGGAGCACTTTATGGAGACAGTGAAGTTGTCATTGACGGAAACTTTGTATCTTCAAGAGGCCCTGACGACCTTCATGCTTTTGGAAGAGAAATGATTAAACTTTTAAAGTGAGCAGGAAACAGATTTTTGCTTCTCTTTATTAACCATCTCTCTTTTCGCTTACTTTCTTTAGTTCCTCTTTAGTTTCCTGTTTAGTTTCTCTTTAGTTTCCTGTTTAGTTTCTCTTTAGTTTCCTGTTTAGTTTCTTGTTTAACTCCTTTCAGTTTCTTGTTTAGCTTTTCCAGTTTCTTTTTTATAACCCCAATTCTCCAGACCTGATGCAGTTCATAGAAATCTTCTAAAGGCATAATAATTGAATCGCATGTTCAGAAGTGTTCTACGAATAGCAACATGGACCGGGATGATCCCTTCATGAGAGCCTGGCGGGCTCAGTAACGGATCGGATTGGAACCGTATCTTGAACCCTTTCGCTCTTCTTCTTCTACTTTTATTTTATGGGATCCGGTCGAACTCTTTTGTTCTTCCTCTTCTATTTTTATTTTATGCCAGCCGCACCAGGAGCGGCATTTTTCGCAATGCATGATGTGTTTTACAACGTAAGCAGACCCTACTATTGCTAGGGCATATCCCACAATTTTCATTAATTTTTGCATAGTTATTACCCCAAGCTATTATTGTATCTTCTAGTTTATGAAGATACGCAAGCAAGCAGATTACCAGAACTTTTAACATGGTTTTTTATTTCTATTTCTGTATCGGAAATTAATTCTTTAATATTAATGGAATTTTCATTGATAGCATAAAAGCCTGAAGTGCAAATACACTTTAAATATTCCAATCTATATCTCTGATTATTCAATCCATATATCTGATTATTCAATATATGTCTAGTTTTTCAGGTTAGTTTCCAGTGTATTTGGGTAAAAGAATGGGAATAAATAGCTTTACCTGTTCCTGAAAAAGTAATAATCCTGACTAGGATTCTGTTTTTTCCGTATTTGAACATAGCACAAGAGCGCATTCTGTACCTGTGTAGAAACTAACGCAATTGTCAGTCATTTTAAGCGTATCAACACGCTCGTAATACATCTTGTCGGACAGTTTATGTTTATGCGTCCATAAAGTATTCAGGAGGAATGAATATACCCTGGCAGGATCCTTATGGTTGACAAAATAGGCCTGCACTGCATCGAAATATTCTTTTGATTGTATTTTTTGCACTGAGAATCCCTATCTTTTGTCATACTGTTTAAATAAATAGTTTTGCAAATAAATTTTTTATGTTCCCATCAATATCTCTTAAGTTTTTTGCTTGTTGATCTTTAACTTTTAATCTTCCAGCTTCGCGAAGTTAGATTGTTTGCATGCTTTATTCCTGCAGCTGACTGGGCAGAGATTCCAGCTAATCTAATACTCATCTAAAGACCTATCTAAAGACCCTTTATTCGTTCACAGACGTTTTCTATCGGCAGGGAAACATCCAGAAAAATTGGCAGCATTATAGCGATTATTAATGCCAGAACATTTGAATCATAACCTGGATTGGTTTTAGTTTCTGAACTCAACGACGTTACTATAAAGCTGTTTTTCAGAACTTTGATCCATTCTAATGCTTAAAAAGTATTTTTTAACGTCAAATACTTCAATCAGGCCGTAAAACCGATTACCAGCCCTTTTTAAACTTTGCTGGGAGCTTCTGTTCATTACTGTTTGCTCTTCTTTCGCGCATTGCTCTTTTAGCTTCTCTTTTTTTGTACGCTTCATATTTTATAGCACCTGAATCCGGGCCTTTTTCAGTTCCGGATACTTCAAAAGAAGACCGCTTATTATTTTCTCCATTCTTTTTCATGAAATTTTTCACATTATCTACTAATTTCTTAAAAGGATTATTCCTTTTTTCAAAATCGTTATCTGATTCAACAGGGCTATTATCAATCATAAAATGCACCTTATTTTATTTATCCTACTATTTGCAAACATTGTTAATGGAAACATTATTAATAAATTAGTAGGGATGATTCAGGAAAACAATAGCAATATTAAGTGTTAAAAAATACCGGTTGAAAAGAGAAAAGTTACAGGTCAGTTTAATCGCTAACTATCTCAATATAATAAAAAGTATAGGTTAAGATTGTCTTTTAATTAAGAACTTTCAAAAGGTTATAAGCTTCTTTGAAAAAAGCAGAAATAGGATTGGTAAAAATAATACATAATCCTACATTTTGATAGGAAGCTTCTTCGATCCCTTTCTCCATACTTGGCTTGAGAGATTAAAACGTCTTTAAACCATGCTATTAACAAATAAGAAAAAAGCTGTATCCAAAAAATAAAAAAATTGTATTAAAAATTGCCTCATATTATACTCTGCCGGGCGGCAGATGAGGTTTGTTAAAATGGAAAAAACAAACAAAATGGAAAAGATTTTCATAATTCTTCTTATCTTTGTACCGCTGAGCCTATTAGCAGAATATATTCACTTTTCTCCCATAGTAATCTTTGTTTTAGCTTCGCTTGCGATTATACCGCTCGCAAAATTTATTGGTGAGTCAACAGAGGAGATCTCGGTACATACCGGTCCGGCTCTCGGAGGGCTGTTAAATGCCACCTTTGGAAATGCAACAGAATTAATCATAAGCTTTTTTGCCCTGCAGGCAGGACTTACCAATATGGTAAAGGCATCCATTACCGGTTCCATTATCGGAAATCTGCTTTTGATTTTAGGCATGTCGCTTTTCTTTGGAGGCCTCGGAAAAGACCAGCAGGAATTTAACACAACAGCAGCAAAGACAAGCGCTTCCACTCTATTTCTTGCAACTGCTGCTATCGTAATGCCGGCGGTTTTCGTTCTAACTTCAGACAACCCTTCCGATGCGGTTATCGAAACCCTGAGCATTGCGGTTTCGGTCATTATGGCAATTTCATATCTTGCGAGCCTTCTTTTTTCGCTCCGCACCCATAAGCATCTGTACACTGCTGATACTGCGGAATGCAGTGCCAGATGGAGTGTCAAAAAATCTGTTACGATTCTTCTCGTATCAACAGTTGCAGTTGCCGTTATGAGTGAAGTTCTGGTCGGTTCCATAGAGCCTCTGGCTGAAAGCCTTGGCTGGACGGAACTTTTCATAGGCATGATTTTCATCGCAATCATAGGAAATGCAGCAGAACATGTTTCTGCCATCACAATTGCCATCAAGAACCGGATGGACCTGTCTCTCCAGATCGCAATCGGCTCAACAACTCAAATAGCCATGTTTGTCGTGCCTGTCCTAGTGTTTACGAGCTACTTCTTTGAGACACCGATGAATCTCATTTTCACCACCTTTGAACTTGCTTGCATAGTCGCTGCCGTATTAATGGTAAAATCCATTATAGAAGACGGCAAAAGCAACTGGTTTGAAGGACTGCAGCTTCTTGGGACATACGGAATAATAATCGTGGTCTCTTTCCTCCACCCATAATAGTAAAACATAAACGCTAAACTCTGAAGTAAGAGGGAAACAGAATCTTACTGTTTTCTTCCTTTTCTTTAATTGCTTTTTTCTTCTATTTTTCTCTCTTTGGACAGGGCCTTTTTCCTTCATCGAGCAACAAGAAAGGTTTGGTAAAGAGAATAACCTCGCATGGACATAATATTGAACTACTTCTTCCAGTCCTCTAGAATCTAGCTTATTTCTTACTTCTAAATCAGTCCTCTTGAGCGAAGCGAAAAGGACGGCGTGCTCCCGAAGCGCAACTCGGGCGATGCAGGATTTAGGAGGAGCAACTCGGGTATCATTTAAATATCGAGGATGATATGTATAACAGGATAGGATGATCGACGAAGTGCTAAAGGTTTTCAATAAGCTCGATGCAAAGGATTTCAGGATACTTACAGGCATTGAGACCGGGATGAAGCATTTTGAGTGGGTGCCAATAGAGGAGCTTAATAAGTATACCAAACTGCCCTTTGACAAATTAGAGTACAGGCTGAAAAAGCTTGTGCGGGAGAAGCTTGTTGTCAGGACCACGCAGCCTTATGAGGGTTTTCAAATTTACTTCGAAGGGTATGATGCCCTTGCTCTCAATGCTTTCGTGAAAAGAAAGAGCATCAGCGCAATAGGGGATGAAATAGGGGTAGGTAAAGAGTCCGTTATCTTTGAAGCAATCCGGCAGCCTGAGCTTGCAATAGGGGAACCTTTTCCCGTAATAATTAAATTCCATAGGGAAGGCAGGACAAGTTTCAAGCAAATAAAAAGAGTACGTGAACACCTTGGGGATAGAGAACACTTTTCCTGGATATATGCAGCCAGGCTTGCAGCCCAGAGAGAATACGAGATCATGAGTAAGCTTTACCCGCAAGTTTCTGTCCCAAAACCTCTTGACCAGAACAGGCACGCAATAGTTATGGAAATTGCAGAGGGCAGCCTGCTTTCAAAAACAAGGCTCGTTAACCCTGAATGGTATCTTGATGAAATCCTCAGGCAGGCAAAGATAACTTATTCACTTGGAGTCATCCACGCCGATTTAAGTGAATATAATATCTTTGTATCAGAAGACGGAGTGCAGTTCATTGACTGGCCTCAATATGTAAACCTGGATCATCCTCATGCAGACGAGATCCTCGAAAGAGACGTTTCGAATATACTGACTCATTTCTCCCGAAAGTATAACATTAAAAGGGAACTGGAAGAGGTCCTGAAAGAGATTAAAAGTGGTGTAAAGGAAACATCTGATAAGAAGGAAGATGATCTGGAAGAGTTTGAAGAAGGATACTCTGAGGACAGGGAAGAAGAAATAGAATACTTCGAGGCGGAGGATTTTGAGGCTGAAGACTTTGAAGCAGAAAAAATCGACTCGGAGGATTTAGAAAAAACTGCCTCTAAAAAAGAACCTTCAAACAAAGGTTAAGTCTCATATTACCGGAAAAATTTTATTTGAGATAATTATGCAAAGTTAAGATGCTAAGTTCTTCAGAGCGGATACTGAGGTATTTTGTATCACTCCTTATTTTATATCTTTTTCCAGCGTTCTCTTTCTGATAACGCGAAGAATGATCATGGTGAAATTGTGAGCACATCTGTCAATAAATCAAATTTTATTTTCTTGTGTGTGCCTTAATAATAAAGTTAATTGCAGAAAAGGGACAATTGTAAAATGTATTTTTCTAAAAATCCTTAAGGAAGGACAATCAAAGGTTTTCTGGAATTAATTGAAAAAACTGACTTTATAGATTTCATTAAATTTATTTAAGTAGACGTAGAAATCAGTTAAATATATATTCTACAAAGAATAAAATATAGGTGTTCATGCAAAAAAGGATTATTTATGGAATCGATATTGCCCGGGGTTCTCCCAGGGCGAGGGAACTTCCCAGGTATGCCCTTGCCATTTTGAGGGACGGAGAGGTTTCCCACTATAATATGCTCCGGCGCCAGAAGATCTTTAATATGATCCAGAAGGACATGCCTGAGATAATAGCTGTTGACAACATTTTCGAGCTTGCGGCTGACAGAGGTGAACTTCTTTCTCTTATGGAACGTCTGCCTGACGGAGTCAAACTTGTCCAGGCAACAGGCGGACTTCATCCGGAACCTCTTGTCAGGATTGCACGCAAACACGGAATTTATGTTGACCCCGAGAACCCAAATGATGAAGCTGAAGCCTGTGCAAGGCTTGCAGACCTTGGAGTCGGGCATGAGGTTTCTCTTTTTGAAGATATTACGAAAATTAAAGTAAGCAGAGCCCGTTCCCTTGGACGCGGAGGATGGAGCCAGAACAGGTACAGAAGAAAAGTACACGGAGCTGTGCTTCAGAGGAGCAGAGAGATCGAAAATGTCCTCAAGGACCTTTCACGGGAAAAAGGCATAAGGTTTGAAGCTGTAAACGTTAAAGGGTTCGGGGGCTATGTCAGATCTGAATTTACAGTCTATGCAAAACGTGGAGAGGTTCCAATACATTCAATGGCAAGCAACGATGCCCAGGTAAGTGTGAGAAGCGTCGAACGCGATAAAATCCGTTATGTTCCCCTGAAACCCAGGACCCAGAGGCGTAAATTTACAATAGTCGGTATTGATCCCGGGACAACCGTGGGCATAGCCATTCTTTCTCTCGACGGGGATCTCCTCTATTTAAAGAGTTTCAGGGGAATAGCTCCTGATGAGGTTGTCAAGCTCATTGCTGAGTACGGAAAGCCTGCAGTAATCGCAAGTGATGTCACTCCTATGCCGGGTTCGGTTGAAAAAATCAGGAGGAGCTTTAATGCTGTTCCTGCAAGCCCTGGAATTGAGGTTTCTGCCGAAGAAAAAATCTCACTCGGAAAGCCTTTCGGCTATTCCAATGACCACGAAAGGGATGCATTGACTGCAGCTCTTCTCACCTACAGAAGCTACAAGAATATCTTTACGCGCATAGAAAAGAAAGCTCCGGAGAATGCAGACCTTGAGCTGATAAAGCTTCACGTAATCCGCGGAGACTCGATAGAAGCTGCTATAGAAAAAGTAAAAGCTGCCTCGGAAACTCGTGAAAGACCTCAGAAACCAAGAACATCCCCTGAGAGACCCGAAGAAAGAGCAGTTGACGAGACTCTTCAGAGAATAAGAGAGACCGTACAGAGGCAGGGGGAACAGATCCAGAACCTGCAGGATTATGTAGAAGAACTGAAGCAGGCTCTTATTGCCAAAGATAGGAAAATCTCAAAGCTTGAGTCGAGGTTGAAAAACTTCAAAAAGGAAGCTTACAGTGAAGTGAGGAAATCTAAAGAAATTGAGATACGGGACAGCACTATAGAGAGCCTTAAAAAAGAGCTGAGCAACAAAAACAAAACCGTAAAAGAGCTCAGACGCAGAAGCAATAAGCTGCGTAAAATCCAGAAAATGGAAATCCGCGGCGAAGGTACTCCAGTAAAGGTTATTGCAGCTTTCACAAAAGAGTCCATTGCCGAAACCAGAGAAAAATACGGGCTCAAAACGGGAGACGTTGTTTTTCTGGAAAACCCAAGTGGAGGCGGTGCTGCAACAGCCCAGATCCTTGTTGATGCAAAAGTCCGGGCCGTAGTTATCCCTGAAGATATTTCTCACGCAGCAGAGGAGACTTTCTTTAAAGGGGATGTGCCTGTCTTAAGAAATATCGAGCTTGAAAGAGCTGACGATTTTGCAATGGCAGAGCCTGAAGCCCTGAAAACTGCAATTGCAGCCTGGGAAAAGGAAGCTGATAAAAGGAGGCAAAAAGCCAGAGAAGATGAACTGCAGAGCCTTTTTGAAGAATATAGAAGCGAAAGGAGAAGGGGCCTGATTTAAGGCTCCTGTGAAAATTCCTTTTCTTTCTCTTCATTACTCATGAGCAGATCCCTTAAAATTTACAATCCGAGAGTCTTTCAATCTTTTTTCATCTACCAGCCTTTACATTGTAGAAGCGAGGATTCAATACCTTTTTCGGCAGGTTACTTCCATTCCCAATCTTTAATAGTATAACTATTATCCTCGTTCACTTCGCCTTCGAAAACACAGATGACGCTGTTTAGGCGCGCCAGCTTCGGTGACTGTGTGTTAAAGATTGTTGCTCCTCGAACACTGCTGCTTGGTGGACGGCCTTTAGGAATTGATATTCCTGACATTGTAAGAGTGGCCAGATCGCCATCCTTTGTCAGCAAAAATCCATGCCCTTCTGAATACTGCATCCCATTAGGTCTAAGCTTACCCACAGAAGTTAGCGTGAGGCTACATTCAATTCCGAAAACCTTGCCCTGTTCATCAAGGGTGATCTCCATTGTACCATTGTCATCAAGCACTCTCATGCCTACTACTTTGCCTGCAGCTTCGTATATCAAATCTCCCAACATTTTAATTGCCTCATAATTAAGTATATATGTTTGGTTATATATACTGAAGCACTCATTATATATTATTGAATATTTATTTTTAAGACAAGGTGCCTTCAAAAAAATTTCAATTTTTAAAAACTGAAAACTTCCCCATTTGCAGGAGCATATGCCTCAACTCCTATTTCTTCCAGAATCCAATCTGCAAAAGCTTCAGTTTTCTCTCCGTGCATGACAAAAACCCTTTCAGTTCCTTTTTTGCAGAAATCCTTTACCAGCTGCTTTAGCTCACTATCCCCGCAATGGGCAGAGAAATCATATTGCTCAACCGCAGGCTTGAGGGTCAGTATATCCTCTCTCGTTTCAATCATCCTGTGTTCGAGAGCCAGCCTTCCGTTTGTCCCTTCAACCTGATAACCTGTCAGCAGGATTTTAGAATTAGGGTCTTTGTAAAGCCTGCTAAGGTAATAAAGTGCAGGCCCCCCGTTCAGCATCCCGGCAGTGGTAACAATAACTGACGGCTCTTTGAGGACCGATTCTCGCTGATGGTCCTTTACCTGAGTGGCTCGGTCAAAAGCCCTATCAAGAAGGTCAGGGTTTTTGAGATATTCAGGGTATTTTCTGAGGATTTTGTACACATCCCTGCCCATCCCGTCTACATAAGCCTGAACCCCCTGTGCGTCAAGGAGCATAAGGACTTCCTGTGTCCTGCCGATGGCAAAAGCAGGAATCAGAGCAGTCCCGCCCCTATCAAGTGTATCATGTACGGATTCTATGAACCGCTCTTCGGTTTCTTTACGCGGGATATGGTCTTCCCCGAAGTAAGTGCTCTCAAGCACAAGTGTATCAGCTTCAGGAAACTCTTCTGCTCCCGGGACAAGCCTCGTCTCCTGCAGGCTGAGATCGCCCGTATAAAAAAGGCTCTCTTCTGATTCGGACTCGATATGTATTCCGGATGCTCCTGGTATATGCCCTGCATTGTAAAAGCAAACGCTGTACTTATTGGTTCTGAAAGTTTCCCCGTAATCTTTTCTCCTGGTTCTGTGGCTGAGCCTTTGAAGGTCGTCAGGATCAAAAGGAGATACGCCTGAAAGAGTGGTTTCTGCGAGCTTGAGGGTATCTTTCCCGAGCAGGTTGGTGAACTCTGCTGTTGGCGGAGTCATAAAAACCTCGGGGTCCATGTACATAAGGTTAGGTACAGCCCCGCAGTGGTCCAGATGCCCGTGGGATACCAGCACTGCTTTTGGTTCCATGCCATTTTTTGGATATTCGGGAATTTCTCCAGCCTTCATCCCGTAGTCCAGCAAAATTTCTCCGTTGACAAGCAGGCCCGAGCGCCCTACTTCCCTGCATCCGCCTTTAAAACTGAGCTCCAGAACAAACACCCCTTAAGATTGGTTTTTTAAATTGTTTTACTTACATTTATCCTGCCAGTAAATATTGATTTTTTTGTAAATATTGATTATCCTTTATGTTCAAGAACTTGACCTATCTTTTAACCCAGCCTATTTCAATTAGAAAAAAACTTAGTCCTTAGGCACGCAATTTATGCTTCCTGTTTCTCTGAATTACAGCTCCGGACAACCATAACAGGGACCTTTGAATGCCTTACCACTTTTTCTGCAACACTGCCCATCAGAAATTTTTCAAGCCCGGTTGCCCCGAGTGTACCCATTACTATCAGGTCCATGTTATTATCTTCTGCAAACTTGATAATCTCTTCACCAGGGTGCCCGCTCAAAAGAACATCTTTTACCTCCACCCCGGAACCCTCTATGGTCTTTTTAGTTTCAGACAATATTTTCTTCCCGTCTCTTACCATCATTTCATGGATCAGTTCTTTGCCAGCAGTCCAGACTTCGGAAACGATAGAAGGAGTATCTATTACATGAACGGCATAGACAGTAGCTCCGCTAAGCTTTGCAATTTTAATTCCGCAAAAGGTGGCTTTTCTGGAGTTCTCTGACCCGTCTGTTGCAATCATGATATTTTTGTATAAGTTACTTGGCATTTATTGTCTCCATTACAGATTTTTTTATTTGAATATGATTTCTCAGGAAAATTGTTATGTATGTAAACTTAAGGGCTAAACGTCAAATTTAGTCTATGACTTCCTTACCAATCTCTAATAAAACGCAGGCTGATATTATACTTTAAACACCTTATATAAGGCATTTATCTATTTTTAAATATAAGAGTGCGAGACAAAATGAAAGTTAAAGGTTCTGGGAAAAGTTACTGACAGCTTTAATACTCGATTCCAAAATAAATGTGCCATAAATCGATCTATAGCCTACAATATAAAAATCCACCAAGCAAAATAAATTATTAAAAATAAATTATTATTTTGATCTTGGCAACCGAATTATAATTTGCAGGAAAATATAAATGCTCCTGCCAGCCTGTCCGGCGGCCCTGCCCAAAAAACAAGATAAGTGAAGACTGAAGAGAAAGTAGAAGCTTGAAAAAATGGTAAATTATCTGGCTGCCCTGCAAAATAGAAAAAGAAGCGCAGAACCTGGGAATATATAAAGAGGCAGGTAAATATAAAAAATGAAGGCAAGTATAAAAAATGATTAGATAAGATTAGAACGGAAAATCTGATTAACTTTCTCTTTTTATTTTCCTTTTCCTTTCTTATCCTGTCCTTTCACCTTATTATCCGCCGCCTTAACTTCCTCTACTGGTGCTTTTGTTTTGCCGCCCGTTTCCTTTTCGATCTTATCTCGTTTTGCTGCTTTTTGTTTCTTGGTTGCCAAGTTATAACCTCTGCGTAACACTTTTACAAATTAACAATTATAAAGCAGTCTTGTACTATAAATAGTTCATCTTTCGCTTAATCCATTCTCAAAACACAGAAATATGAAGGGGTAAGAAAGTGGAAAAAGAAGCCCTGTAATGCAATAAAAGCATAAGCAGGCTTTTACCTGCTTTCGTTTTTTGTTTTCGAAAAGATGCTCTTCTTCTTCGGGGGGAAAAGAACAGTTAAATAAAACAAATAATATCATCCGGATTAGAAAAAGTATCCTGTTATCCAGGGGTCGGTTTCAAATTCACATGGTATCGGAAACCTCCGCCAGCTTGCCTGGCGGCCCTGCACAAAAAGCAAGAGGAAACGGAAGCAGTAGAATGAAGAAAAAGGCTTTAGAAGTAGCATATTAAAAAGTAATATAAAATGAACTAAATATAGGAAAGGTATCTTTTGTAGTATTTTTTAGGTTTTCTGCTTTTAAATCAGTTTTTGAAATCACTTTTTCGCTATGACTTTATTTTTGATTTTTTTCTTATCCTTTTTCTGCTTTTTGGAGCAAGCCGCTCTCCTTCGTCAAGCAGGACAGAAACGGCCCGGTAAAATGAATAAGGTTGTACGGGTCCAGAATAAAATTAAATTTCTAATTTTTATTTCTTCGTTAAAATATTGAGTGTATACTGGACTCTATGGGAGCAAATTAAACTAAACTTTAGGAAGAAAATTTTCGCAATATCACTTTCTTTTGCAGTATCACTTTCTTTTTCTTCTGCAAGAAAAACACAGAGTAAGGATTATCAAAACAAAGAACGTTGCAATGAGTAATTCTCCAGACATTGTTTGAGTATTCATTGTAACAGTAGAGCTTAAAATAGTCGACATACTATTCTTAGAGGCTGAAAAAGTTAAATATTTTTTCCGAAAGCTCTTCGTTTTCGGCATGAGTATTCTGCAGAAATTTTTTGATAGAAGGCCTCTTTCTTTAACCTCTTTCCTTTGTATGCATCTATCTAATGCTGGTGACTAAAGCGAAGAACTTACAGCTAAATTCTGCGAATACAATTCGTTAGCTGAGTTCAGTGAAGATTTTTAGGCTTTGTAGAAATCCTTAATTTATGCAAGTTATTTCTACCACTTTTTTGTTTATGTTATACACTATCAGTTTAATTTTTATTTCTTTAACTTGATTATAGAACTTTCTTGCCCTGAGTACTTCTCGGAACTTTCTTTTGACAACAGAGAATGTTGTTTCTGCTATGTTCCGTTTATTGTATTTTGTTTTATCAAAGGTAAAATGTAGCTGTTTTCTATATTTTCCTTTGATTTTTTTCCTTTTTCTTACTCTTAAAGGTATAATTGAGTCTGCTTTTATTTCTTCTCTAATTAAAGTATGAATTTTTTCAGAATCATACCCCTTATCAAGGACATAACATTCAGATTTTTTTGTTCTATTTGATTGTCTTATCAGAGCTTTTGCATGCTTGGTATCATGATCCGTTTTTTGACTTATTTTCCATCCTAAAATTACTTTTCTATCAGTATCTACTGCTATTGAAGTTTTAAGGAAGCTCCTACGGAGCTTCCCTGTTCTTCGAGAATAATAATAACTTGCATAAGAACTCGTAAACCCAGTTGCATCAATTGCTGTAATGGAAGCATTTTCTCCATGTGAATAAAATAGCTTTAAAGTTTTTGACAAAATTATGTTAAATAATGACGAAGGGATTCTGGACATAAACTTTTGAAGAGTAGTGTAATGTGGAATCTTATCAAGGTCAAGTTTTTCCTTTATACTGCTCATGAGGTCAATAAGCTCTACAAAATCTCGATAGTCTGTACTTATATACTCCTTCAGTAAAACAAGAACAAGAAGCTGATGTTGAGTATAAATACGTTTGGAATATTTACAGGAGTAAAGGTTCAGTCTGGAAGACTGAACCGTTTTAAGACTGAGATCAATAAAATTAATATATTTATTTGATGACAATAGGAATTGCTCCTCGTTTTTTGTGGGGACAAAAGATAAGGAGCAATTTTAATATTTTATTTTATATATTTTTGGGAAAAAATAAAACTTAGAGGATTTCTACAGAGCCGATTTTTATACCATTTTTATGCAAAGAAATAGGGGGTTATTTTCTGGATATACCAAAATTTAAAAGATTGCCAGGGCATATAGCTATAATACCGGACGGCAACAGAAGATGGGCTTTAGCCAGAGGCCTGCAAAAGCATGAAGGATACAGTTATGGAATAATTCCCGGACTGGCAGTATATGATATATGCGTAAAAATAGGAATACAAGAAGTAACTTTTTTTGGATTTACTCAGGATAATACAAAAAGACCTCAAATTCAAAGAGGAGCGTTTGTAGATGCCTGCATAAAATCAGTTCAGGAGATCGCTAAACGTGATGCTGAAATACTTGTAGTGGGAAATACCGACTCAGACATATTTCCAGGGGAGCTGCTTGAATATACAAAGAGAACAAAAGCTGGTAAAGGTAAAATAAAGATAAATTTTTTAATAAATTATGGCTGGCACTGGGACTTAACCTGTGCATTTGATAACTCCCCGGATAGTAAGAGAATGATAGAAAATATAGCGTCAGCAGACATTCCAAGAATAGACCTGCTTATCCGCTGGGGAGGAAGATGCAGACTGAGTGGAATGCTTCCGGTTCAAACCGTATATTCGGACATATATGTAGTTGACGAGATGTGGCCGGATTTTAAGCCAGAACATTTATTCAATGCACTGGAATTTTATCAGAACCAGGACATAACACTGGGTGGTTAATTTACTTTTTGCCTTTCACCGATCCTATAAAATAGATTTTTTCTTTTCCATAATAGACTTTTCTTTCAGGACAGTTTTCGGATTGAGTTGAAAATAAGTTAACTGATCCATTTTTTCATAGAGGCCTTCTGAAATTGGATCTCCAGGTAAGAAATGAAATCCTCTCGATCCTTTCAGCTCATCTGAAATATATTTTTTCTGCCGGTAATCTGCTTAAGTCCCCCCAAATACGTTTTTAGAAAAGGACCGAGAAAAGCGAAAACGAAAAACTCGTGATTTTGCTGCTTCAAAGGGAAGGTATTCTGTTAACAGGATTTCTTTAGATTAACCTGTTCCTTTACTCTTTGCAGGTATTTTCTAATTAAAACAGCGTTTTTCTGGTAAACTGGATAAGGTAATAATGTAATCGCAAAATTGTTTTAGATAATTTAATTAGAAAACGAGACTTTTATATAACGGATTCCATAAATAATCCAGTATGAATTGTCAAATCCTTAACATATATAAATTGGCAATTTATATCCGGGAATTGGGGGTATCAAATGATAGAAATAACAGACAGAGCTGCTACAGAGCTTAAATTTTTATTAGAAACGGAAGGGATCGAGCAACCAGCGATACGGGTCTATATAACTGGATCAACTACAGATGTCCAATATGGATTGGCAGTTGCTGATGATATAAATGAATTTGATGTAATCACAGAGAATAATGGTATTAAAATCGTCATGTCACCAGACGTGGCGGCTGGCTTTTCTGACGGTAGCATTGATTTTGTAGTTGACGGAACAAGCAAAAATTTCATAATACAAAATGCTGACACCGGCACCTGTGATAACTGCGAAGAATGTAACATATGTGATGCAGAATAACATTTTGAGCAGGCGTGACGAAACAATAACCGTATTCTTCGGACTCGATTGCCTATATGAGGAACACATATAGGTTATTTCAGTCAAATACCCCGCAGCACGCTGCGGGGATGGATATTTAAAATCAATTTTAATTTTCAAAATCACTTTTCTATTTTAAAAGCGCTTTCCTATTGTAATTATTTCCTGACACCAGATAAAAGGTAGGCTTTTCTGTTACTTGGATTGAGCAGTGAATCGAAAACTGCGTCTTTTATGTAGATAATTTCGAAGAGAGGTGAAAAAGTGCTCTCTATTTCAGCCTTTGAGAGTCTTCTGGGCAGATCGTATTCGCCCGGCTCCTTATCAGAGAAACACAGCATGAAATATTTGCCGCCTTTCCTGAGCACCCTATGAACCTGCTGCGCAAAAACAGGTCTCTCTTCATCCGTCATTACATGAAATAGTCCGGAATCTATGACAATATCGAACTCGCCTTCCTCGAAAAGCCAGTCCATCTGCAACGCGTCTTCTACGACGAATTTTACCTTAACATTTCGCTCTTTTGCTTTTACTTTTGCGTCGGAGATGGCATTTTCAGCAAGATCTATTCCTGTGACCTCACAGCCACTCATGGCGAGCAGTATAGCATTTTCACCCCGGCCACACCCTATGTCAAGAGCTCGGCCAGGCTTAATCTCTCCGTTTTGTATAAGAGCCTGAAAAGCGGGCTGGGGGTGATCGAGGTCCCACGGCGGCTTGCCCTTATATACTTCATCCCAGAACAAATTTTTCCTCCTCAAAGTTAAAGTATTGATCCTCAAAGTTAAAGTATTGAGTTACAATTTGATACTGGTTAACGATAAACCTTAACTTTAATTAATTTTTTGTGTGGCCTTATTTTTGAGGTTCCGGATAGTCAAATAATAACTGTGAAACACCAATGTTTTAAACAAAAACGGGTTGATGTATATGAAAAAACTATTTTCCTGCCTGCCATTTGCTCAAATCTACCCTGATACGTTTGTAAAAGAAAAGATTTGAGAAAAGTAAAATTGGAATAAACCGTGCTTTTCACAGGGGTGTATTTCACAGGCGTATAAGGGCACTTTGCATAGCTAAAATTTCCCTGTATATTTGATTTTCATAGATAGATTTATATATTTTAAGTACCAGGTATGTGTGTTGAAAAATAAAGAGCAGTATAAAAACCTGTTATTAAAAACCAATTTTTGTTTTTAATCAAAGAGTTATATACAATCTTATTTTCAAACAATTAACTAACAAATAAAACCAAGGTGAAACAAAAATGGCTTTTAATGACAGAAACTTCAGAGGAAATTCTAATTTCGGCGCTCCCAGAGAAATGCACAAAGCTACCTGTTCTGACTGCAACGTTGAGACAGAGGTACCTTTCAAACCTGACCCGGAAAGACCGGTTTACTGCAGGGACTGCCTTCCTAACCACAGAAAACCCAGAGAAAACAGATATTAAATGTTGTTTGTGTAACTGAGTTACATCAACATTATTTCTTTTCTACTTTTTTATTATCCATCTCACAATATCTCTTTTTTCTTTGAAGCTTTTACAGACTGAGCATTCCTTTTATAAATCAAACAGTTTTATTTCTATAGAGATGTTCCCTATATATTAATTAAAGGACTATCAACTTCTTTTTGACTTTATAGACTGTTTTTAGTTACATTCTCTTCTATTATAAAATACTAAAAAATGGAAAAAAAATAATTTTATCCAATAAATCGCCCCAAAGAAAGAGGGTGGCTTCCAACCTGCACCGTAGCTGTAACATTGTTTGTAGTTGTATTAATTACAGAGACATCATCGCTACCGGAATTTACCACATATACTTTTGTTCCATCAGGGGTTACTGCAACTCCCCAAGGCAAGCTTCCTACAGGTATCGTGGCTGTAATATCGTTTGTTGTCATATTAATTACAGAAGTGGTATTGCCCCAGTAATTCGCAACATATACATTTGTCCCATTTGGATCAACTGCTACTCCTAAAGGAGCTATTCCTACATCCAGTGTAGCTGTAACAGTGTTTGTTGCAGTGTCAATTACAGAAACATTGTTGCCACTGCTGCTGATATCATTTATGTTTCCGGTGTTAGTCACATATACCTTTTTTCCATCCGGTGAAACTGCAATTCCCCATGGTTCGACCCCCACAGAAACCGTGGCTGTAACAGTGTTTGTCGCAGTATCAATTACAGAAACATTATTGGTATCATTGTTTACTACGTATGCCTTTGTTCCATCCGGGATAACTGCAACTCCACCAGGGCCCGTACCTACAGGCACTATAGATATAACAGTATTTGTGGTCGTGTTAATGATAGAAGTAGTGTTATCCCAATAATTAGTCACATATATCCTTGTTCCAGCCGGATTGACTGCAATTCCAACAGGATCATCTCCTACATTAATTGCATCTATAACGTTACTAGTTTTTGTGTCAATTACAGAGATATTGTCGCTAAGCTCGTTCGTTACATATGCCCTTGTCCCGTCTGGAACTACTGCAACTCCACTGGGAGCAGCACCAACAGGTATTATGGCTGTAACATTGTTTGTTTCTATGTCAATTATAGAGGTAGTATTGTCACCACTGTTTGTAATATATGCAAATGGCGCTGCTCCTGCGATACTCACCAGCATTAAAAACACCAGCGTAGCTATTCCAAAAATAGTTCTGAAGGCTTGCCCTTTGCTAGTTTTATCATATGTTGCTTCTTTCATGACCCTTCTCCTTAAATTGGCCTTTATATTAAAATATCCAGGAAATTTATAAAAAAACGAGAATTAATAATACTTATGATTAATAATTAGTATATATTAGAATTATAAAAATAAGATTAAGAAATTTTATTTTTGAGGTTTCCTGTAACTAACATATTCGTAAATATTTATGAGATCCTTCTAAGACAGCGGTTACAAAGAATTCGATAAAAAGAGGTTTATTACAGGATAGGACTCATGCATTTAAACAGAAAAAGTGCAGCGTTTAATGTTTACTGACTTCATTTATACTTCAAATGCTTAAGTCCTATACTTGCAAATATTTAAGGTAAATTTGGAAATGTCTTATGATAAGGCTCATCACCCATATACTTGTCCCACATATCTGGTGGCAGGTTACGAGTTAAACGACTACTGGATTCGTTTATAAGATCCTCTATTTCACACATTTCCCATAACTTTGCACTGCTGTCAGAACTTGCCGTTGCGACATATTTTCCATCAGGACTGAAGACAACATTGTTTACCATGTCTGCATGTTCCAGAGGAGCAAAAACTTGTTCACCTGTAGCTGCGTCCCATATGCGTGCAGTATAGTCACGACTTACCGTAGCAATATATTTTCCATCAGGACTGAATGCAACATTATTTACTCCAGCATCATGGTTTAGAACAAAAACTGGTTCATTTGTAGCTGCATCCCAATCCCATATGCATGCTTTATTGCCATGACTCACTGTAGCAACATATTTTCCATCAGGACTGAATACAGCATTATACACTGAACTAGTATGGTTCAGAACATGAATTTGTGTACCTGTAGTCGCATTCCATACGCGTGCTGTATTATCAGCACTCGCCGTAACGACATATTTTCCATTGGAACTGAAATTAACACTATATATCAGATCATTATGTCTCAGAATATGGATTTGTGAACCTGTAGCTGCATCCCATATGCGTGACGTATTGTCAACATATCCCCAGCTCGCTGTAACAACATATTTTCCATCAGGACTGAATTTGATATCATACACCCCAGGACTATACTCCAGAAGAGTAGTTTCTTGGCCTGTAATTGCATCCCATATGCGTGATATATTATCCTTACTAGCTGTAGCAACATATTTTCCATCAGGACTGAAAACAGCATTATTCACAGGACTATTATGGTTCAGAACAGAAACTAGTTCACCTGTAGCTGTATCCCATATGCGTGCTTTGTTGTCATCACTCGCTGTAGCTACGTATTTTCCATCAGGAGGACTAAATACGGCAGTATAAACCGAACCATTATGATTCAGAACAACAACTGGCTTACCTGTAGATACATTCCATACGCGTGATGTATTGTCAGCACTTGCAGTAGCAACATATTTTCCATCAGAACTGAACACAACATTATTTACTGTACCATTGTGGTTCAAATTAGAAGTATCTGTAGATACAATGCGTGATGTATTGTCAGCACTTGCAGTAGCGGCATATTTTCCATCAGGACTGAATACGGCATTATTCACCAGACCATTATGACTCAGAATATAAATTTCTTTACCTGTAGCTGCATCCCATATGCGTGACGTATTGTCAGCACTCGCCGTAACCACGTATTTTCCATCAGGGCTGAACACAGCATTATAAACATAATAATCATGGGCGAGGACTGAAAGTATTTCACCTGTAGCTGCATCCCATATATGTGCTGTATTGTCAGCACTTGCCGTAACGATATATTTTCCATCAGGGCTGAAGACAACATTATTTACCAAATAAGTATGGTTCAGAACAAAAATTGGTTCATCTGTAGTTGCATTCCAGTCCCACACGCATGCTCTGTGGTCACTACACGTCGTAGCGACATATTTTCCATCAGGACTGAATACAACATCATACACCGGACTAGTATGGTTTAGAATAGAAATTTCCTTACCTGTAACTACATCCCATATGCGTGATGTATTGTCATTGCTTGCCGTAGCAACATACTTTCCATCAGGACTGTAAACAACATCATTTACCGGACCATCATGTTCCAGAGGAGCAAAAATTTGCTCACCTGTAGCTGCATTCCATATGCGCGATGTGTTGTCAACATACCCCCAACTAGCTGTAGCAATATATTTTCCATCAGGACTGAATACAATATCATACACTCCGGGACTATACATCCCAGGGCTATATTCCAGAAGAGCAGTTTTTTCGCCTGTAGTTGCATTCCATATGCGGGAGGTATTTTCCTTACTAGCCGTAGTAACATATTTCCCATCAGGACTGAAGACAACAGTATTCACAGGACTTGTATGGTTTAGAACATAAACTTGCTTACCTGTAGTTGCACTCCATATGCGTGAGGTATTATCATTACTTACCGTAGCAACATATTTTCCATCAGGACTGAAGACAACAGTATTCACAGGACTTGTATGGTTCAGAACAACAGCCTTAGGGGGTATGAACGATAACTCGGAGCGTATTAACTGTTCAGCTTCTACTGTTCTGTTAATTCGAAATGATTCGATAGCAAGAAGAATACCTATATCTCGAGTATCATAGTATCTTTCGAACTTAGTGGCTGGCGTGATTAAACTTAAAGCACGATACTCCTCAGTCTTTTCTTCAGCTATCTTTGTCTGATTTTCAGCGAGCCGTTTCTGACTATTAGCTCTAGCACTCTGCATTCTAGCAATCTGAGACGCGGAAGTGGCATTTTCTCTCTGTTCATCAGCTTCCTTCTTCTGCTTTTCGGCTTCTTCTTTCTGTTCTTCAAGTGCTTTTGCCTGTTCTTCAAGTGCTTTTGCCTGTTCTTCAGCTTTTATTCTTTGTTCTTCAGCTTCTTTCGTCTTTTCTTCAGCGATCTGTTTCTGCTGTCCGGCGTCATACCATTCAAAGGTTGCAAATCCAGCTAGAAGGAAAAAAATAAGGGAATAGGTTCCAAGTCTTTTGATTTTGCCACGTAGAATCCTTTCTTTTTCAGCCTGCTCTATCTCTGCCTGCCGTTCTTTTTCAGCCCATTCTTTCTCTAGCCTTTCTTTCTCCAGCCATTCTATTTCTGCCCGCTCCTTCTCGGTCTGTTTTTCATTGAAAACCCTGTTAGAAGAAAGTATGGGCTCGATAAACCTGTCGTGTGTTAGTTCGTACCAGCGTGCACCTGCTCGCCATTCTGCTCTGATAAGGTGCACTCTTTCAAGCACATCAATGGCTGAATTGGGAATACTGCCAGTTGACTCTTGAGCCCTGTATACCATTCCCCGCGTCCCCATAGCCGTTATCAAAACTTCACCGAACAATGTGCGAAGGCTTTTTTCATCAATGCGTGCCCTGGTTGCCGCTGACCGTATAGCTTCTTCGTAAAATTTGTAGAGTTCCTGCTCTACATTGCCATAGGTTTTCAGGTGCTGGAATGTGATCTGCTTTATACCCGGAGGTAACTCCTGCCAGAGGCTCTGGCACACTACCTGGAGTTGCACAGCTTCTATGAACTCTCCTGTTGCTTCAGTGATTTTGCCTGGTGTTGTCTCAACCCGGATCTTCAGCAAATCATCAACAAGTTTCTCTGCCACACCTTCTGCAAAAGAGCGATCAGTGTCTCTCAACGGTCCCTTGACTGCCAGCAGTGCAGCCTCACGGCGCAGGCGTTCGATGTGAAAGCGCATACGTAATCTTTCCGGAAGAAGATATGTATAAGGATCCAGCTGAGCTATGAAATCTTCCCGTATGACAAAAATCACCCTTAAAAGAGGATCTGCTTCCAGGACGGTGTTTACCTGCTCAAAAAACTCTTCTCTGTCTTTCCAGCGTTCCTGATACAAGGAGAATATTTCCTCAAACTGGTCGAAAATGATGGCACGGGGTAAAGGCATGCCGTCTTCATCCAGTTTATGCTCCTGTCCATTCAAAAAATCAACAAGTTTCATTTTGGCCAGGCGCTTAATATCGTACCTGCCCTCAACCCAGCTTGTGAGAGCATTAAAAACATATATGTTAGATATCTCGTCGGTTCTTACGTTTTCTAAAATTGTGCCTTTAACTCTCGCCACCGGGAGAACCTCAAACTGTTTCTCCTTCAGAAGAGGAATAAGTCCTGCATTGAGAAGCGAGGTTTTACCTGCACCTGACTGGGCATAGACAAGAACCAGATTATGTGCAATGACTTTGGACAGAAGATCTCTAGCTTCACGGTCTCTTCCGAAAAAAATAGCCTTATCTTTCTCTTCAAAAGGCCGGGGGCCCACATAAGCCTGGAACTCAGGTGCCACGATTAAAAGCCTCCCATCGATTCTTCAACTCTGCGGCAAAATTGTGGCAATCGTGCCAGTATACCTGGATATGAAGATCTGCAAAATAGCGATCCAGATACTTCTGAAATTCTCTCTTTTGGGTCTCAGAAACGTTTCCTGGCACGAGCTGTACTGATATGTGCTTTCTACTGAAGCTTCCTTCTAAATACCTGTAAAGCAGCCTGAAAAGGACACGGAAATCCCAATCAGTTATCCTGTAGCCCAGAAGAAGAAGAGATGTGCCAGTAAATGCCTCCTCAATACGCGGCGGAAGCCTGTCTTCTTCAACTGAAATGGTAACAAGGAACTCCAGATAGTCGTCCTCTGTTAAAACCAGCGAATCTGGCACTTCATAGCAGCCATGGAGATGATATACTAAAGGTCTTTCAGGAGTCGGAACGAAATCTAATAGAGCTGGTTTACGTTGCTTAAGGCGTTTATTCCATCGGCATATTTCCTTAACCGGTGTTTTACCACGGCTTTTAAGGGCTCGTACCATAAGGTCATCATAATTTGTGGTAATGTAAACTGGGAGTGGAAGATCGGCCAGCACTCCGTGAAGTTCACCGCAAGTTTTAAAATATTTTGGTGTGACTTCTTCTATCAACTCTTTGATTTTAGTGCAAATCTCCTCTCTAGGAAACATATCATCTTCTTCAGTTACAGCTACAAATTTAGCCACCCATGATAGGTTATCAGAATCTCCCATTGGGTAGTCGTACTTCTTTGCCCATTCATTTGCAATTTGAGAACCAAAAGGTATAATTTGACAACATGCTCCAGTTCCAAGAAAAGGAGTACAGTTTCCCTCCTTGATCCTCTTAAGAAGGATCCCCCAATCCTTCTCTTCCAGTATATCTGGCATTACTAATACCCCCACAAAGCTTAACATTCAAATTATTTCTAATTGGATAATAAACAAAATTAATTCCTTGTTCGGATTGTAAATTTTTCCTAAATTTAGTGTATTCCGTAAATGCAACCTTTGTAATCAGGTTCAGGAAAAATATTCCAAACTATTCCTTTCCCTGATCATGAAAATGTCTATTTTCCCTTTCATGGGATGAAAAGACAATATCCTGTTATTTCTACTTCCCCCGCCGTAGCACTTCCCTTAAGTTTCCATCTTACTCGAACCTGAAATTGAAACGACACTTCACGGCAATTCAAACCTTACTTCAACTTTATTTGTCAAGCAGAAAAATTATGGCTGACCCTTCTTTATTAAAACCGGCGTTAGATGCTCAGGAATGTTCTGTAATTGAATTTGTACACATCCAAGCCTATATGCATCTTCAATGCTGCGTCCTCCCCCTAAAGCCTGGTAAAAACCAATAGCAAAGGCAATAGCAGCCTTATCGCCTATTGCCTGATTCATGCCAATTACATAATTGATATGTTTAGCGATGGCTTTTGCTTGAATCTCTGCGTAGCAGGCATTCAATACCACACAATTCACCTGGCTACTAAACTGCTCAAACAATGCAGCCAGAGCATCGGGCCCGATAGGATGGGCATTCCCTACCAGATTCTCAAAGCATAACGCACCTTTTGGCGTACCATGACCAGAAAAATGAACAATTTGCGGCTGTGTATCAAGCAAAGCCTGGGATATATCTGAGGGGCGAACCGACATCTGTGGCAATTCTAGTCTGAAGTTATCCCGAAGTTTAGCCATTTTCAGTTTCTCTTGAATCTCTCGAAATTCTTCACCAAGCCGCAGGCGAGACGCATCAGTAGGATCGGCTGCTAAGAAAAGTATCGAAACCGTATTGGCTGTCGTATCGTAAAAAGGATTAGGAACAGGATTGGGAACTTTACATCGATTACTCAATTCAGAGGCAAATTCACGGCAGCCATGCCAGTATGTCTGGATATGAAGATCTGCAAAGTAGCGATCCAGATATTTCTTAGCTTTCTCTTTTTTGACTTCAGGAATATTTTCTGGTGCGAGCTGTACTGATATGTGCTTTCTACTGATACTTCTTCCTAAGTATCCGGCAAGAATCCGAAAAAGAATACGGAAATCCCAATCAGTTATCCTGTAGCCTAGAAGAAGAAGAGATGTACCGGTAAGTGCATCCTGAACACACGGTGGAAACAGCTCATGTTCCCTTGAACTGGCAGCAAAGAAATCAAAATAGTCGTCTTCCGTTAGGACCAGCGACTCCGGTATTTCGTAGCAGCCATAGAGATGATATACTAAAGGTTTTTCAGGGGTTGGGACGAAATCTGACAAAGCTGGTTTGCGTTGCATCAGGCATTCGTTCCACCGACATATTTCCTGAACAGGTGTTTTGCCACGGCTTTTAAGAGCTCGCACCATAAGGTCATCGTAATTTGTGGTAATATAAACTGGCAGTGAAAGATCCGCTAAAACTCCGTGAGGTTCATCAGGGCTTTTAAAGTATTTTGGTGTAACTTCTTCTACAAGTTCTTTGATTTTTTTGCAAATTTCATCCTTTGGGGTCAAAGCATCTTCTTCAGTTACGGCAACAAACTGAGCCACCTGTATCAGGTTAAAAGAGTTTCCCATTGGGTAATCGTACTCTTTCGCCCATTCGTTTGCAATGAAACTAAGAGGAATCTCTTCAGAACAGGCTCCAGCTCCAAGAAGAGGAGTGCACTTTCCCTCCTTGATTCTCTTAAGAAGGAAGCCCCAATCCTTCTCTTCCAGTATATCTGGCACTAATAACACCCTCCACAAAGTTAAATTCTCTTCCCGATTTTTATTGTGTTTATTACCCTGCTCACCTGTTGTCCTGGATTCGGCTGCTTTCCCCCACTTTATCAAACATTAAGTAAATTATATCATGAAATTCGATTTAATTGAGAAATTAATAGTATCAGACCTTCGACTGCTGATACCTGATCAAGTTACAAAGTCGAAGTGCTTGACTTTATACTTTAAGTGTGCAGATTCTAAATGAATGATTTAGGGGCGGTCTTAAAATTCAAGTCGTATACTTAATTGAATTATAGTAGCGTTAATTTCAAACTCATATCGTAAATTGTCTGATGTTCAGGTACACATTGATCTGAGGCGTTAGTTTTTCCTATAGGACTATATACGTTTAAGTATAAAATCAAGTTCAGTGAGCATTAAATGCTACCGTTTCCCTCTTCTATCGGTATCATTTCCTCTTGGGTTTCTTTATTCTATTTATTTTCTAGAATGTAGTTTCCACCTGTCACGGATTTCCATATTATCCGAAATTTAGCTCTCTACTTCACTACTATATTAGCCTTTTTGAAAGTTGTTCCTGCTACCCTGCAGCAAACCGACTCCTGGAGTCTACCGGACACAAATTAATATATTTCTCTGGCTTTGCCGTCTTGAGAAGCATCCTCATATTCTGCATCGATATTTTTCATAATCCTGTCTTCTTTATCCCGAGAATACGGATCTGTTCCCTCTTATGGACCTTATGATATTTCAGTCGTTTACAAAGCAAAAATAATTGCAATTGTGGTCAGTGCAAAAAGATTAGGTACGGTAAGTGGCTGAAGATATCGATAAATTCCTAAAATAGGCATTAAAAGTGAAAGGTTGAGAGAAAGGAAGAAAGAAAAGGTTGAAAGAAAAGGTTGAAAGAAAAGAATCATCTTAGTGAAAAAAATCCTCTCAAAATTGGAGTAGATTAATGAAGTTAAAAAATATGGCGTTGAAATTTTACGGTGACTAACCATTAGCTACTTTTACAGCTCTACCTACCTGATCACTCATTTATCCCATGAGGTGAAAATACCCCTCCTCAAAACTTTGAGCTTTGCGAAGAGCTTAAGGAGGGGTGGCTGACCTGCTTATTCATCCAGGAGAACAACAGGTTTGATCAGGTCTCTTGGTTTTTCTTTCATGAGCATGAGAGCCTCTTCTATTTTGTCGAAGCCTTTGAATAAGTGAGTGACCATTTTTTCCGGTTTTATTCTTCCATAGGTGCACAGGTCTGCCATTCTTTCCATTCTCAAACGGCCTCCTGTTGTCAGGCCTCCGCGTATGTCTTTATGAGACATGCCCGACCCCCATTCAATACGTGGAATAGGAAGTGTGTCCCCGGTTCCGAAGTAGTTGACGTTCGATATCGTGCCTCCGGGTTTTGCAATTTTGACTGCATCCGAAATTGTGTTTTCATTTCCTCCTGCTATGATTACAGAGTCGACACCTTTGCCATTCGTCTTTTCAAGAATCTGCTCAACAAGCCCACCGCCTCTGTAATCGATAATATCGGATGCTCCGTATTCCAGAGCAAGATTAACACTGACTTTCCGGCTTCCTACTGCAAATAACCTGCCTGCACCAAGGATAGATGCACCTGCCACTGCCATCAGACCAACAGGACCGATTCCTATGACTGCAACCGTAGAGCCCGTTTTAATATTTGCCATTTCTGCACCCTGTATTCCGGTGGTTGCCATATCTGAAAGCATGACAGCCTGCTCGAGAGGCATTCCTTCTGGAAGTAGAGCCAGATTCATATCTGCATCATTTACATGGAAATATTCTGCAAAAACTCCACTTTTGAAGTTTGAAAACTTCCATCCGGAAAGCATTCCATTTGAGTGCATAGGCATTCCATCCTGCACCTCCATGGAGCGCCAGTCAGGTGTAATTGCAGGAACAATTACTTTATCGCCCGGTTTGAAGTCTTTGACCTCGGATCCGATTTCTTCTATAATACCTACGGCTTCGTGTCCTAAAATCATGTTTTTGCGGTCTCCAAGCGCACCTTCCCAGACAGTATGGACATCTGAGGTGCATGGAGCTACCGCAATAGGCCTAACAATTGCATCATATGGTCCTGCCGAAGGTTTTTCAGCATCAATCCAGCCTACTTTTCCAATTTCAAGCATTGCAAACCCTTTCATATTATAACACCAACCTTCCGAAAATAATTATTTTTCAACGGTTTTGTAGTACCCCGTATTTTCTTCAGCAACTACATCCTTACATATAGAAATTTTGTTTATTAGAGGATTTCTGTTTATCTCTGATTTGGTTGTAAAGATAGAGCTAGGAAAGAGGAATTAAAGCCTCTGATTTCTGCAGTTTCAGAAGAGGTACTCTGAAGAGCTTCTTTGGATCGAGTACTCTTTTCCTTTGTGGAGGTATTTCTGATTCAAGCGATCTCTTGTTCAAACGAATTATAGATCAAGAAAAAATATCAGAAACTGATTCCCGAATGCGAAATAGAAGTCTTTCAGAGCACTTTTATATGTCAGGTCGAGAAGTTTGACTTTTATTATACTATAGAAAAATTCACATTACAGACTGTTTTTGGTTTCTATCATACCTACGAACCTGTAAAAGATGGACATTAATGAGACCTTAGTATAGATTCAGATCGTTTCTATCATACCTACCAGCCTGTAAAAGATTTCAGGTATATTATTTTCCTGTCGTCTACATTTTTATAGAATGTAAGTATAAATATTCAGGTCATACTTATGCTGTAATTCATCATTTAAGTCACTGGAAGGCAACAGGATGGTTTCAGGCAATAGAAATGAAAACTTTCCGGGTTTTAAAAAAGGTAAGCTAGTGTCATTTATTTTATCAATTATCTCTCCAATTACACATTCATCTAAAAGAATTTATGAAATTTGTATAACTAAAATTCTGGAAGTCAGAAATAAAATTTTAAAAATAGAAAAAGGGACCATAAATAAAGAAGTAAAAGAAAGTATTGAAAAGGATATATCTGAGTTGTATTTAAAGCACGAATTGTACAATGTAGGAAAAGAGACTTATCTAACTTATCATGAGCGGAAGGACCTAATTGATACTTGCGGAAAGTGCCTGGCTATCTGTTCTTCTTTTAAGAATCGGAGTAAACTTTTTGATGACACTTCAAATGATTTTATTAAAAAATCCATAGTAGAATTATCATTCTTATTGAGTGAATTTGAGAAATATGACAATGAAGAGTTCATAAATCAAAGAATACGAAAGTATGATTACCTGTTCCAGAAATCTTCTTTTCCTCTGGATAGCTCACAAAAAAGAGCTATTGTGACTGATGACACGCATAACCTGGTTGTAGCAGGTGCTGGTTCTGGAAAAACTGAAGTTTTAATCACAAGAGCTGCTTATTTAACGGAAAGAGAACCAGATAAGGTTGATGCAAAAAAGATACTAATTCTTGCTTATCAGAATAAAGCTGCCGAAGAAGTCAAAAAAAGACTTAAAGAAAGGTTTGGTATTGAAGGGGCAGAGATCAGGACTTTTCATTCTTTAGGAAAGAAAATCCAGGAAGAAGGGAGCAAAATTTCTGGAAAAGAAATTCCCAGATTAAAGTTTTCAGGTTCTAATTTTGACAAAGAATTCTCAAATTATATTGATCAATTATTCAGTAATAGAAAGATAAACGAAGATTTCCAGAAGAAAATTGCAGATTACATGAGATTATATCATGACAATGCAGTGATAAAGAGCCAGGAAGACTTTGAAAAAAAAGAAGAGTTTTACAAATATATGGCAAATTTAACATACACAGCTCTTGACGGAACTGAGGTCAAGAGCGAGGCTGAAAGGGCTATATTGAACTTTTTCATCAGTCACAACCTGAATGGAGAAAGGATCAGAATACTTTATGAAAATCCCGCTCGATGGATGGAGTACACAGACTCTGAAGGCAATAAAAAGGTCCCCAGGCCCGATTTTTTCTTTCCGGATTATGACATTTACCTTGAGCACTGGGCATTAGACAAAAACGGAAAAGTGCCAGACTGGTTTGAAGGTAAAAATGCACCGGAAGAATACAAACTCGGAATGAAGAGAAAAAAAGAGAAGTTTGCACGGCAGGACAGATATTCTCTTGTAGAAATCGCAAGTTATGAATTCAAAGGGGAAAAGTTTGAGGAGATTTTGATTGAAAGAATGACAAAGGCATTAAAGATAAAGTTTCCCGATAAAGATTTTGAATTCATTCCTGTTCCTTATGATCAACTTATCAATAGAGTGAATTACGGATGTAAAGAGTCTGTAAGAGGACTTTCTTTCAATGTCAGCCGATTCATAACAATTGCAAAGACATACAATCTGTCTCCAGAAAATATCAAGCAAAGGTTACGAAGTGAAAGATGGTCTGCAAAACAGGAAGCTTTTGCCAGGATTGCATTAGATATCTACGAGCTTTATGAAGATGAATTAAGAACCGAAAACAAAATTGACTTTGCTGATATGATCAATCTTGCTGTAAAGGAACTGAAAGAGGATCAGGAATTATATAGAAATTCCTTTGCCCAAATTTTAATTGACGAATATCAGGATATAAGCGCTCAAAGATATCAGCTCATACGCGAACTTATGAAGAAAAATAATGGGTGTAAATTGTTCTGTGTGGGCGATGATTGGCAGAGTATTATGGGTTTTTCAGGTTCCGACCTCGACTTTTTTGTCAACTTCCATGAATACTTCGATCATCCAGCAAGAACTGATCTTTCCGTAAATTACAGAAGCTGTAAGTCTATAGTGGATACAGGTGCTGAAATTATAAAATATAATAGAGGTTCACAGATCGAAAAAGAAACTTTTGCTAAGAATGCTGCTGATAACCCCATAAGAATATACGTCTCAAAACATAATCGAAGATCGGCAAATATATATTATTCTCAAATTGCCAGTCATTGCATTTGTTCAATAAAGCATTATCTCGATGATGGTTATGAGGCAAAAGATATTCTACTTTTATCAAGAATTGGAAAAAACCTTAAGATGAAGAATATGTTAATGGAATACGCTAAAACTCAAGGTGTTCCTATTTCTTTTGATGGAAGTAAAAACCCCAGTAAAATACCTTTTATGACAGTGCATAAAAGCAAAGGTTTACAGGCAAAAATTGTTTTCCTGCTGGATGTAGTGGAGGATTTATACGGTTTTCCCTGCGAAATAGAAAACCCAGATATTTTCGAGCCAGCAATTCTTTCACGTAAAAGAGATAGATACGAGGAGGAAAGAAGACTCTTTTACGTTGCTGTGACGAGGGCTATGAATGACCTGGTAATTTACACTCGAAAAGATTCGGTAAGCAAATTCATACACGAAATTGAAAACAAAGTTACTTTTTATGAACTTAACAATTAAAACCAGAAACGCTAGCAGCTCTTCAAATAATTACAAATTTATACAAAGATCACCAGCCATCTTTAAAGTATAATTTGCTTCAAGGCTTTCGAATGCATTTGAAATATGTTTTCCCGGCTGGCGATTTGCTAAAAATTCTTTCCAGACAAATCTGGATAATTAAGACATCGAAAACCTGGCAACGTACATCGAAGAAGTAGCAGTTTCCAGTCCACTCATTTGTATGCCAGGTAGTAAGCTCCTCAACAGATTTAAAATCATAGTCAACAGATTTAAAATCATAATCAATAGATTTAAAATCATAATCAATAGATTTTAAATCATAACTTTGTGGCTATGATTGAAACCAGATTAAAGTATTTTCCTCCTTCAGCTTCCATCATTCCAATGTCTCTACGGGCATAGTCGTTGTCACACATAAGCCAGTCTTTCCATGCTTCTTCCAGACACTTTAATTCCTTACATTCATCTATGCTAACCAGATTAGATTTTTTCCATAGGTTATACCACCAGTCGCATGAGTATAAATTCATATTATCAAACCAGTATGGCTGCATTTCTTCCGGAACTCCGTTTTCAAAATCCTTTTTCAGTCCTGGAACTGCAACTGCTATTTTTCCTCCTTTTTTCACAAGTGGGGCAAGGTGTTTTGTTAAATAATCCTGTTCGGCTCCAAAATGGTGAAGGGCATCTACACTTATAGCGACATCAAAATATTCCTGTGCAAATGGCAAATCGTGGGCTTCTGCATGTACTGGTATTATTTTATCTTCCAGTCCCACCGACTTAATTCTCTCATAGTTATCTGTTGCACTTATCCAGAGATCAGTTGCAAAAACTGTAACATCATATTCTTTTGCAAGAAATATTGAAGTCAGCCCTCTTCCACAGCCGAGATCAAGTATTCTCATGCCTTTTTCAAGCTTCAAAGATTCGGATAATTCCTCAAGAACCTTCATTGCATTTGGACCCATCATGTTTTCTTTGACAAAATCAAAATCATATCTGTTACTTTTTGTGAACATCATCCTGACCACTTTTCGTTTATATGTTCCATATTTAGTCAACATATTCCAGATTATTTCATAGAGTTTGTTGCTTATTATTCTTCTACAGGTCAATCTAACCTTTGCAGCATATCGTTCTTTTATTTGAACTAATAGAACTGATGTACTCAGTCAGTATAGACTTTAACTAACAGCTTCACTTTCATATGCCTGAACAGTAGTCTTAATATCGTTAAGAAAGATAACCGTTTTACTCTACAATAAACCTGAAAGCAGTGAAAAGACTGAAAAGTAGTGAAAGGATGAATGAAAAATTACTTACAAAAATTGGACTGAACAAATATGAGAGTTCGGTTTACCTGACACTTCTAAAACAGGAGTCTATGGAAGCAAGCAAATTATCACATGCATCGAAAGTCCCTGTAGGAAAGATCTACGAGGTTCTTAAAGCCCTCAAAAACTATGAGCTTGTTGAAATCCAGCCGTCACGGCCGCAGAGATACCGGGCGGTTGATCCAAAAAGGGCATTTAAACTCATGTACAAAAGAAAAGAAGAAGAAACACTTAATGAGCTCAAAATGCTCAGAGAAACATTTGATGAAATCGAAAGGGAACTTTGCAGCGACAATTTCCCACAAAATATTGAAACTATATTCTGGCCTGATAAGTTTCGTAATAATGAAGTTAACGAAATGGTGGATTCATATTTTGAGAAAATCGAGCATGAAGTATGTGTTGTAATTCATACTAAGTATAAGCCTGGAAGATCGGAGCTGTATGATGCCTCGGTACCTGCTTTTAGCAAAGCTTTTTTTAGTCTAGTGCAGCGTGGCATAAAAGTTAAAATTTTAGATCCGGGATCACAATTACTGCTATCATTAAAAGAGCTCATTGATTCAATAGAAGACCTGTCATTTAAGCGCTATATTAAGGTTCTGATGGAAGTAAGGATTTTAGAAACCGAATATAATTTTACAATCATTGATTCTAAGATAACCCTGATCGATATCGAAGACCAGTTCAATATGAGTAGAAACCTCGGTATGACAAGAATATATGACGAATCATATGCAAAACGATTCAAGACAAAGTTTGACGAACTCTGGAAAAAGGGAGAATTGTTTCTCTAACCCGCAAGGATATCCGTAAATTTTAATTTTTCTATAAGTTTGCGCCTTCAGCCACTTCAGAGGAAATTCTGATTTCGGCGCTCCAAGAGGAATTCACAAAGCTACCTGTCCTGACTTCAGTGTTGAGATAGAGGTACTTTTTAAAAGCACATTATCAATAAATTAACTGTTTGCTCCTCTGTAAACCGTTTTTAAAAAAGAGTTATCTTTCTGGAAAGTGAATTTTTGTATAAGCACCTTTATATAATTTGACTGTATGGTGTATGTATTGAAAATAAAGAGACGTATGGTCTGTTATTAAAAACCGATTTTTGTTTTTAATCCAGGGGATATACAATCTTGTTTTTAAAGTTATTAAATATCCACTACAAGCGGAGGTGAAACGAAAATGGCTTTTAATGACAGAAATTTCAGGGGAAATTCCGGAGGTTTCCGCAGCAACAGCGGACCTAGGGAAATGACAAAAGTGACCTGCTCTGACTGCGGTGTTGAGACCGAAGTGCCGTTCAAACCTACCGAAGGCAGACCGGTATACTGCAGGGAATGTCTTCCTAACCACAGGAAATTTTAAGGATAATCTGCACCAGGCGTTAATTCATAATTAAGATAATATTAATGCCTGATTCATCTTTTCTTTTTGTTTTTTTGGTTTATTCTCTTTGTTTCTTTACCTGTTTGCATTTCATGAGGGAAGGAAAAAGTAGAAACAAACTGGAATCGGAAGTGAGGGTTTGTATGAACTATCAATCTAAAACTTATAAAATAATTAATAAAATTTTGTTAAGGAGGAATTAACCTGGCTAATTACAGAAGCACTGTTAGAAAAAGACAAGCAGGATCAAATAAACCGGTAAACTCAGGAGATACACCTGAAGTATCAAGAGTACGGGTCCCACGCAAGGACAGAAATGAAGTCCTGGCAACAGTTGCAAGTTTACTTGGTTCGAAAAGGGTAACACTTCAGTGTATGGATGGTGTCGTCCGCATGGGGCGGATTCCGGGTTCAAAAAAGAAGAAAATGTGGATCCGTGAAGGCGACGTTGTCATAGCCAGTCCATGGGAAATTCAGGACTCCAAAGCCGAAGTAACCTGGAAATACACAAGACCCCAGGTCGAATGGCTTGAGCGGAAAGGCTACATTAAGTAATATTCTAAAAGTATCAGGGAAAGATGCCTGATATAATAGGTATCGAAATAATGGTGTCTGAAAAGACGCCTGAGATCCATATTTTACTTTTGCTGTAGAAGCACATCTCTGCTGTTGCGTGCAAGGTTCTATAGACCAGGACCTATAACGTACCTCGACCTTAGCATTACCTCGACTTTAGCATTTATAATTTCCATGAGAGTACTGAAATCTCTTATCCTCCCTCATTTCTGTTCAAAGTATTTTTTCTTCCGGAAATATTCCTTTATTTTCATAGATATTATCATATATTTTAAATGCAATGTATATATTGAAAATAAAGAGATGTATAACAATCTGTTGTTAAAAAATCAATTTTTGTTTTTAACCAGAGAGTCGTATACTTCTTATTTTTCAGCAAAAGTTAACAACAACTAAAACCAGTGTGAAACAGAATGGCCTTTAATGACAGAGGAAGCAGGGGAAGAGACAGCCACCGTGGAAGTTTCGGAACTCCCAGGGAAATGCACAAGACAATATGTTCTGATTGTGGTGTTGAAACAGAAGTACCTTTCAAGCCTGATCCGGAAAGACCCGTTTACTGCAGAGAATGTCTTCCCAAACATAGAAAGCCCAGAGAAGACAGATACTAAGGTTATATGTGTAACTGAGTTTATATCAAAATTTATTTCTTTTCATTTTTGAATAAATCTTAACCAGAATATATTTTTTCTTCGCCCATAACTTTTTGCGGTTTTGTAAGGGGCGCTTTGCAGAGCTTCTTTAGATTAAACGATTCTTTTCTATTTAGGGAGTGGTTTTCTGATTGAAAGCGGACTTTTTTAAGTTAATTATGGACTAAAAACTAACCAGAAAACGATCGTTAATAAGAGATGAAAATTTTCTCCTTATCCTTTCCAGGGAACTCGAAATTGATTCGAAAAAGGCAAGTTGCAGTTATCCATCAATATGTCTTTTTATATGATTCCGAAATATCTGTTATTATGGTTGAGACACCCGAAAATCTGCCCGGTAGGGTAATTTGGCTTATTATTATTTTTGTTATTCTCACAATTCTGGTAAAATGGGTATTGCCTGTTATAAACTCCTGATTATGAGACAGATATGGCAATTTAAAATTCAGATAAATATGCATGAACTTATTAGAAACTGAAATTGAGTACTTTTATTCTAATATTTTTTAACAACTTCGCAGTTTTGAATATTCAGAAGTATCCAAGACTGGACCGCAGAATACTAAATAAATATCTCTCGTTCAAAACTCAGTTAAAATATATTTTTCCTGCCGGCGGTCTGCTTAAATCTGCCCCGAATATGTTTGTTGAGATGTTAAGATAAGTGAAATTGAAAAACTCGTGATTTTTGAGATTTATGAGGGGTACTTTGCAGGGCTTCTTTGGATTAAGCGATTGTTTTCCTCTAGGGAGAGGTTTTTCTCGAAAAAAGTAACGTTTTTTAGGCGAATTAAGGATCAGGAAAAATCATCCTGATTTAGAAAAGATATTTCCTGATCGGTCAGTAACAATAAACCAAAACTTAATCATCCGATTCACAGAATCTATATAAGATTTAAACAGCATAAAACTAGATATACCACATTCGGAAAGGTGTAATCATGCTTATCCAGTACATCCATGCAGCTCTCGAAAGAGCAAAATACGAAATAATAGACGACGAGGAACCCTATTATGGAGAAGTTCCCGAACTTGAGGGTGTATGGGCTACAGGCGAGACCCTTGAAGAATGCCGCAGAAATCTGGAAGAAGTAATTGATGAGTGGATAGTTTTTAGATTAAGAAACGGATTGCCTCTCCCCCGGATCGGAAACCACATAATCAAAGAACCGGGAGATATTGCAGTTGTCTAAATTAGTCCCCGTCGATTGGCGAACTTTCGTTAAAAGGTTGCAGGAACTGGGATTTGAAGGGCCATATTCAGGCGGAAAGCACCCTTTTATGAGAAAAGGAGATCTTGTTTTAACGATTCCCAATCCACACAAAGGTACAATTGGAGTCGATCTACTTACAAGAATTCTTAAACAAGCCCGGATTTCAAGGGAAGAATGGATTGGAGAAGAGAATCCTTGAAGAATCGATCCACATACCAAATACAATTGAAATATATTTCTCCTGCCGGCGGTCTGCTAAAATCTACCCCGAATACATTTATTGAGATAATGTTAAGAAAAGCGAAATTGAAAAACTAGTGATTCTACAGAAGTTCCGTTAATTATCATAAGAATTTTATAAAGAGCCTATCCCAAAACCCATATTTATTCAGACATTGATAAGAATTTCATAACTATTTTCCTGATTAGTAGCTCCTGATTAATAGCTCGATTGATTATTCCAAAATCGAGATTCAAAGAAGTAGTTTTTGAGTTTTGGGATTAGCTCAAAAAGTAAATAAAATGTAAGAAAATTCTATTCACTTATATGTGTTACTTTTTTATGCCACCTTCATAAAGAAACAGCCACGTTTTTTATTTCAATTTTTAAACTTTTGCCATATTAATATACTGAGTTTCATTTCTAGTCACTGTAATAGAAACATTTGTAAAAAGATCTAACTTTATGAGCCTTTCTTTTATATCGTCAAGCTTACAAATTAATTTCACATTATTTTTTTTTATGCATTCAATATTGTAGTATAGAAACTTTATTGCTGATGTTTTACTAAAACAATCTAATTTTTGAGCCTTTTCTAAATACATATCAGCTTCTTCGGTTAGGTCCAGAACATAACAAGTTAAAGCCATGCTACAATAGCTGTAAAATTTTTTTCCAGAAATTTCTTTAAAAAAAACACCATCTCCACTTGGATCTGTTTGGAAAAAAAATGCTCCTAAATTAGCTGCATGATTTAATATAGTTTCATCCTCAATGCATTCTATTAGCATATGGTTGTAAACGTATGCTTCTTGGAATTTACCAATCATTCTTAACGAATTAATTATATTCCAGAAAACAATTATTTTATAGGGATCATGTTTTATAAGGCGAGTAAGCTTTTCGATAGTTATTTCATATTGTCCCCTAATTAAGTGTTGATAACTTAAATTATTTAAAACTGTTGGATTCATTTCGCATAGATTTGCAGCTTTCTTCATGTAATAAAATGCTAAATCATTATCTTTTTCAGTGGCGGCTATATAAGCTAGTGAATTATAAGCGAGACCGGTTAGATAAGATTTAGAATCTAAGCTGATTACTTTTTTATAATAATTTGATGCTTTTTTAGGGTCACTGTCACGATATATTTCACCCATAAAATAGTAAGCGTGCCTGTCATTTGGATTTTTCTTCAGAATTGTTTCTATCTTTTTCAATGCTATTTCCGCATCGTAATATGTAGGGTTCTTTGTTAATATAGGCTGGAATACCGCAGATTTAAATAATCCCATTTGTATCTCAGGGTTTGTTGGATCGAAACGTAGGGCTTCTTCAAATGCATCTTTTGCTGCCTCTAGTTTTCTACAGTCTAACAATTTATATCCATACTCCCGGAGATCACTTGCTATCTTTTTACTTTTGTATATTTGTTCAATTCCCTTAATATATTGATAACTAGAGATTCCGTTAGATATTTTATCGAATACGAAACTAATACCTACCATCCCTATCACCATTAAGTATTATAGATTTTTAAGGTAATAAGTTTAATTGAAATTAGTGATAAATAGGTATTAAAAGATAACATTTTTAATAATAAAATATATTTATTTATTATTTTATACCTGATTTATATCTAAATCTTAAAACTAAATATATCTAGAACCACAATTTTTAAGATATAGAAACTTCCCCCAATATAGAGTATTTTAGTACGAAATAATTTCATGTTGACTCGTTGGTTATAATTTCTCATCAATTGTGAATTTAGGAAAATACCTCTAGAAAACCCGTGATTTTTGCATCTTTATAAGGGGCACTTTTCAGGGCTTCTTTAGATTAAACAATTCTTTTCTTTTGGAGATTTTTCATAATCAAGTGACATTTTTCAGATGAATTACATATTTAGAAAAAAAATCAGAATCTGGACCGTAGAATATAAACAGACATCTCCTCCATTTTCAATTAAGTTAAGTGTATTTTTGCTACCACTGAATTAATCTAAAATAATTTAATAATCTTGAAGTTAATGTTACATTATGGTATTTGATGAACCAGATCCTGATGTTAATAAATATTTATGTGAACTTCAAAATTACAGTCGAAGTAAAGACATAATCTTCAAAAGATACGTTTCATATGATTTCTGCTACAATTATTTTCATAATTTTAAGAATAAAGAGGAAATTAAAGATAATATGGAGCTATCTTGTTTACAACTTGGATTTTATCTTGCTAGTTGGGGATTGTATAGAGGTTCAAGTAAACAGTTTTTAAGGAGTCACAAAATCTACGTAGAGGTAATCTCAAGAATTGCTGATGAAAAAAAACTTTGGGAGGTAGATGTTGACACTTACTCAGAGGGTAATATCTGTCGTATCATAGAGTTTAAAAAAGACATTGAGAGTATTCTTTCTGACAAATTTTTTAGACTATTTTTTGACCCTATCATCGAGAAAGAAAACTATAAGGATAAACAAAAAGTAAGCGATACTCTTATTACAAAAATTATGATGGGAACTTTTGGATGTGTTCCTGCGTTAGATGTCAACTTCAAAGAATTTATTGGCTATAGAGATTTGAATAAAGAATCCCTGGATAAAATACATTCCTATTATATTCAGAATAGAAAAATAATTGATAAATATCATATAAAAACTCTTGACGTAGATTATAATGAAACAGAAAATGAGTATAAAAAAGCAAGGCTAATAGATTATGTTGGATTTCGCGAAGGTGAAGAGATATTAAAAAATAAAGATTTGAAAAGAAAACAGAAAATAGAAAAAACTTAACTTTTACAGTTTTAAAAAGATCATTTTGCAGAGCTTTTTTAGATTATGCGATTTTTTCCCCTGGGAGAGGTATTTCTAATCAAGAGACGTTTTTCAAGGGAGTTATGGATCATGGAATGCTGCCAAAAACTGGACCGCCGAATACGAAATGAAAATCTTTCCTCATAACCAATTCATTTGAAATATATTTTTTCCTGCCGGCGGTCTGCTTAAATCTACCCCGAATACGTTTGTTAAGACAATGTTAAGAAAAGAGAACCAAAAGCACTTGATTTCTACAGGTTCAGAAGGGGCACTTTGTAGGGCTTCTGTAGATTAAGCGATTCTTTTCTGCTGAGTGATTTTCCAGATTGAATTGAAAACGTCGCCTTAATTATGTTTTTTATTAAATATATCCACCAAACCCTTACCCATACAAATATTAAGCAAAAACCTCATAATCGGTTTTATGCGGTTCAAAATTATCCCTGAGGAAGACGGAGAAGTCGGAGGATTTATTGCAAGCTGCCCCGGTTTACCAGGCTGTTTTTCACAGGGAGATACAGTAGAAGAAGCTATTGAAAACATTAAAGAAGCGATTCAGGCTTGCCTGGAATCCCTCGCAGAAGATGAACTGCATAACCCTTTTTGAAATAAGCTACCTGTAATTTTGACTTTTCTGAATTAAACCAAGTCTTTTCTTAAGTTTAATTGGGCAGCCCTAAAAATTTATTATCTTATTTCTCCGCAAACTGCTATCTTTGCTACCTTGAAAAACGAAAAAATGGAGAAAGAAGAAAAAGTGAAGCATTGGATTAACAAACACATTTAAGATAAGAAAAACAAAGTGATAACTAGGTGGTTCTCTTGGGCGATGCTATTGAGTATGTAAAAGTTCCCAGAAAAGTCTTTGAACCTATCAGTGACATGGTAAAAGCAGGCCTGTATAAAGACGAACAGGAAGCCTTGAAAAGGCTTGTTCACGACCAGGCTGAACAAAGATAGATTACTACAGCAAAAAAATAGCTGAAATGGAGCAGAAGTATGGAATGGACTTTTCTGATTTTGAGAAGAGAATCCATTCAAGGACAGGTGAAGAAGATTTTGAGGAATGGGATGATTTCATTCTCTGGGAAAGCTATGTCACAGCGTCTAGATACTGGGAACAGTTTCTATGACAATAAACAAAACTGTTTCTGCCCTTTGTTTCAGCGAAATTGTTCTTGAGTTAAAAGTTATTAAAGCAGTTTTTGAACCGCCTGTTCAGGCAATAAAAGCCACAGCAACTCCAAAGGCGGTTACACGTTGCAGATCAGTGAAAGCTCAGGGACAGATTTCAGGCGATATTCCTACCACCTGCAAAAAGGGGATAAAATGATAAAACGCTGGGACAATTCTCCTCACTGGAAAGACCTTAAAACTTTTCCATATCATGTCCATCAAGGAAACAATCTTGAGCCAAAAGAATCTTCCGAAGTCTTTATGGAAGACGTGCTTCGTGAAGTGGAGAAATTGTTGAGTCCAGGTATGAGAAGCAACTGATTTTAATCTTCCAAATAAATCAAAATTAAAAATTGAGAGTTAGTTATGCACCGTTTCCTCGTTGTAATCGAAAAAGCAGATAATAACTATTCGACATATTCACCTGACCTTCCGGGCTGTGTAGCTACCGGCTCTACCCAAGAGGAGGCAAAGAAGAATATCTATGAAGCTATTAAAATGCACGTGCAGGGAATGCTTGAAGATAATTTACCTATTCCGGAATCAGAATCCTTTGCCGAATATGTGGCTATTGCTGAAAAATCATCTACCAGTTCTTAACTGGTTTGAGTTGTATTTCTCAAACTTCTTTTTAATCCAGCTTAAACATATTTGCATATGCGTCTGTCATTACAATAACAATATTTAATGCAAAAATCATCATTATAGTGACGATTATTTAAATGGAAATAGATTTTCAGGCTTTGATGTAGGACGTTGAAAAGGAAAGGGGATTTCTCTTATTTTGTCTGTCAATAAGAAATTTTTTTCCTGCCGCAGTCTGTTTTAATCTTTTCCTGATAGATTTGTTAATAACACGGAAATCAAACATCTTTTTTTCCATGCTCAGATAGATACTGAGCAACCGCATGTCTGGAACTGTGCCACGTTTTTCCTATCTTCACTGCATCCAGAAGCCCCTGTCTGGCCCGCAGGCTGAGATATTCCTGAGAGTAAGGAGTTTCCATGGCAAGTTCTTTTAGAGGCAGCAGTTCATCATTTCCTCCTGAGATTGAAAGATAGAGGGTCAGGTTTTCATCTACAGCTTTTGCAATGAAATTGGCAAAAGGTCCCAGATTTCCAGTATCTGCGGCTCTAAGGGACTTGTAATATTTTCCTCTGTCTTCTTTTTTGAGCACGACAGGAGGATAATCCTTTGAGATCAAATACAGGTTTGTGAGAAGCCGGGCTACTCGTCCGTTTCCGTCACTGAATGGATGAATTTCTACAAACCTGTGATGCAGGAAGGAAGCCGTTTCAATGGGATGCTCACCGTTTTCAGTTATCTTTTTGATAAGTTCATCCATCAGTTTCACTATCTTCGACCAATCTGGCGGAGATTTTACTGCGCCGGTTATCCTCACGTTTCTAGTGCGGTATCTGCCTGCATCTTCAAGTATGCCTCTGGTTACAGTTTCATGGATTTCCTGAATTATGATATGGTCTATTGAACACTTTTTCTTTGCCAGCTCTTCCATCCGGTCAAAAGCTTTCGCGTTGTTGGTCGCTTCAATATGTTCCCTGAGAGATTTCCCGCCAATAGTCAGCCCTTCTTCCAGGACGAGTTTTGTTTCCTGGAGTGTTAGCGTATTTCCTTCTATTGCATTCGAATGGTAGGTATGCACTAACCTCATCTCTTCATGTAGCCTTCCTAAAGCATCTTTCGAAATAGGCCGCATGGAGTTTAATTGCTTCATTTTTTCATTTATTCTTACAAGAAGTTCTTCTTTAATCAGGTGAGTATCGGTATCTTCCATAATTCTACATATCCGATATGTGCCCATAATATATATCGGTATCGGCAAATTTTCGAGCTATCCGATATGGCAGTTTCTCTCTTTTACTCAGCTCAGTTAAAATATATTTTTCCTGCCGGCGGTCTGCTTAAATCTACCCCGAGTACGTTTGTTAAGATAATGTTAAGAAAAGAAAGCCAAAAACCAGTGATTTTTTCAGTTTTATATGGGGCACTTTGCAGGGCTTCTTTAGATTAAACGATTATTTTCCCTTTGGGGAGAGTTTTTTTCTTGTTCACATTTCATCCAGTATGCATTTGATATCAGGTTTTGCTTCGGGGATACCTTCTTTAACAGATAACCAGACTACCTTCAGATTTACTCCAAAATAAGCATGAATCAACTTGTCCCGTATGCCTGCCAGATCTTTCCACGGAACAAAAGGATACTTTTCGCGTACTTCGTATGGAATATTCTTTGTTGCTTCTCCAATAATTTCCAGAGCCCTTATTACTGCAAACTGGGTTTTACGGTCGGCAGCAAAATCTTCGTATGTCCAGCCGCTAACAAATTCTTCTGCTGCTTCCATTGCATCATAGATATCCTGGACATAGTCTTTTGCTTCGCGAATATCAATCCCTCTTCAGACAGCTTCAACTTCGTTCAGGATATGTTTGCCTATATTCGGCTTCAACGCATCTTTCATAACCAGATCCACCTTAACGCCCAGAGCCTCTGAAAGGTAGTTTTCAAGGTTGACAAATTTAAAAATAGTAGGGGTTCTGGAAAACTCAACAAGTACGTCCAGGTCACTTTCGGGTTTCTGTTCTCCCCTTACGTAGGACCCAAAAACTCCCAGGTAACTAACGTGGTATTTTTCTTTAAGCTCCGGGAACATTTCATGGAGTTTCCGGATATAAATTTCAGCTTCTTTTCGGTTTTCCAGCATTTTTTCAGGCTCTATCTGGTCTTTTTGATATGTTATAGTATTCTGCGGTTGTAGTATTTATAATTACTAAAAAGGGAGGGCGAAATTTCCGGTCATGTTGTTCAATTCAGTTGAAATATCTTTTTCCTGCCGGTGGTCTGCTTAAATCTACCCTGAAAACGTTTGTTAAGATAATGATAGAAAAGCGAAATTAAAAAGCCCGTGATTTTTGAGATTTAGTAGAAAAAGCACCTTGCAGGTAGGTATAGTTCTATTGTCAACAATAAATTTCCCCTGGAATTATTTTAAGCCCAAATAAAATTTTTTGACTGTCCCTACATTAACTATTTTTAAAAAGGATTTCATAATAATATTACTGACCTATCCTATTGTTTTAATTCAGGAAAAGGAATGAAATCCATGACAAATGTTATTATAATGCGCGTTCCAAAAGACAAATTACAGAAAGAAATAGAATACAAAGTTCTTGACGGTTGGAAGCTGAGAAAAAAGAATGAAAACATCGCTGTTTTAACTCGTCGCAGCAAACGGGAGAACTTGCTTATTTGTGTGGCGCTGACGCTTTTGACGCTAGAAACGTTGTACATTATTTACCATTGGCTTAAGGGAAAAAAGAATTACGAAATCTAAAGGATGATCACTTTGCTTCATATTGTGAAGAAAATCTGTATACTGTGAGGTTCAAAGTAAACCGGCTTCTGGTTAGCGCGAAAGAATTTTTCCTGCCGGCGGCCTGCTTAAATCTACCCCGAACACGTTTGTTGAGATAATGTTAAGAAAAGAGAAATTAAAAACTTTAGTTTATTACTTTACTTTCCTTGCCAAAAAGGTAGAACTGTCTCCGAGATGAAATATAAATTCGCCTTCCAGTACGTCCTTCTGTTTTACCCTGATCCAACCACTACCAAAGACATGATCGTACTCTTCATTTCCTTCAAAGGTGAATTCAAATCTTTTGCCATCGGCATATCCAACGATTCTTCCGTCGATATCACCATAAACTAAGCCAAACTGGAAATGCCCTATGTTGTCTGGTTCTATTATAATGTAAGCAGGAATGTCCATATTGAAATAGTCTTCATCCCATAATTCCATTTCATAAATATGCCATGTCCCTGTGAAGTCCATACTTTTGACTTTCCTTTCTTGCATAAAAATACTGCTTACGATAAAAAAGCAGGTAGAAACTGGGCCGCCGAATACGAAATGAAAATCTTTCCCTTTCAATAATTCATTTGGAGCTGATCTCGGAACTCAAAATCTCCGTTTCTAATTCTCGATTTTGAAATCGTCAATTAAGTATTCGATCAGGAGAGTATTTCTGAAACTTTTTTAAATAAAGGAATAAAAATTATTTTTGGGAAAGGCTCATTAGTAAAAAGGAAAAAATTGTCAGATACCTGCGTAAGATCAGAGGTATCTTGGAGGAAGTTGGATTATGGATGATATTGAGAAGAAACTGGAAGATTTTTTTAGAAAATACGAAGCCCGATTTAATAAGTCATTAGTCGGGACAATTGACATTGAAGAGACTGCAAATTCATTTACAGACTGTTTTATTGAGGCTAATCCCTTCGGAGTTCATTGCGGTAAGAATGATGATCAATTTCGTGCTGTTATTATTCAAGGGTATGATTTTTACAAAAGCATTGGGACAAAGTCCCTGATCATTGATTCAGTTAAGGTATCTTCTTTAGACGAATACCATTCAATAGCGAAAGTGCACTGGCGTTCATTTTACAACAAAAAAGACGGAAGAGAAGAACTGATTGAGTTTGATGTAATTTATTTTGTTCAAATGATAGACGAAAAGCCGAAAATTTTTGCTTATATTACGGGTGATGAACAGAAAATGTTACGCGAAAAAGGCCTTATTTCTTAAAAATCTTCTTATTTTCGAATTTCGAATGATCAATCCAAGTTACTGATCGTGAAAACAATTCTTAAAACGTTTAACGAGTAAGAGTAAAGTGAGTTTTGGGACGAACTCGATTATAAGGGGCACATTGCAGGGCTTCTTTAGATAAGCGTTTTTTCCTCTGGGCGAGGTTTTTCTCGAAAAAAGTAACGTTTTTTAGGCGAATTAAGGATCAGGAAAAATCATCCTGATTTAGAAAAGATATTTCCTGATCGGTCAGTAACAATAAACCAAAACTTAATCATCCGATTCACAGAATCTATATAAGATTTGAGCAGTATAAAACTAGATATATCACACTCGGAAAGGTGTAATTATGCTTATCCGGTACATCCATGCAGCTCTTGAAAGGGCACAATATGAAATAATCGACGACGAAGAACCCTATTATGGAGAAGTTCCCAAACTTTAGGGTGCAGAGGCTACAGGCAAAACTCTTAAAGAATGTCGCAGAAATCTGGAAGAAGTTATTGATGAATGGATTGTCATCAGATTAAAAAATGAACTCCACTTACCCGAGTTCTGCAAGTTTTCTAATTAAATTTAAATATACATGAAGACAGATTGAAATGAAAGTACGTGAGGTCATAAAGCTTCTTGAAGCCGATGGTTGGTATCTGACTGCAACAAAAGGCAGCCACCGGCAATATAAGCACCCTACTAAATCAGGAAGGGTAACAATTGCAGGGCATAGTGGAGATGACCTTGCTCCAGGAACATTGAACAGCATATTAAAACAAGCTCAATTAAGAAGAGAGGACTAAACATGCACCGTTTCCTCGTTGTAATCGAAAAAGCAAACGACAACTATTCAGCATTTTCTCCTGACCTTCCGGGCTGTGTGGCCACAGGTTCTACTCGTGAAGAAGTAGAGAAAAATATCTATGAAGCCATTGAGATGCACGTACAGGGACTGATAGAAGACAACTTGCCTATTCCAAAATCAGAATCCTTTGCAGAGTATGTGGCTATTGCTGAAAAACCTTCTACCAGTTCTGAAGTTGTATAATTTTATTTTTTACTTCAAATCTCTTTTCAATTCAGTTTAAATATATTTTTCCTGCCGGCGGTCTGCTTAAATCTACCCCGAATACGCTTGTTAAGATAAAGTTAAGAAAGAGAATTTAAAGAACCGTGATTTTTTTCAGCTTTATAAGGGGCACTTTGCAGGGCTTCTTTAGATTAATCGATTCTTTTTCCTTGTGGGGAATTTTTAGGATTTAAATGAAACCTGTCAACCGAAGATTTTTTTTCATTGGATCATTCCAAAACTGGACCGCTGAATACGAAATGATTATCTTCCCTTTAATCAATTCAATTGAAATATATTTTTCCTGCCGGCGGTCTGCTTAAATCTACCCCGAACACGTTTGTTAAGATAATGTTAAGAAAAGCGAAACGAAAAACCTTGATTTTTGCAGTTTTAGAAGGGATACTTTGCAGAGCTTCTTTAGATTAAGATATACCTACCTGAAAGGAAAAATGAGGATTTATTCAGAAATTACGGACATCAACTACTCCAGATTGCTCTAACATTTGGTAAAGAGAGTTTATATTTATTCTCCTTTGCTTTCTTATATAACCATTATTGATCCTAGTTTCACTAAATGTAAAAATAACTCGCTTTTTAGCTCTTGAAAGTGCAACAAAAAAAGCACATATATCTTCTTCTGTTTGCCTCTTAAAGGTCCAAAATGCATCGTCTTCTAAACCAATGAAAATGACAGTGTCATATTCCAAACCCTTGCTTTTATGAATAGTCATAATAGGGATTGAGTGTAGTCCTTTTAAAGACTCTATAGCATAAACCCAGTCTCCACATGATGAATATTCATTCCATAAATATTCATGCAATTTATTATAGATCTGTTCAAAGTAATTATGCTGGCTATACTGGGGAAAAAAATCTATTAACTTCTTTTTACCCAAAAAATTAATTACTTCGTCCAAAGCAATTTTAAGGTCTTCCTTGCTTTTAACTCCAGAAAATTTATTTTTAATTTCTTTTAATGCAAATTTAAAATTTTTATCGAATATTCTTAACTTCGTAAAATATAGGTCATCTTCAATTGACATACCATGAATATATCTAGTCATCTCTCTTGAGTTTGCCCATTCGTCTCTTGATTTTTCTGATATAGAACACTTCACTATGTCTAGCACTAAGTGTACAAATTCTTCCGAGATTAAATCTTGGAACAGGGTCTCATTTCTTGCTCTAACTTCATGTTCATTTAATTTTTCAATCACACTAGTGCAGTATTGATCCAACTGCTGTTTCGCAATTATGCAAATATCATTTGGATTAAGTTTTTCACTATTTATCCATTGAGCAATCTTAGAAGCAAGTATTTTAGCTTCTTCTAAATGGTTGTTGAAGTTCCACACTTCACAAATTCCATCGTTTTTACTCCATTTTTCGCTTGTAGATACATTTACCTCATTACTACTCAATTTTTTTATTAGTATTTTCTGAACTTCAACTAATCTCGGAGCAGAACGATAGTTCATTAGAAGTTCACATTTTTTTGCTTTAAAATCTATTTCAAATTTATTAAATACTTCCACGTCTGCCCCAGCCCAAGTCATAATCCTTTGTTTATTATCCCCTACTGCTGTCAAAATGTTTTCTGTATTATAAAAACAAGTCTTAATTAAATCATATTGATTACTTGTAGTATCTTGAAATTCATCTAAAAATATATGACTATAAGTAGCAACGATAGAGCTACGAACTTTTGGATTTGACCTTATTAAAAATTCGCTTAGTCTTGAAACCATTGGAAAAGTTATTTCTGATTTATTTCCATTTCCTTTCAAACAGTACATCCATATATCATATATTAATTCATTTATATCGCCACTTGAACCTGAATATAAGGGCAATTTATTAGTTGCCAAATAATTTTTAAGATTATTTATTTGTTCCTTACTTACATTCAGATTATCAAGTGATCTAATCGCCCCAAAATATCGATCAATAATTTCTTGATTAGAGGCGATTTCATAGTTTAAAGATAGCCTATAGTCATTTGGGAGTGCTTTTCGAAAGTGATCAAGTAAACCTTTGGCAAAAGAATCATAAGTCTTAGATATAAATCTTCTTGCTAGTTCATCTCCGCATCGCCCTTTGACTCTTTCTTCTATATTTTTCGCAGCATCTTTTTTGAAACTGATAGCAAGTATTTTTCTTGGTTCTTTGCAAGTATTAGTTTGTAGCAAGAAACAAGCACGTTGTGCAAGTAATTCTGTTTTACCTGCTCCTGGTCCAGCGATAACGTAAAAATTAGTAGATGATTTTACAGTTTCAAGAGCCCTATCTTCTAAAATTAGACCATTTGATGGTTTCCAGTCAACAGGAGTTACTCTCAGTTTGATCACCTTATATTTTGAGTCCTTCTGAAGAAGAAAAAGGGTCATCCTTTAGCTTGGTATTGATTTCTTGGACCAATTTAATTAGAGAAGTAGGCATATTACTTTTAAATAATTCATTGTCCAATTCTGTCATTGCTAAAATATGGGTTCCTGGCTTTCCACGATCAAGAAATAAATAGGGATACCACAACATTAACTCCTTTTCTGAATTATCAAAAGTATTTCCGTCACCGCCACTTTCTTTGAGTGTATGACGAATACATGTTTCCATTTTTATCTTATAGTTTGTTGGATCAGTCACCTTGTCTGGTATTCTAGGTCCACCATTAATTGGAGCAGTATTTTGATAATTACTCGTAAATGCTTTAAGCATTGAGAAATCAAGATCTAAAGGATCAGAAAAGAAGACTCCATAATCTTCGAGATGTTCTACCCATTTCATTAATTTAACTCTATCTTCAAGTGTCTCCAAAGGCCACTTGTGCATAGACTCAAGATTCAATCTCGTTAAGTGTTTTGCTTCTTCAAAATTGAAAATCTCTTCTAAGTTGTAACCATTTTCTAAGAGTTGTTCTATTACATATTTTATTCTGCCCCAACCTCCTCCTTCACGCTCTGAGTCCAAATCAAGCAGCGTTATGAAAGGTATATCGAGATCTGTTAACAACTTCCAAAAATGGTTTACAAACCTACCTCCCAACGGTACAATGCTAATTCCACAGGAATCAAATTTTGAGTCTAATACTCCAATAGCTTTAGGAATTATAATCTCTTCAGAGTCTCCCTCTCCCAAAACAACTAGTCGAGCAAAGTATATTTCTGGATACGAGGTAACCGCTTCCTTAATATATTTATATATTTCATCTTTTTCTTCAGGGAGAAGAATTTTACTTATATGTGTACATAAATTTTCTTTATTTAATCTCACATAACGAATTGATTCAGTCTCAACCCTTTTTACGATTGAAGGAGAATGTGATGTCAAAATTACTTGGGCATTGTTTTTTCTAGCTATTTGGTCTATATTGTCGATTACTCTACCTAAAAGTTGAGGAGCAATATGGTTTTCTGGTTCTTCTACGGCCAAAATTGTTAAAACTGGAGGTGACAAATTAAATATCTTCTTTTCTTCTACTGCTCCGTTATCTTTTTTTTTCAATCCTTTTTGGGATAAGTATTCTACTTCGAGCAATGAGTTTACTAGTGAAAAGTAAAATAAGAACCTTAAACCCTCACCTAGAATATTGATGCTGTACGATTTTGAAATTTCTGTTGGAGAAAACTCGATACTTGCTCTATCCAATATGTCATCCAAATCGTTACTTATAAATTTTATTTTGGCTTGTGTATATCTTTGATCTCTATGAAAAGATGACCATTGAGTTCCAATAATTTCCTGTATTTGTTTAATTCCTGCCTGATTATCAAAAATAGAGTTTATAGGCTCTGTTTTTTCAGATATCTTCTTGTTGATGTCTTCAGGCCAATTAATTCCATTAAACATTCTCCACAGTATGGTTCCAGAAGCATTTCTTAGTTGGTATGAAGGTTCCCTTATAGCAGGTACATAAATCATTTGAATATTTGATCTAATTTCGCTTACCTTTGCAGGATACCTTTTTTCTTCGGATATTTCATCTTCTTCTGAATTGGTTATAAACAACAGATCGCATTCAATATCTCCTTCAGGTAGATTACTCTTTTTCCAGAGAGCTTCTAAACGAATTCTAACATAGGGATCTCCACTGGCTTTATCAACTACCATCCTACTGAATAAATCTGGAATAGTTTTTTCTGCCCAATCTTTATCGTTAACTAACTCTGGGAAGTGAATTATAGCTTCTATGTACAATTCATTTTCAACAATCTCCTCAGGTCTTTTATCTTTTGGAACATGAAAATCTGAAATTTTAATATCTCTTTCTTCTCCATTTCGGCCAAATAATTTAAGTAAAGCATCAAGAATTGCAGTCTTCCCACTACTATTAGCACCAATTATAGTTGTTAAATTCTCAAATTCAATTACCGTCTCTTTTGGTCCGAAACATCTAAAATTTTTAATTTTTAATTTTTTGATTATCATGCTCTCTCACTTTCAAATAACTTATAATATGTAATTATTTGAAATCTTAGACAGAATAAAGTAACAAACTATCTAAGTCTTTTCTTTTAATGTTAAAGCTTTTCAGTTCAATGACTACTAACCAAAGATCTAGATAAGTAAACTTATGTTTTGAATAGGCACATTATTGCTAAAGTAATCGTTGATTAAGAAAAAGCCGGTATCCTTCGTCGACCTGTGAGTGCCCAGGTTACTAGATAACGTATTAACTAACAAGCTTCAGAATTTATCTAAAAAATCAAAAAATAGATCAAAAAAACGGAAATAGAGAATCGGACTGGGCATTAATAAAGATAGAATTATTATCACAAAAAATCAGCTGCAATAAATTCTGATGTAAGCTGTACATTCATTTATGTTTTTATTAAATCTATCAGTTGGTGGTAAAGAAATAGTTGGTTGTAAAGAAATTTCTTTGTAGTTACAATATTTGGTACTTTTATCTCCTCCGTTCCACATTACGCCAGAGGGCCATTTTTCGGGAACTTTACGACCAAAGAAAACAGCCGCACCAAATACAGGACAAGCCCATTTTTTTGATGCACCTCCAAAACCATGTCTGGCATAATAACTATCTCCTGAAGAAACTCCGCTTTTTTCTTCACACTCCATATCTTTTCTGCCTTTTGGACAAAAACAGTGTACAAGGTTTAAAATAACATCTGTGTTTTTGTTTTCGATTCCACCTTCTTTTAATCCAAAAATGTCATAACAAACACTTAAATAATATCTTACGCCATTTAGGGCAAAAGTACGTGAAAAACCATCTTCCCCAACTAAATAATTATCTGCTGGAGTTACATATCCTTTTTCTTTTTTTGTTAGAAAAAATTTTTTACCGGCAGCTTGAATACCATTTTTATCTATTGCCAGAGAAATCTGATCCCCATATAATCCATCTTTCTGGTCTCCAACTATACCAATGCAGACAAAAACATTTCTTTTTTCCTTTTTAAGTAGAGGAGTTATGTGTCTCACAATTTCCCTGTATACTTTTGCTCTATCATTACCTGCATTTATCAAACCCGCTGGGAACAGTATTATGCCATCGCCTTTAACGTTATCTAGAATATCGGATATAACTTTAGATAATATTTGAAAATTAATCTCTTTTGAAATCTCTTCTGAATAACAATGTCCTCTTTCTAGCTTTAAAATAACCGTTGAAATCCAATTTTTATTGTTAGTTCCTAGAGAAACTGTCTCTTTAGTAGTTTCATTCAAAAATATCAACCTTCGGCTTTCTCTTTGATAGTGTTTCTAATTTCCAACAATTGTTTATTATTAATAGATATTCATTTTATATTTTCAGCAGCCTCAATGATAGCCATAACTAGGTAAAATTAAGACCAATATTCTGATAGCTTCGGTAATATCCCGACTCAATTAGTTAGGAACCTTGAAACAAAACAAACAGAAACAATAAAATAGAAAAAAATATTAATTAAATGAAAAAAGTCATCCTGCCCTCCATTAAACAAAAAGGGCAGGCAAATAATTAAAAACGTCAAAATTTTATTTTTCCATCACTTTCCTGTACATCCTCGCCTGGAACCCGTGATACTTCGCAAACCCTTCCGCATCCTTCTGGTCAATGGTCTGGCTGTCAAACGAAACCAGATCCTCAGAATAAAGCGCATTTGGCGAGCTGCGGGCAAGGATAGTAAGTGCGCCTTTGTAGAGTTTCACTTTCACTGTACCTGTAACCCTTTCCTGTGACTTGTCGATAAACGCGTTGAGGTCAGCAAACAGGGGGTCGTCCACAAGGCCTGCGTATGCCATTTCGGACCACTGCTCTTCAACAATCTTCTTGAACTTCAGTTCCCCGCGGGTCAGGACGAGTTTCTCGAGGTCGGCGTGGGCTGCGAGGAGTACGGTTGCAGCCGGGTGCTCGTAGTTCTCACGTGCTTTTAAGCCGAGCACGCGGTCTTCGATCATATCGGTCCTGCCTACCCCGTTCTCGCCTGCAATTTCGTTCATCTTCTTGACAAGGGCGTAGCCGCCGAGCTTTTCGCCGTCGATTGCGACAGGTACTCCGGCTTCAAAGTCGATGTCAACGATCCTGGGCTCGTTCGGGGCATCTTCTGCGGATTTGGTCCACTCGAAGATCTCTTCCGGCGGGACAAAAGACGGGTCTTCAAGCCTGCCGCCTTCGATGCTGCGGCTCCAGATGTTTTCATCAACGCTCCAGGGCTTGGACTTTGTGGCTTCGACAGGGATCCCGTGCTCTTTTGCGTAATTGATTTCCCATTCGCGGGTCAGATTCATTTCACGCATGGGGGCGATAACGTCCATGTCAGTCTGGCGGAAGATGGCTTCAAAACGGAGCTGGTCGTTTCCTTTTCCTGTGCAGCCGTGGGCAAGGGCAACTGCACCTTCTTTAATGGCTGCTTCCACCACTTTTTTGGCGATCAGGGGGCGGGCTACGGATGTGCCCATAACATAGCCTTCGTAGTTTCCGTTGGCTTTTATCAGGGGGAAGATGTAGTCTTTTACGAACTCTTCCTTTGCATCGATTGTGTAGTGCTTGTTGCTGATTTTCTGGGCTTTTGCATCAGCTTTTTTGATTTCTTCTTCGGGCTGGCCGACGTCAACCGAAATTGTAATTACTTCATCGTAACCGTACTTTTCTTTGAGGATTGGGATGCACACAGAGGTGTCAAGCCCACCGGAATATGCAAGTGCAACTTTCTTTACCATGCTTTTACTACCCCTTTTAGCGGATATGTGATAAGAATCGAAAGATTGGCGCGTCAATTAAATGACAGGCTAATGAATTAATATATTAATGAACTGATCTGCTAACGGATTGACGTGTCATTTTGACGTGTTAACGAATCAATAAGTTAACAAATTGATCTATTTAATAGATTGATTTGCTAATGGGTTAATAAGATTAATAAGTTTAATAATTTTGGTAGCAGCAAGTTTAATCCTGTAAATTGACAGCTAACAGCTGGTAGATTCAAAAACTAATTATGTTTTGCCGGAGGATGGAAAGCCACCCAGCCGGCTGCGATTCAAATGAAATTTTCCGTTACCACAACGGTTTTTTAAGCAGTACTCTTTAACAGGCACTCCTTTAAGAGTTACCTGCTGACAGATTTTTTTCGAAAGATCTTTTCTTTACCTTACTGTTGTTTCTGTTCCATCTCTTTGTGGTATTCGTTGATGGATTTGATTGTAAGGTCCTGTCCTTTCTTCATAGTCTCAATAGCATCAGCCGCTGCAACTGCTGCCTGGATCGTGGTGATGTAAGGGACCTTGAAGTCGACAGCCGCACGCCTGATCCTGTAGCCGTCCCTGCGTGACATCTTGTTTGTGGGGGTGTTAATGATAAGGTCGACTTCGTCCCTGCGCATCATATCGATAACGTTCGGGCTTCCGTCGTGCACTTTCTTAACCGTGTCCATGAAGATGCCGTGCTGTGCAAGGTAGTTCACAGTGCCCCTTGTGCCCATGAGTTCAAGGCCTGCTGCTTGCAGTTTCCTGGCAGCTTCCACAAGCTCGGGCTTGTCAGCGTTCCTTATTGAAAGGAAAACCTTTCCTGTAAGGGGCAGGAGGTTGTCGGCTGCAAGTTCTGCCTTATAGTATGCCCTTCCGAAGTCGTAGTCAACACCCATGACTTCTCCCGTACTCTTCATTTCCGGTCCGAGGACAGGGTCTGCTCCCGGAAGCTTGTCAAAGGGCAGGAGGACTTCTTTAATCGAGACATGCTTTGGTTTTGGCTCGTCAGTGTAACCGAGTTCTTTCAGGCTGTGGCCTGCAATCACTTTGGCTGCGATTTTTGCAAGCGGAATTCCGACTGCTTTTGAGACAAAAGGAATTGTCCTGCTTGAACGCGGATTTGCTTCGAGAACAAAGACCTTCCCGCCTTTTTCTGCCATCTGCAGGTTAATCAGTCCTTTGACCCTGAGAGCCAGGGCAACCTTGCGGGTATAGTCCCTGACCTGGTCAAGAACCTCAGGAGAGAGAGACTGCGGCGGGATAACACAGGCAGAGTCTCCGGAGTGGACACCGGCTTCTTCGATGTGCTCCATGATTGCGCCGATAAGCACGTCTTTCTGGTCGCAGACTGCGTCGACGTCGATTTCACAGGCTCCTTCAAGGAAATCATCTATAAGGATAGGGTGTTCGGGAGAAACCCTTACTGCCTCTTTCATGTAGCGCTCGAGGTCGATTTCGTCATAGACGATTTCCATTGCCCTTCCGCCCAGAACATAAGAGGGGCGCACAAGTACAGGGAAACCAATCCTCTGTGCAACCTGAATTGCTTCCTGCTGTGAGGTTGCATACCCTCCTTCTGGCTGCGGGATTCCGAGTTTCTGCATGAGGAGGTAGAATTTTTCCCTGTCTTCGGCAAGGTCCATGTCTTCGGGATCCGTTCCCATGATCACGGTATCGAGGTCCGTCCTGCGCTTTAATTCCTTTTTCAGGGGGAGTGCAAGGTTAACCGAGGTCTGCCCTCCGAACTGCACAAGGACACCGTCAGGCCTCTCACGTTCGATCACGTTCATCACGTATTCCATTGTGAGTGGTTCAAAAAAGAGCTTGTCCGAAGTGTCAAAGTCAGTTGACACGGTTTCAGGGTTGTTGTTAATAATATGGGTCTCTATGCCCTCTTCCCTGAGTGCGGTTACTGCATGAACGGTACAGTAGTCGAACTCAATGCCCTGTCCGATCCTGATAGGTCCTGCACCGAGAATGAGGATTTTCTTTTTGTCTGAGGAGTTTGTCTCGCAGGTGTCTTCGTAAGTGGAATAGTAATAAGGAGTTGCTGCTTCGAACTCGGCTGCACAGGTGTCGACCATCTTGAAAGTGGCTAAAACTCCTGCGTCGTGCCTGAGATCGCTTATCTGCTCCCTAGTTTTCCCGGTCAGTTCTGCAAGGCGGCTGTCAGGGAAGCCCATCCTTTTTACTTCGCGCAGGAACTCAGGGGTCAGTTCTTCTGTCCTGATGCGCTTTTCCATCTCAACTATCTTTTTTATTTTTGAGATGAAGAAAGGATTGATGCTCGTGAGTTCGGAAATTTCCTTTATCGACATTCCCCTCTCAAGCGCGTGGAAGATAACAAAAAGGCGTTCGCTTGTAGGGGTCTTGAGAAGAGTTTTAATCTCGGGCTCGTCCCAATGTTTTATCCCTAACTGGTTATCAATATCAAGAGACTTGAAAGCCTTCAGGAGGGACTCTTCAATTGTCCTGCCAATTGCCATGATTTCTCCAGTGCTTTTCATGGCTGTGGTCAGGGTCTTGTCTGCGGTGGTAAACTTGTCAAAAGGCCACCTTGGGATTTTTGTAATCACGTAGTCAAGAGCAGGTTCAAAAGAGGCAGGCGTGCTCTTGGTAACGTTATTTATGATTTCGTCAAGGGTCATCCCTATTGCAATCTTTGCGGTTACGCGGGCAATCGGATAGCCTGTTGCTTTGGATGCAAGGGCTGAAGACCTGGAAACCCTCGGGTTTACCTCGACAATTCTGTAGTCGCCTTCTTTTAAGGCGTACTGGATATTGCATCCCCCTTCGATCTTGAGGGCACGAATGATCTTAATTGAGGCGCTCCTGAGCATCTGGTGCTCTGCATCTGAGAGGGTCTGGGACGGGGCAACTACTGCCGATTCTCCTGTGTGCACTCCCATGGGGTCGATGTTTTCCATGTTACAGATAACGATACAGGTATCGTTTGCATCCCTCATGACCTCGTATTCAACTTCTGCCCACCCGAGAACGCTTTCTTCGATAAGCACCTGGTTAATGCGGCTGCGCCTGAGCCCGCGTTCCGTAATTTCAAGGAGTTCTTCTTTCGTGCGGGCAATTCCGCCGCCAGCTCCGCCGAGTGTGTAAGCCGGGCGGATAATAAGTGGAAGGCCGAGTTCTTCGACAACTTCTTCGGCTTCTTTTAAGGAATGGACTGCCCTGCTCAGAGGCACTTTTTCCCCTATGCTGAGCATGGTCTCCTTGAAAAGTTCCCTGTCTTCCGTGTTTTTGATGGCTTCTACAGGAGTCCCGAGGATCTGAACACCGTATTTTTCAAAAACTCCCATTTCTGCAAGTTCACTGGTAATATTAAGGCCAGTCTGCCCGCCAATGCCTGCAATTATCCCGTCAGGGCGTTCTTTTTCAATGATTTTTTCAATGATCTTTGCATCCAGGGGCTCAATATAGACCGAATCCGCCATTTCCGGGTCGGTCATAATGGTTGCAGGGTTTGAGTTTACAAGCACAACCTGCACGCCTTCTTCTTTTAAAGACCTGCACGCCTGGCTTCCTGAGAAGTCAAACTCTGCAGCCTGCCCGATTGTGATCGGTCCTGAACCTATAAGCAAAACTTTCTTAATATCTTCATGTTTCGGCATCAGAGATCCCCTCCGAGGACCTTCACGACCTTGCCAAAGAACGTTTCCTCGGTATCAAGAGGGCCTGCCTGGGCTTCAGGGTGGAACTGCACACTGAAAATGTCCAGGTCTTTGTGGGAAACCCCTTCAACGGTTTTGTCGTTTGCGTTCAGGTACTTTACATAGAGCCCTGTCCCTTCAAGGGAATCAGCATCGACAGCATATCCGTGGTTCTGCGAGCTTATGAAAATTTTATTCTCGATAAGGTCCTTTACAGGCTGGTTTCCTCCCCTGTGCCCGAATTTGAGTTTATATGTCCTTGCTCCCATTGCAAGGGAAATGATCTGGTGCCCGAAACAGATCCCTGCAACAGGGATCGTGCCTGCAAAGGCTTTTACGGCATTGATTGCATCAGTTGCTTTTTCCGGGTCTCCGGGCCCGTTTGAGATAAAGAGCATGTCAGGTTCATAGCCTGCAATTTCTTTCGGTTTTGTGGTTGCAGGAACCAGGGTAAGATCAATTCCCCTCCTGTGCAGGTTGTTTATGATATTCCTCTTTATGCCGAGGTCGACCACAACCGCATGTTTGGGTTTGCCGCTTCCCTTCCAGGCGCCGGGTGCTCCCTGGATAAAGTGGGGTTCCCTGCATGTTACGCGTGCAATAAGTTCTTCGTCCGTTACCTGCGGAAAGTTCCTTGCCACATCAACGGCTTCTTCCCCATCGTCACTGCCAGTGATAAGGGCTGCACGCATGGTCCCGTGCTCCCTTGCTCCTATTGTGAGCATACGGGTGTCCACGCCTTCGATCCCAGGTTTTCCTTCATCCTCCAAAAATTTGTGGATAGAACGGGTGGATTTGTAGTGATAGGGGTTTTTGCAGGCCTCCCTGACAACAAGCCCTTCAGCATGGATGTTGTCGGATTGGAACCTCTCTCCGCTGACCCCATAGTTCCCTATAAGAGGGTTAGTAAACATCAAAATCTGGCCCTTATAGGAAGGGTCAGTCAGAGCCTCCTCATATCCTGTGAATTGAGTGGTAAAAACGAGTTCGCCGCAAGCTGTGCCTTCAGCACCAAAACCGGTGCCCTTAATAACTGTTCCGTCTTCTAATCCTAGTACTGCTTTCATCATCTGAACCTGCGAGTAAATGTCATAAGACATGTATAAGTGTTGCGATGACTTTCCTGATTCTACGGGTTTTCGCTATTTTTTCAGTCTTTTAATATATAAAACTTTCAATTAAATGTTTTCTTCCGGAGAGCGACCTTAATAAAGTAGAGAAAAGACCCCTTTTAAAAATATAATTCATTTACGAATACAAACATGTAAAGGACATACAACATTTAAGCGAGTCCGGTGAATGCCCAGTAATATAATAGACATAGATAGATAATAGATATTGACAGATAATAGATATAGATAAATAATAGACATAGATATCACTTGCATTATAAAATCAGAGCATTATATTGATGAAACGTACAGCCAGACTACTTTTCTGAAACATTAATATGTTAAATTAATAGTAAATTTCATACATTTACGTCACAAATCCATAAGATATTTATGCCAATTTTATACCTCCAGAATCAAATTATATATAAAGATTTCGCAAAAATATTATATATAATTGGTTAAAATATAACAATCAGAAAAATAAACAGATTAACCCGTAAATATCACAGGTTCTCTAAAAACTATATTTCCGGTTCTCGGAAATCAATAGTACAGAGTTCAGAATAAGTTTGAATAGTATTTGGTTTTGATTTCTGGCTTTTGTTGCAATCCTGTAACAATAAATGACCTTTTGTGAAAACTTTTTATTATTTTTGAAACGCCTTCGGAAAAAACCGGGGTATTATCATGGAAAAAAAAGTAAAAATAAAGGTACGAAACGTCACGAAAGTTTTTGGCAAGAATCCGAAAAAAGCGGTTTCACTTTTGAACAGAGGCTTATCCAAAAACGAAATTTTTGAAAAAACAAAACAGACCATAGGGCTCAACAATGTTAACTTTGAGGTCTACGACGGAGAGATTTTCGTAATAATGGGACTTTCGGGTTCCGGAAAGTCCACTCTTTTGCGCTGTCTGAACCGCCTTATCGAGCCGACTGAAGGAGATATCCTTATCGATGGGCAGAATATTACCGGAATGAGTCCCGAAGAACTGCGAAGAACCCGCAGGAACAAACTTGGGATGGTCTTTCAAAATTTTGCCCTGCTCCCGCACAGGACCGTGCTCGACAACGTAGCTTACGGGCTTGAGATTCAGGGGATCCCTAAAGAAGAGCGTTATTCAAAGGCTCTTGAAGCCATAGAGACCGTGGGGCTCAAAGGCCATGAAAACAGCAGAATAACACAGCTCAGCGGAGGCATGAAACAGAGGGTCGGGCTTGCGAGAGCACTTTCGAATGACCCTGACATCCTGCTCATGGACGAGGCTTTCAGTGCCCTTGACCCGCTTATCAGGAGCGATATGCAGGACGAGCTTCTCGCACTTGAGGACAGGGTGCAGAAGACCATTATCTTTGTCTCCCACGACCTGGACGAAGCCCTGAAAATAGGCGACAGAATTGCCCTTATGAAAGACGGGGAAGTTGTGCAGATAGGGACTCCGGAAGAAATCTTTACAGAACCTGCTGATTCCTATGTCTCAAAGTTCGTTGCAGGCGTTGACAGGTCAAAAGTGTTTAATGCCGAATCTGTTATGAAACGGCCTGAACCATTAGTTTCCGTCAATTCCGGGCCAAGGGTTGCCATCCAGCTGATGAAAGACCACGGAATCTCCTCGATTTATGTGGTTGAAGGAAAGAACAGGCGCCTGAAAGGCATACTTATGATAAAGGATGCCCTTGAAGCTCTGAAAGCAGGAAAAAGCCTGGAGTCAGTAATGGTTTCGGAAATCCCCTGCGTGGCTCCTGATCTGCCCCTTAACGAAATAATCCCCCTGATTGCAGACAGCCAGTACCCTCTTGCAGTGGTCAATGACTCAAGAAAACTGCTCGGAATCATCGTGAGAGGCAGCGTACTTGGTGCTCTTGCAATGTCAGGAGAAAACAAGCAGCATGAAACTTCAGAAAGAATGGATTCAGAAGACCGAAATTCAGAAGAAAATATTTCTGGAGAGAAGCCTCCCGAGAAAACCGTTCTGATCGGCAAGAATAAAGGTGAAGCCGGGCCTCCATCTGAAGGCGTCTGCTTTCCGGACAGTGTAATAAACAGCGGAACTGACAGCGGACCTGTACCCGCTGAAGCAAAAACAAACAGGGGCACAACCAGGTCTGATGAAGTTTCAGGTCAGGAGGTGAAAATATGCTGATTCCGAGACTCCCGGTCGGAGACGCTGTCGAGTTTGCCGTAGACTGGATTGAAGACAGTTTCGGCACCATTCTTGACCTTATAAGTGAGAAGCTTGACTTCCTTATAGCGGGTTTAAAAGACGCCCTGCTTTTCCTGCCTCCTGAGCTTTTCATACTCGCAATTTCCCTGCTTGCATACTTTGCAGGAAAGCGCAATATCAAGCTTGCAGCCGGAACTGCGTTCGGGTTTTTCCTTATCCACAACATGGGGCTCTGGGTACTCTCCATGGAGACACTTGCCCTTGTGCTCTCTTCTACCCTGCTCGCTCTCATTACAGGTATTCCAGCAGGCATCCTCTCTGCAAAGAACGATATTGCTTACCACCTGACAAAACCCCTGCTTGACCTTATGCAGACCATGCCGTCTTTTGTCTACCTGATCCCTGCCCTGATCTTTTTCGGGCTCGGAAATGTGCCAGGCATGATCGCAACCGTTGTCTTTGCAATGCCTCCAGCAATAAGGCTTACAAATCTCGGGATCAGGCAGGTCCCAAAAGAGCTTACCGAGGTTGCTGATGCTTTCGGCTCCACAGGCTGGCAGAAGCTAACCAAAGTGGAATTGCCTGTTGCTCTCCCAACAATAATGGCAGGGGTTAACCAGTGCATTATGCTCTCGCTCTCCATGGTGGTCATTGCAGCCATGATAGGAGCCCGCGGGCTCGGTTATCAGGTTCTTTTCGGAATCCAGAGAGTGGACATAGGCATGGGCTTCGAAGCAGGGCTTGCAATTGTTATAATCGCGGTTGTCCTTGACAGGATCACCCAGCATCTAAGCCCTAGGTAATAACACCTGGCTCAAAATATTCTGGTTCAGGAGATTCAGTTAAAATATTTCAGTCAAAAATATTCCAGTCCTGAATTTCGATCCTGTTTTCACCTGAAACGGGCTCGGGATCAGGACATTTCTCACATTAACAGGGGCACCCTCTATACCTCAAAAGATGGTGTGTTATCATTCAAACCCTGAATTAATCAAAAGACTAAAAGAAAACCAAAAAGTAAACCAAAATCGAAGAAAACGAAAATAGGTTGTAGATAATTTGAAAAATCTAAAGTTAAACCTCAAAGGAAAAAAATTCGGATCGGTTCTGGCAATCGTTCTGATTATAGGACTTTCCTTCTTTACAGCAGGCTGTACAGAACAGGGAAATGAAAACGTAGAAGGGGCAGAGTCAGCCCCTCCAGGTGAGACATCAGAATTCAGCGAACCAGTTAAGATAGGATATGTCTTATGGGACGGGGAAATTGCAAGTACCAATGTGATGCAGCAGGTCCTTGAACAGGCAGGATACGAAGACGTAGAAATTATTGCAGTTGATGCAGGTCCCCTTTATCAGGGAGTTGCTGACGGGCAGTTTGATTTTACCACCTCGGCATGGCTTCCCTATACTCACCAGAACTACTGGGAAACTTACGGCAACAGGATCGATTCCGTCCAGACCAACCTAGAAGACTGCAAGATAGGGCTTGCCGTTCCATCTTATGTAACCATTGATTCCATCGAAGAGCTCAATAACGAAAAAGATAAATTTAACGGCCAGATCATTGGCATTGATCCTGGAGCAGGCATTATGCAGGCTTCGGAAACCGCAATCAATGAATACGACCTTGACATGGAACTTGTTTCAGGCAGCAGTGCCGCAATGACCGCTTCCCTGAAGAAGTCGGTGGACTCAGAAGAATGGACAGTTGTGACCCTCTGGTCCCCACACTGGGCTTTTAACCGCTGGGACCTTAAATACCTGGATGACCCGAAAGGTGCCTATGGAGAAGCTGACCACGTCGAAACTCTTGCAAGACAGGGCCTTGAAGAAGAAAAGCCAGATCTTTACGGCATCCTGACCCGTTTCCAGTGGACCCATGACGATATCCAGGCTGTCATGATGGACATTGAAAGCGGAATGGCTCCTGAAGAAGCCGCAGCAAAATGGGTTGAAAACAACCCTGAAAAAGTCAAAGAATGGATAGGAGAAGAGTAAAATTCTTTTCCTCTAATCTTTTTTCACAAATTAGATTCTCATTTTTGTATTAGATTCTCATTTTTGTTTTACAAATATAATTCTCACTTTTTCCACAAATTTTATTCTTCTATCATTTCGCAATTTTTTACTTCCAACCTTTACTCCCAACCTTTTATTCCCAGCCTTTTACTCCCAATTATTCCATCACATTTAATGTTCGTCGTTACCTTAAGATTTCAGTTTTAGATATTATAAACACAGCCTGTAACCAGCTTACCGGGCAAAGACAACTGATAAGGTACATTACGGGATACATAATAGTATACATGGACCTGTGATACATCCTGCATCAATAAAGCGAACATCCTGCCAGGCGCTGCCAAGTACATTCAATGTTATTATATTATTATATCAATTCTTATAAGGATAGTTTTCTGCTTTAAAGAAAATCATTCAGAGTACAAATTGTGGACGGAATGCTGTTCGTGTTCTGAAAACCGGCACTTGATTATTTTTACTGCTGATAGTATAAGACAAAAAATGGCAAAGGTAACAAAAATGGCAAACATACTCAGAGACCTTGATAAACTGGCTGAGGAGAATTACAAAAAAGCCAGGGTTTTTTTCCAGATGGGCAAATATGAAGAGGCTCTTGCTTCTTACAGGGAAGCGGAAGAAGCGTGGAAGAAAATGGCAGGCCTGCTTATTGAAAAAGGGAAACAGGAGAGAGGAAAAGAGTTCTTTGAAAAAGCTCAGGAAGCCCGGTCTTTCTGCGGAATGTCTCTTTTCAAACTTGGGAGGCTTCAGGAAGCCCTGAATATTGTTGATTCGGCTCTTGAAATTAAACATGAAAGCCCGACCGAATTGTCTAACAGAGGCTTTGTGCTCTCTGCCATGGGCAGAAACGAAGAAGCTCTAGAAGCCTTTGAAAAGGCTCTTTCTCTCGATCCCGAGTCCCCTAAAATCCTGACCAGCAAAGGAATCGTTTACTTCAGGATGGGGCTTCCGGAAAAAGCCCTGGAAACCTTCGACAGAGCTCTTGCAGCCGAGCCCAAACAGGCTTCGGATTGGGCATGCAAACTTCCGAGATTCAGCTTCTTCTCACGAAACAAAGCCCCAATTATGAGACCTGACAATGCCGAGACCTGGTACTGGAAAGGCAACGTGCTTCTGGAAATCGGGAAAAAAGAAAAAGCCCTCGAAGCCTATAAAATGGCTCTTGAAAGCGACCCTGACCATCTTAACTCACTTCTCACCGGAGGAGACCTGCTATGTGAATTTTCCGAATATGGTGAGGCTTTCAAATGCTACGTGCATGCCCTGAAGCTCAGCCCGCGAAATGAAGCTGCAAAGCAGGGAAAAGTATTCTGCGAATCCAGGATTAATGGTAATTAATCCAGGATAAAGGAATTAAGGCATTACCCTCAAGGTACAATTATCCTGACCAGGGGTATTTTTTTCATTATCGTTACGATAATCAGGGATGCAATGAACAATAAAGCCGTAACCATCGGAATAAATAATGCAAGGCCCAGGTAAGAAGGAGACAATAAAAAAACATCGTATAATCTGTAATGTACGTAATAATGCAACAGCATTGGGTGAATGAGGTATATCCCGAGGGAAGCACCTGCAACGGCATTTATAATCTTACACATTATGGATGGGGTGACCAGAGACATCCGTTCTGCAGCTTCCCGAAGCAGGATGAAAAGGCATATCGCATACATTGTTTGCGTTATGTTCATTGACATAAATTGATTATCGTATTCTCCGATACTCAGGCTCATAAAATAGGTTCCAAAGGACATGAGCATTATCGAGCCAGTTACTACCATAAAAGATAGAAAAATTATTTTACTGGTTATCCTGGTATTTTTAATAGCATGTCCGGCAATATACAAACCGAGGTTTCCAGTTGCGATTTCCAGGGGTATTCCAATATCGTATCCGAAAAACTGAATTAACTGGTTGAAAGGCGTGAATAAAAACCACAATGCAAGGAAAAAATAAATGTCATGCATAGTCACATGTGCCAGAACTCTGCGCAATACAGGTGTTATTATATATAATCCAATGATCGAGTACAGGAAATGAAGGTGATAAAAAACCCTGTTAGCCAGAAACCTTTGCACGAAATCCTCAGTAAATATACTGAATACATCATATTTGTTTGAAAATATCATGTATATCATTGACCATGCAATCAGAGGTATAACGACCTTTCGGAGTCTTTTTGAAAAAAAGGCCAGATCATCTTCCTGCTTATCCAGCAAAAGATAACCGCTAAGGACAAACAGTATAGGGACCGCAAAACGTATTATTGCATTATATACATTAGCTGCCCACCAGTCCATCCATGGAATCTGGTTCCAGGAAGAACTGAAATTGTCAACATGGATCGCCACAGCTGCAAATATAGCTGTTATCCGGATCAGATCAACCCAGAGATACCTGTTTACTGGTACCGATTCGGAAATTATATTCTCCGTCAAACCTGTATTCTCAATAAAACCTTTATTACCAATTAAACCTGTATTCTCGATAAAACCTGTACTCTCAATAAGACACTCATTCTCAATTAAACCTGTATTCTCAACTAAACCCACATCATCCATTGAACTCCTCAGATCCTTATTAACTATTTTACCATGAATAACGACGCCTTTTACTCATAATTTAAGCTCCATTAAGATTGAAATCAAAATTTTATCGCAGCTTTGAGCAGCCTTGAATAAACACTGGATAGTGGAAAGAAGACATTCTTTTATTTTCAAGTGATGATATACTTGAAAAGGAATGAAAGCGATAGAATATAATTAAATGACAATTATTTCAGGACATTAACCAAAAAAAGCCAGTTATTTACTCATTGATGAACTGGATAAACGAAGAATTTGGATTATGTTAAATATATACATAAGTAAATCAGTTAATGCGTACTATAATAATTTTATATATTAGTCTTTCGAAATTGATCAATAATTCACTAACATTCACAGAGTATGGAAAAAAAGAAAAAAATGGCAGATATACCCATAAGTCGGATTGATTGGCTGAAGAAAGCTACAAATCTTTCCAGACATACTCATTAAGTTTGTCTGATCATATAGTAATATTGTTTTTTTGGAGCCATGGCGTTGTGAAATCATAATGTCCGACGTTGAACCGGATATTGTTGCATTTCATTGTTAACGTAAAAATTTCCTGATTTAAGAAAACAATTCATAAACCAGGCGGACATATAGTTGCATAGTTCTGTGATCTTAGTAATGGACAGCGTATTCTTTTAATTGCGTGTTTCAATTAAAAATAAAAGACAGCAGCATTCTGGCAGACGGCAAAATGTGAGAGGTTTTAGGAGAAAATATTGATGGACTTTATATCTAATTTATTTGGCAAAGATAAAAACCAGAACTTTTTAGAGGCTTCCAGATTAGGGCAGACAGAAAACGTAAAAAAACTTTTGAAAAGCAATAAAATCGATATTAACTCGCAGGATGTTTATGGTAGAACTGCTCTGGTTTCTGCAGCGAACAAGGAGTACAGGGACATTATAGAACTGCTTATCGAAGGCGGTGCCGATCTCAATATCCAGGACGAGAACGGCGATACTGCTTTAATTTCTGCGGTGAAGGTTGAGCGTGGTGACATTGTTGACCTGCTCATTAAAAATGGCGCAGATCTCAACCATCAGGATAAAAACGGAGAGACTGCCTTGAAGTTTGCAGTAAAGGTAGGATACAGGAATATTGCTGATCAGCTTATTGAGGCCGGTGCAGACCTTAACGTCCAGGACAGGAACGGTGAAACGGCTTTGATCTGTGCTGCAGACAGGGCACAGAGGGATGTTGTGGAGCTGCTTATTAAAGCCGGTGCAGACCTTAACCTCCAGGATAAAGGCGGCAGCACAGCTTTGCATGAGGCAGTAAAAATCGGTCATAAAGGTATTGTTGAGCTGCTTGTCAATGCAGGTAGCGACCTTGATATTCAGGACAAAAACGGCAATACTGCCTTGATGTATGCAGCAGACAGAGGGTACAGGGACATTGCAGATTTGCTTATTGAAGGTGGTGCCAGCCTCAACATCCAGAATGAATACGGGCTTACCGCTTTGATATTTGCGGCACAGACTGGGCGTAAGGATATAGTTGAACTCCTCATTAAAGCCGGTGTAGATCTTAACATTCAGGACAAAAATAACAAAACTGCTCTGAATATGGCAGCAGAAATAGGATTTAACGAAATTGTAGATTTGCTTATTAAAGCCGGTGCGGACCCCAGAATTTAAATTAAGCTTCATATAGAACCCTAAATAAAAATTGAGCTTCTTATATAACTCTAAATATAAATTAATGTTCTTATAGAACGTTAAATTTAAATTAAGGTCCAGGTATTCTGTAGAATAATCGTTCGTATAAAGGGATCAGGAAAGACACGTGTGCATATGTTCAAATTTCGAACCCGGTCCGTTACAGTTCATCGAGTTCGTTATGCTTCATTAGATCGTGACGAACGGGCTCTAAAGCTCCGCATCCCTGCTTTCCCCATTACAACAGAATGAGCAGGAAAAGCCCCAGTATAATTGATATACCATCATGACAATCCTTAAAGCTATGAAAAGCAGCAAATCCGAAGGTTCTGTTTTAGCTTCGCATTCTTCTGACCGTGCAGCCAGCGAAAATCATGAAAAACTACCTGCAGCGCAGCTTACTCATACTTACGAATCAGCTACGTTTTCATGTTCTGCTCTTGACCAGTTCAGAGGACTTTTACCTGACTTCAATAACAGACTCTCTCCTGAGAGGGACCTCGGGCTTTCTTCTCCCGGGCATTCCCGCCTGAGCCCTGAATCCGTTCCGAGGCTTGTTTCCGATTCTACCCTCGGGCTTGTATCAGCTTCTCTCTCAAGCCCATTAAGCGGGCTTAAAATTGAAAAGCCTGAAATGCCTGCAGGAATCGGGCTTGAGATTAAACCTGACCTTGCTGGGAGAACTCTTGCAGGAGATAAAATCGGCTCTCTCGCGCTTGGCGCAGACTTTCCGGTAGGGCTTGTTGAGAGCAGGATGCTCACTCTCAGACCGGCTGAAAGTGAAACAAAAGAGAAATAAGGACTGAAAGAAGAGCAGAAAGCAAGAGAAGGGCGGAAAGAAGAGCAGAAAGCAAGAGAAGGGCGGAAAGCAAGAAAATGCTTGAAGTTACTATTAAACCCGAGCAGTGAAGCTGCCCTACTATCTATTTTTATCAGGCCAAAAACGCTCACTTTTTTCCAAAACGTTCTTCTTAACTCTCTCTCCAGCCCGAATAAAAGTAGACGTTTTTTATTGGTTCATATAAAAGAAATCAAAATATAGACACCAATATCCCTAAAAGGCTTACTGCTATTGCAAAAATAGTTATAAAAATAATTAAAACAGAACCCTCGTTCTCAAACCGGTCACTGTTCTTATAATCCATGTTATTAAATATGTCACCATTACATAAAAATACTTTCCAGTTATACAGGACAGAGATTAAAAATACTATATCCGAAACTTTTTCTTTGAATATAAGCCGTAAGATTTGTTTACTTACTAAAAGGAAATAAATTCGTCCATTCTCAAATTAAGAGGTGTTTCTATTGCTTGAAGGATGGGTTGAAAATTGTCCTGGGAAAGGAGAAAATATCGGACTTATGGAATGCAGGAAATGTGAATACTTCACTAAACTGGACTGCATCTTTATAATCTGCGGATATAGAGGAAGGTATTCCAAAAGAAGAATTGCTTACAGAGAAAATAGATTGGAAAAAAGGCTATTTTCAGAGATTGATGAAGAATAAAGTTAGGGAAATTAAATTCATGAGGATGCAGTTGAATTCAGGGTTATTTTTATTCCAGAAGCTCTGCTGTACATGAGGCAAAAAGACCGGGGACTATAAAATTCTGATTTTCTCCGGCTCCTTTATCATAAGAATCCCAGCAGTCTTTTTAACGCACAGCTAGCTAAAGTTTAACGCTCAATTATACGGGTTACACTAAATTGTACAGGTTTTCTGAGTTATGCGAGTTTTTACCTGTTAATTTTATACCTTTTTATCTCACCGCTCTTCTCAGCGCTTTTTCGAATTTATCGAGCCCGAGGTCGGCTTCTTCATCGGTCATTACAAGGGGTGGAGAGAACCTGATTACTGAATCCCCGCATGGAAGCAGCAGGATTCCGTCTTTAAAGGCTTCCCTGATTATCCGGTCTCTCAGGATCGGGTCTATGGATTCATCAGGTTTTACAATTTCTGCGCCTATCATCAGGCCGAGCCCCCGGACATCTCCTACGCAGGGGAAATTTTCCTGAAGCTCCCTGAGGCGGTGCCGGATATGAACACCCATTTCCCGCACGTGATTTTCTGTATCTTCTTTTTCCAGGAACTCAAGGGAAGCAAGGGCTGAGGCTGATGAGAGGAGATTTCCTCCGAAAGTATTTGAATGGACACCCGGAGGCCAGTCCATAAGATGGCTGTCTGCAAGCATCGCGCCAATTGGAAGGCCTGCTCCAAGGGCTTTTGCAAGACAGGTAATATCAGCCCTTACGTCAAAATTTTCCATGGCAAGGAAAGGGCCTGTCCTGAAACAGCCTGTCTGAACTTCGTCAGCTACAAGGAGAACATCATTATCCGTGCATATTTTCCTTACTTCTTTATGAAACTCAAGAGGTGGGACTATATAGCCTCCTTCACCCTGGACAGGTTCGATAAAAACTGCAGCAGTGTCTTCAGGACTTAATTCTCTTCGGAAAATAAGGTTTTCAATCTGCTTTGCACATTCGATCCCGCAGGAAGGATAATCAAGCTTCATGGGGCAGCGATAGCAGTAAGCATAGTGAGTGTGCACTGTGCGAATTGTAGGGAAATGCTCTTTTTGCCGGACTTTGGAACCGGTTAAGGAAAGAGCCCCTAAAGTCCGGCCGTGAAAAGCATTGTAAAAGGCGATAAAGTTCTGGCGTTTTGTCTTCCACAGGGCAAGTTTCATTGCAGCCTCTACGGATTCGGCTCCGCTATTGCAGTAAAAGACTCTCGAGTAACCTGAAAGTTGCCTTAGCTTTTTTGCAAGTTTTAGCGGAGGCTCGGCAAAAAAGTCTCCGTACCCGCAGTGGACCATTTTATCCAGCTGTGCAGAGATAGCAGCTTTAACCTCGGGGTTTGAATACCCTGCGTTCATAACAGCAATCCCTGCAACAAAATCAATGTACTCTTTTCCGTCAATATCTTTAACTACGGAGCCTTTTGCCCTGTCAACGACCAGAGGATAGGGGCGGGCTACGCATGCAGACACCATATTGCAGTCCTGCCCTATGATCTCTCTTGCTTTTGGGCCAACCGTATCCAGAAGCCCTACTTCCTGTTCGAAGAAGTTGAATTCCTTTTCAAGTTCTTTTATTGTGTTCTCTGTTCTTTCCGTTTTGTTTGAGTCCTTCCGTTTTTCAAGCTTTTCCGGTTCATCGTAATCCAGAGTGCCACCCTCTTCCCACATTTCATACAGTATCTATCTGGGCTTTTTGCAGCCTGCCGCTGTAGTCTATGTACACGGCTTTTACTTCGGTAAATTCTTTAATTGCCTCTGTCCCTGCTTCCCTGAAACCGTTCCCGGTTCCTTTTATGCCCCCGAAAGGAAGGTGAACTTCGGCGCCAATTGTGGGGGCATTAACGTATGTGATCCCTGCTTCCAGTTTATCAATTGCCCTGAAAGCGGTTCTGACATTATCAGTATAGATTGCCGATGATAGGCCGTATTTTGTGTTGTTTGCGACCTCTATTGCTTCGTCAAGATCCGAAACCGCAATTATGCTGAGCACGGGCCCGAAGATTTCTTCCTGTGCAATCCTCATCTCCGGCCTGACATCAGTAAAAATAGTCGGCTCGAAGAAATAGCCAGGAAGGCCTGGGTCAGTCCTGTTTCCGCCAAGCAGGAGAGTTGCACCTTCCTCCTTTCCTATTCTGACGTACTTTTCTATTCTTTCAAGCTGGGATTTATTGATTACAGGCCCTACATCCGTTTCAGGCAGCAGCCCATTGCCCACCCTGAGAGATTTTGTCTTTGCAAGCAGCCTTGCTATGAATTCATCCTTTATTTTTTCATGAAGGATTAGCCTGCTCGTAGCCGTGCAGCGCTGGCCTGTTGTCCCGAAAGCCCCCCAGACAACACCCTCAAGGGCAAGTTCAAGGTTAGCGTCGTCCATTACAATTACAGGATTTTTGCCGCCCAGCTCCAGGGAAACACGTTTCATGTTTTTTGCGCATTCTTCCATAATCCATTTCCCTGTATCAAGGCTTCCTGTAAAGGAAATTGCTCGTATTCCGGGATGCTGGACTATGGCCTTTCCTGTGCTCCCTCCGGGTCCGGGTACAACATTTACAACGCCGGGAGGCAGGCCTGCTTCCATAAGGATTTCTACGAGTTTTATCGAAAGCAGGGGCGTATCACTTGCAGGCTTGATCACAATCGCATTTCCTGCTATAAGGGCTGGCATAATCTTCCAGCTTGGAATTGCTATGGGAAAATTCCAGGGTGTTATCATGCCCACAACCCCTATTGGCCTGAGCACTGTCATGCAGAACTTATCCTTGAGTTCGGAGGTTGTTGTCTCCCCAAACATCCTTCTGCCTTCCCCTGCAGCATAATTGGTGATATCTATTGCTTCCTGTACGTCTCCCCCTGTCTCAGACAGCACTTTTCCCATCTCTTCTGTCATGAGTGCGGCAAGCTCTTCTTTTCTTTCCTGAAGTATACGGGCTGCCTTTAAAAGAACATCAGCCCTTTTCGGAGCCGGGACTTCACTCCAGACCTTGAAGCCCTTTTCTGCAGCCTCAACCGCTCTGTCCACGTCCTCAATTCCTGCTATCTGTACTGTGGCAAGGTTTTCAAGAGTAGCTGGATTGATGTCATCAAAAGTTTCCCCGGTTGATGAGTCTCTTGACTCCCCACCTATCAGTAACTTATACTCAGTAACCACAAGACCCCCCTAAGAACAACGATATAATACCACATAAATGTATCCAGAAAACAGTTTCGGCTGGACGTAAATATTTTGAGAATTTTTTACTGTCCATTTAAACAAAATTTCTTTATATAAACAAACTAAAGAAAAATTAAAAAATCAGGATATTTATACCTGATTTTCAATTTAAAAAAAGATCCTAAAGTATGAAAGCGTTCGATTAAAAATGAAGCCGAATATTATAGAAAAATTCGAGTGATTAGTTCACTTAATTCATCGCTTAATTATAATATTCTCTTAATGCTTAATGATAATATTCACTTAATTATAATATTCAAATTATAATATTCACTTAATTCATAATATTCACTTAATTATAATATTCACTTAAGTATAATATTCACTTAAGTATAATATTCACTTAATTCATCGCTTAATTATAATATTCACTTAATTCATAATCTCAATAACAGGACCTTTGATTTACGATTTGACAAATCTGCTGTGAAAGTTCGGAATACTGGGCTTTTGGGTCTCCCCTTTTTTGAACAAAAGAATCCACGCCGTTTTCAATTGCTTTACTCATTACTTCTTCTTTTCCCACTCCGGTAAACAGAATAAAAGGGGTATTAATTCTTTTGTCGCGGATAGTTCTCAGAAAAGAAATGCCATCCATACAGGGCATGTCATAGTCCGAAACCACCACATCATAGGAAAGTTCATTTAGCTTTTCCAGAGCCTGTCCTGCTGATTCTACTGTATCAGAGCTTATGTCATGGAATACTTCCAGGAATGTCTTTGATAACTCAAGGAATAACGGATCGTCGTCTACAAGCAGTACTTTCATGGGGGTTTTCTCCGTAAGTTTATTGTGAACAGGATTATGGTTACATAGTATCGGAACTTTCAGTCCGTCCACTATGGCAAGAACTTCATAGTTCAGTTGCATTTTTGTAGTTTCCAAATGAAACTGAAATATGCTAAGCTAAGGTATATTTCATACTCACGTTCCCCTTTTGCAAGCTCAACCCCGGAAGACAGGAATTAAGTCTTCTGATATGGTATGGTTTTGAAATACCATTATAGCATACTTGTCAACTGAATTTTTATGTGACAAGTAATAAGATCTTTCAGTTAATATAAAAAGTTTACTTAATCAAATAATATACTAAAAGGACTTTGTATCCGTTTTATCGTTTACTATCAAAGAAGATTTTCTTGTCTATAAAAAAGTTAATAAAGAAGCGAAAGAATTAAAATAGAGAAAGTAGGAACTAAAAAATAAGAAAAATATCGGCTAAAATATGTAACCGAGCTAAAATATGTAATTAAAATTGAAGGAACCGGAAATCAGAAGATAAGTGAAACAATTAATTGCTGTAAAGTTAATTGCTGTAAAGTTAATTGCTGTAAAGTTAATTGCTGTAGTAGAGATTAAAGGAAAAACTGGAGAAGATTAAAAAGAGAAAATTGCAGAAAATAGTATGAACAAAAGTGCAGGAAAAAAGGACAGGGATTAACCCTGACTGATAAAACTATCCAGCTCTTTTTTCAACATTTGGCTCAGAATCTTTCCGTCAACTTTTCCTCTGTACTCTTTCATGACAATGCCCATTAAAGGACCAAGAGCTGCAGGGCCTTTGTCTTTAATGAAATCTCCTCTTTCCCTGACCATTTTTCTAATGAAGTCTTCAACCTCTTCGGGATCGAAAGCGCTCAGACCTAGTTTGGAAACCGCCTGCTGAACTGTCATTTCGGGCTCTTTTGAAAGTGCAGTCAAAAGGTCCTGAATAGCTTCTTTTGCAATCTCCTGATTTGAAATGGCTGCAAAAACTCCTCTGAAATGCTCATCTGTGAGGCTGTCCGTTTCTGCACCGTTTCTCCTGATCTCGGGGACAATTCCTACAAGAGTCCTGGCAATCAGGGTAGAGTTAACATACTCATCACCGCTGTAAGTTTCCAGCAAATCCTCGAAAAGAGGGAGATGCCTGGAATAAGCTATCTTTTCGGCAAGCTCTTTATTCAGGCCGTTCTGGGAAACAAACCTCCTTGCCCTTTCAGTAAGGAGTTCCGGAGTTTCTATAGAATCAAAGTATTCCTGTGAGATTTCTATCTGAGGAACATCGGTTTCAGGATACATCCTTGCCGCACCCGGGAGAGGGCGCATATAAGCAGTATTTCCGTCGGGCAGGGCTTTTCTGGTCTCTTCGGGTATTCCTGTAATAGCTTCTTTTGCCCTGTTAATTACCGCCTCAATTGCAAGCCTGGCCTTTTCAGGCTCATCTGCAACCATAACAAAGGTATCTTCAGGACCTGCCCCTATAGCGTCCCTGACAGCCTGCACTTCCTTTTCAGTTATCCCATAATTAGGAAGTTCGTCCGTGTGGAAGATTCCTCCGACACCTGCAGTTTTTGCCCTATCTGAAAACTCGGTCCCGAGCCTTCTGCCAGGCTGGACTTCCTTGCCTACAAGCCCCTTGAATTTCCTGAGCAAGGCAGCCAGAATTGCTCCTTTCTTTACACCTTTCTGCAGGACTTTGGATTTGGTATCCATGAAAAGCCCTGTTACGTCGTAGATTTCTTCGCAGACAAAGGCTTTCCTTTCAATGAGTTCCTGCCTGATAAAAAGCAGATTCAACTGCCGTTCAACTTCCCTGCGGACAATGTCTTCTATAAGGTCAAGTGCCTGGACTCCTTTGATTTCAACCCTTGCGCCCCTGGCAATTGAGATATTAACATCCTGCCTGATTGTTCCGATCCCTCTCTTTACCTTTCCAGTAGACCTGAGGATCATGCCAATATATTCCGCAACCTCACGGGCGTGTTTCGGGGATTTGATGTCAGGAGCAGTTGCAATCTCTACAAGGGGGATTCCAAGCCTGTCAAGGGAATAAACGATTGAATCCCCTATTTCCTCTATTTTCTGGGCAGCTTCCTCTTCAACACAGAGGCTTTCAATACCGCATCTGCCTGTTGCCGTTTCAATATACCCGTCGCTTGCAAGGAATGCAGTCCTTTGAAAGCCGCTGGTGTTTGACCCGTCCACAACTATCTTTCTCATCACATGCATCTGGTCGACAGGTTTCATATTGAAAAGCTTTGCAACCCCCAGGGAGATATCCAGGGCTTCCTTATTAAGTTCCCTTGGGGGCTCTTCATCGTTTTCAATGAGGCATGTAGTATCATATGCCCTGTAAATATACTTCCTTCTGATCTTGGTCTGCTCCACTGCAGCCCTGTCTTTCTCTCCCATCTCACTTTCCGTAGCCCTGAGGTACCTGAAAAATTCACAGTTGGAATCTCCGATATCCCTTATAAGGGTCGGACACCTGCAAAAAAGCTTTTCTTTTGAGTCAAGCTGCTGGTGAATTTCAAGACCGGCTTTCAACCCAAGTTCACTGTAATCGTATTTTTCCATAATTTCACCCGAATCTAAGCAGGAAGCGCCTTAATCCTTCTTAAACCTCTCTTATTATCCTTAATTTCTCTGGTTTCCCTTTAGCTTTCCTTTAGCTTTCATTTGGCTTTCCTAAACTCATCCTTAAAATCTAGCTCTTTTTGCTCTCCTTTTCCTTTTAAGTCCATCGGCTCGCTACTACCTTTTCTTATTAACCCTCTCTTTCTGCGCCTGGTTCCTTTCTTAGCTCTTTTAGGTGTTTGCTGGCAGTTGTGGCAATATTAACGAGAAACTATAAGAAACTGAATGTAAAAGGTTCGGTAGAATGTATAAAGGTATCTCTGTATATAAAGTAAAATGATTACAGCCCCCCACACAGTACAAAATAAATTATAAAAAATAAACTGCTTCAGTAGAAATTTTCCAGAAATTAGACTGATATAAAAGTTCCTTTTTCCAAAAAAGAAGCAGAATCCTGAACCGGAAAGCAGGAGGTAAAAATTGCATAAAATTTATCATTTAGCGGCTGAGAAGAATCTTTAAATCTTTTTACTGTCATTCCTCAGTAGCTAATATTTTTGAGGGAGTTTAATGAAAGCAGATAACGAAACTGAAAAAGCAGTTAGAGCTGTTCTAGATAAATTTGCAGAGAGTTATGCAAAACACGACCTGAAAAGCGCAATGTCTCTTATCGCCCCTGATGCCGATGTTGTGATATATGGCACGGGTGCAAACGAAAAACGTGTGGGCCCGGAAGCGATTAAGGCCCAGTTCGAGCGCGACTGGTCTCAGATTGAGGAACCAGGCCTGGAGTACAGCTGGGTATCAATTTCTGCGGCTGGAGATGTAGCCTGGGCATCCATTGATGCCATTCTCAAAGCAAAGATTGATGGGAAAAAGACAAAGTTTCAGACAAGGGTCACAAAGGTATTTGAAAAACGCGGGGATAAATGGCTCATAGTGCAGGGGCATTTTTCTTTCCCGGACCAGAGCCAGTTTTTTGATTAAATAACCTGCGGGATATTTCATTGAAAAGGTAAATTGTTTTTATAAAAATCCCAATTCTTATTTTCTTTTTTTCCTGAAACGGCACTTACCTAAAGCTAGGTATCAATCTTGCTCAGAGCTAAGTATCAACAATAATTGAACAACAACCGAACCTACAAAAATCACATAAATTTCATTACTAACAAACCGAATAAACCGATAAAGCAAGCGATAAGGAGTAGATGCATCGATACTCCAAGCACCACTTCAGGACTTACGTTGCGGTCTTTCAAATACGGAATGTTTTGTATTAAACCAGAAAGGAAATTCCCAAGAAAGTCTGCCATGGTTTATACAATAATTTATTCCCATATATAGAATTATAGTTTTGAATCAATTACGGTTTAATTACAACGGCTGAACCTGGCTTTTTGGTGTTTCCTCCAAAAAAATAGTTTCGGCATCGAAAACCAGTCTGCTGTTGAACTTCCCAAACTCCAATGCAGTTATATTTCTTGCGACAAAAATATGTAAATGGGATTCTGCATGGGGGACGTGACTTTTAAGAAAGTAATGATCGCAACAGACGGTTCGGTCTGTTCAAGGATGGCTGCTAATAATGCGATAAAACTTGCCCGCCTGAGCGGAGGGACTGTTTACGCAGTCTATGTGGTATCAACGGATTATTTTTCTTCGATGGCAGTGGATTTTGACTGGGAAAGAATGTGCGAAGCTTTGAAAAAAGAAGGAAAAAAGGCTGTAAACTATGTAAAAAGAGCAGGAGAAATGGAAGGAGTAAAGGTAGAAACCGTCCTGCTTAAAGGGCATCCCGCAGATGAGCTAATCCGCCATGCCGAAAAGGAGGCAATGGATATTGTGGTTATGGGCAGTCTCGGGAAAACTGGCCTCGACAGAATACTTCTGGGAAGTGTTGCGGAAAATACCGTCAGGCACTCAAAAGTACCTGTTATGGTTGTAAAAGAAAAGTGCAGATCCTGAACCTGGCTTTAAAAAAAGATACGGAAAAATATCAAATCGGGAAGATTCAAGGAAAGCAATAACTAAATTGGAAAATAATAACTAAAACGATAGTTTGTTTTATTACTTTGCTGATTTTCAAATTTCTTCTTTCTTATTATGGGTAAGGCCGCCAGCCTGTCTGGCGGGGATTTTTGATACTATGCGAACATAAAACGGTTAACGAGGTAAAAGAAAACTTTTTCGGACAACATTATTCGCCTTACCGTGTATGTCCTGTCCCGCTCGACAGAGGAGAGCGGTCTTTCCCGCAATAAAGAAGAAAAAAGAGTAAAGCAACAAAAAAACTGCAGGTAAATTAACAGAAAACATCGTGATAATAAACAGAATTGATTTACTGTGCCTGAAAATCTCCTTTTGATGTTTTTCTTTTTAATCTCCTTTTGATATTTTTCTTTTAAACTTCTTCCCGTTCCTATCTGATTTTTGGGAAGGGCCGCCAGACGATCTGACGGGGGTTTTTATATTTACCTTTAAATTAAAAGGCTGTTCCAGAGTAAGAGAAGTATTCTCAAACCCTGGATATTTTTCAAATCTAATTCTGCTACCGTGCTCTCTCAATATTTAGCCTTCAATTTTCTTTTTTACTGCTGCAGCGGCATTTTCCGGGGATTCGGTTTCCCAGAGCTTCCTGATCTTTGCACTCTTAAGGGCAGGCATCAGGGAATCGATTTTTGCCTGAACGGATGCAAGTGCCTCTTCATCAGTACACGGAGGCTCTATGCCCAGGAACTTCTGGGCTTTGAGGGTCTCAGTCTCTCTGAAGACCGCGCGGTCAACTCCTTTCCTGACACCGGTTTTCAGGGACTCGATTGCATCTCTCCACTGGGCAGCCCAGGGAGTGTCAGGGATTTCAGTGTGGTGAACATCAGTCCTTTCCACTTTTATAGCGTCAAGGTGGCAGGCTTTTACACAGGCTCCGCAGTACATGCAGAAGTCTTCGGCAAAGGCAAGCTTTCTCGGGTCTTCAGGGTCCGTTGGAACGTACCAGAGGTCAGATGGGCAGACATTGAAGCAGCCGCGGCAGCCCTGAGGGTCACACTCTTTCAGGTTGACCTCGATAAGGTCCAGTTTACCTTCCATGGGCTTTTGCAGGTCAACAGCTTCATAAGGACAGACAGCCTTACAGCGCGCGCACTGCGTGCATTTCAGGTCGTCAACCTTTACTTTTCCTTCCACTTTTGGGGCTTCACAGGGGCGTTCCCCTTTGACCTTTATTGCTTCTTCAGGGCAGATGTCCTGGCAGAGTACGCAATAGTCGCATTTGTCCGTGTCAACAAGTATCTGCTCAAAAGGCACAGGATTGTCAGGTGTGGGTTCGCGTTCAAGCAGGATAACAGCATCACAGAATTTAGCACAGATCCCGCAGAAATTGCATTTTTCCATGTCGATTTCAATTTCACCTTCCACGCCCTCTTTGAAAGGGGCAATCTCTTCTTTTTTAGGGAAAGTGAATTCAACCTCTATTGCATCCTGAGGGCAGGCTCCTTCACAGAGAGCACACGGCAGGCATTTTTCGTTAATATTTACATAAGCATCGTACTTTGGGTACTGTTTTTCATCAGGAACCTCACCAATGGCTTCAAAAGTAATTGCATGTACAGGGCAGAGGTTTGAACACATCCTGCAGAATGTGCACTTTTCAAGGTCCATCATTACAGCAGGGGCATCAAGACCGGTCGCAATCTCATGCAATGGACCCATTTCGAGGGCTTTTGTGGGGCAGATTTCAGCACAGATCCCGCAGCCATTGCAACGCTTATAATCATAATCGAGGGTTTTGATTGATTTCTCGGTTGCCTGCGTGTAAAGGAAATGAGTTCCCTGTACGTCCATACTGGTTGTAACCGTAATCTTTTCCTGGTTCTCTTCCTCGCTGCCTTCGGAAACTGCAGCTTCAGGCTCTTCCGGTTCCAGATCATTTGATTCAGGTTCGCAAACTTCGGTTTCAGATCCTTCGATTTCTCCGGTTCCGCAGCACCCGCTGCATATGTGAATATCCTGACCCGGGCATTTTTCTGAGTGCTCCGCAGGATATTCATAGGAATTTTCGGTTTTTTTCTCGCTCACTGTACCGCCTCCTCGATTCCGGTTCCGGTAGTACACTCCTGTTTGAACTCACTCCCTATGGGCCCGATTTCTTCAAGCTCCTTTACAAATTCGGTTATCGTATTCGAGAAGCGTTCCCCTTCGGCAGCCGAGATCCAGAGAGTCCTGAGCCTTCTGGGATCAAGCCCTATTTCCTTTATGACTTCTTTTAAGACATCCATGCGCTTTTTCGCATCAAAGTTTCCGTGGATATAATGGCATTCGTCCATCCTGCAGCCCGCAACAAGAACTCCGTCAGCTCCGCCCTTTAAGGCTTCAAGCACGAATTCCGGGTTTACCCTTGCAGAACACATGGTGCGGATAACCCTGATGTTTGTCGGATAATGGATCCTTGACATCCCTGTAAGGTCTGCACAGGCATAACTGCACCAGTTGCAGAGGAAAGCCACAACAAACGGGCTCTGTGACTTATGGGCTGTTGCAGCTCTTACCTGGGAAAGGATCTGTTCGTTTTCGAAGTTACGCATCTGGATTGCACCAACAGGGCATGCAGCACTACAGTCTCCGCAGCCGTAACATGAAACCTCATCAACAACAGCTTTTTTATCTTCGATTGTGATCTTTCCGAACTTGCAGACTTCCAAACACGTCCTGCAGCCTATGCATTTGTCCGCATCAACATGGGCACCCATGGGATCGGCTTCAAGCTCTCCTGTCCCGAGGAGCTGCATAACTTTGGAAGCACATGCACTTCCCTGGGCTATGGATACCTGGATTTCTTTGGGGCCCGAGGCACAGCCTGCAAGGAAGACTCCGCTTACCGGGGCATCTACAGGGCGCATCTTCGGGTGCGCACTTGCAAAGAAACGGTCAGGGCGTCTGGCAAGGTTAAGCATCCTGCCTATTCCTTCTGCAGCTTTGCTCGGCTCATAGCCCGTGGAAAGCACTACAAGGTCATGGGCTTCTTCTTCAATCCTGGACTCAAGGGTATTTTCGTAGCGGACAACAGGTCTTCCGTCTTCCCCCGCATAGACCTCGGCAACCTTTCCGCGGATGAAGTCAACGCCCATTCCCTGTGTCCTTGCGTAATATTCTTCGTACATCTCCCCTGCAGCCCGGATATCAATGTAGTGGATTGTAACATCGGTGTCAGGGTAGCGTTCCTTTATCATCTGGGAATTTTTAAGTGCTGCCATACAGCAGACTCTTGAACAGTGTTCATTGCCTATGGTTTTGTCCCTAGACCCTACACACTGGATAAATGCGACACTTTTTGGAGGCTTGCCTGTAGAAGGTACAATGACTCTTCCACCTGTTGGCCCTGCAGAGTTCAGCATCCTTTCAAGCTGCATATTTGTTATGACGTCAGGATATTTTCCAAACCCGTACTCCTTTTTCCTGGAAGCGTCAAAGAGCTGGTAGCCCGTTGAAACAATTACGGCTCCTGCTTCAAACTCTATTTCCTCTGGTTTCTGTTCATAGTCCACAGCCTCTGCAGGACATGCCTGCTGGCAGAGCCCGCAGCCCACACAGTGATCAGGGTCTATAAGCACGACCTGAGGGACAGACTGCGGGATCGGCATATAGATAGCCCTGGTCTTTCCAACCCCGTAATTCATAGGGTTTTCAATTTCAACAGGGCAGACCTCCGAGCACAGGTCAACACAGCCTTTGCATTTGTCTTCAAGCACGAACCTGGGTTTTCGTTTGATCTTCACATGGAATTTTCCGACAGACCCTGAGATATCGGTGACTTCGGAATAAGTGTAAAGGGTAATATTCGGATGGTTCTGGACTTCTGTCATCTTGGGAGCAAGTACACAGATAGAACAGTCATTTGTAGGAAACACCTCGTTCATAAGGGCCATTTTGCCCCCTATCGTGGACTCCCTTTCTACCATGGTTACGGGAAAACCGGCTTCTGCGAGGTTTAAGGCAGCTTCGATTCCTGCAACTCCTCCGCCTATGATAAGGACATTTCTGCTGGCTTTTGAGCTTGTTGCACTCAGCTCCCTGAGGAAACGGGCTTTTGCAACTCCCATTCTTATCAGATCAAAAGCCTTCTGGGTTGCCATCTGAGGGTCATCGGCGTGCACCCAGGAGCATTGCTCCCTTATGTTTACCATTTCCATAAGGTATGGGTTAAGGTCGGCTTTTTCCATAACATGCCGGAAGGTTTTTTCGTGCAGCCTCGGGGAACATGCGGCTACCACAACCCTGTCAATTTTATAATCCTTTATGTCCTTAATGATGCCTTCCTGTCCGGAATCGGAACATAAAAACTGTACTTCCCGGGCAAGCACCACATCTTCCAGTTCACCTGCCATTTTTTCAAGGGCTGAGACATCAATTACTCCTGCAATGTTCAAACCGCAATGGCAAATGTAGACTCCGATTCGCATGCTTGGTTACTCCTGTATCTACGAATATTTTCAAATTTTGAACTGATATTCATTGCTAGATATTGATTGTATAATTTGTAAGTTAAACTTTGATTCGTAAGTTAAACTTTGATTCGTAAGTTAAACTTTGATTTGTAAGTTAAACTTTGATTTGTAAGTTAAACTTTGTAAATATATTATAATAATCATCTGCATATTTTAAAATCAATGCAGAAAAAGCATATACTGCATGTTCTGATCCGGTGAACTGCGGTATATAATCCGGGATAGACTTCCGGCTTTCAGGATTCCGGATTTTTGTTTATGATTCTGGTTTATAAATCTCAATATAAATTTTCTCTCAAACAGGATAAATACGTAGCCGTTTTGTACAAAACCAAAACCTTTATTTGTAAAAGTTTTCGAAATCCCTGCCAGATGCTTTAGTATAGAGGATTGAGAAGCAGCAGTTTTTAATAGATTTCCCCGCAGTTTCCGGAGAATTTTTGGATTAATTAAACACATAATTTATATATTGTAACTTATATTTATATTCTAGCTATTATAACTGAATATATTAACTTTTGGTTTCTATTAAAATATTTTAAGTCACCAAAAGAGTCTGTTAATTTTATCCCGGTAATTTAAATATTTTATCAATTGGAAAATAGATTGTTTTTAAATCAGGACGCTTCCCTTTGATCTTAACCAGAACGCGAAGTACAGCTTATATATCTATATATACTGCTCACCAATTGATTTATAGTTTGAGAACTTAATTCGTAATCGACCAATCAGCGTCTAATTGCTGTTAAATAACCTCTCACTTATGCGGGAAGCTCATATGCGGAGTGGGGGATGCTCTTTAAATATGCAAAGAGTTATCTAAATATAGAAAAATTCAAGAGCAAAAAAGCCCTGACTGGCTAATTGTATTTTCGCATATAACCTCCCGCTAATTATCAGTATCACTCTTATAAAAACAGGAGGGACTTCTACATGAATGGACATAATGAATTAAAAGATAAGATGTATGAATGGACAGAAAAATACGCAACAAAAGCAGGATATAAGCTTAATCCGGACAGGGAAGCCCTTGAATATGTCCTCGACGGGCTTGCTTCAAGGGTAGAAAAGTTTGGAAGGCGTTACTGTCCCTGCAGAATAGTAACAGGCGATGAGAAAGAAGATAGAAAGATAGTTTGTCCCTGTATTTACCATAAGGACGAAATTGAAAAAGACGGAAACTGCCACTGTGAGCTTTTCTTCAGACCTTCCTGATCTGTTCTGTCAGCCTGCTCAAAAAGGAACTTTGAATAAAACTGTAAAGGCAGGAGAGAGCATATATAAATATTTTTGCCCTCTTCCAGCCACCCTTACTTTTCGTTCACGTCACAGTATTTCTTTCAGCCTGCAAAAGGACATAACCCTGCTATGAGTTCAAGCTTTGATTTCTGGAAGCCGTTAACGCTGTAAATCAGGATTAACATTGAGAATTAAAAAGCAATAGTTTAAGGTGGATTACATTCATCTCTTTAATTGAATGTATTAATATCGTATTCAGTGTACCTGGGCACTTGATCTTCTTAAAAAGTGCTTTCTTCAAACCGGACATTCTCCAGCAGAAATTTCCGGGAAATCTTGATGACCTGTATAGATAATACCTGAGCTGTACAGGCAATACTTACCTGACAGGCATAACCTGCCTTTTCATTAACTAGCTTTATGATAAATTTGAGTGAAGGGTGACCTGAAATGACAAATGCAATGGAAATTTATCAGATGCTCCCAAAGACTAACTGCAAAAAATGTGGGAAAGCCTCCTGTATGGCGTTTGCAGTTGCCCTTATGGCCCGTGAGCTGAAACCTGAGGACTGCCCACCCCTTAAAGAAGAACCCAAATATAAAGAAAATTACGAAAAGATCAGCGGCCTCTTCAAACCGTCAGAAGGGGCAACCGAAACAGGGCTTATAGTGCATGAAGACCTCTGTTTTGGCTGCGGAAACTGTGTAGTTGCCTGCCCCCCTAATGTGGCAAACGACCCTTATGGAGTTGGTTCCGGAAATGCCCCAACGAATCCTGGCAGGCTGGTCCTGACTATCGAAGACGGGGTTGTGAAAGCCCAGAACCTGGGCGAGTGCCGCAGATTCGGAAAGAACAAGATCCTGTGTAATGGTTGCATAGTGACCTGCCCTGTAGAAGCAATCGAGTTTGTGTGAGGCGAAAGGATGGTAGAGAAGAATTATTACGTATGCACAGGATGCGGAATGCTCTGTGACGATATAGAAGTCGAGTCTGAAAAAAACACAGTAAATAAAGTCTACACCGCCTGCAGGGTAGGGGTAGCTCATATGAAAGACGGGAAGGAGAGTGCAGCCTTCCGGGTCGACAAAAAGCCCGTGGATGAAGCAGCTGCTATCAGTGAGGCTGCAGCCATCCTGAAGAATGCAAAGAACCCCCTGATCTTCGGGCTTGGAAGTTCCAGCAGTGAAGCACAGGAACTTGCAATCGAACTTGCAAGAAAAACCAATGCAACTCTGGATGATGCTTCTTCATTTAGCCTTGGTAAAGTAATTGAAGCCCTCCTTAACAACAAATTCAAAGTCTGCACTCTTGATGATGTGAGAAATAAAGCCGATGTTTCTATATTCTGGGGAACAGACCCATCGGACTCTCACCCGCGTCAACTTTCGAAACATGCCTATTTCCCCAGGGGAACTGAAAAGCAGAGAGGCTGGGAAGAGGAGAGGACTGCAATTTGCATAGATGTCCGGAAATCCCATACTGCAAAGATCTGCGGGAACTATTTCTTCCAGATCCCGCCTGGAGGAGATGCAGAGTTCATTGATGCCATTATTGCAGCACTTGCAGGAAAGCTCCCGAAAACCTCGTACAATTTCCCCCCTAAAAGGATTCTTGAACTGGCAAACATCCTCAAAGGAGCAAAATTCGGTGTGGTTTTTGTAGGGCTCGGCCTCGTTTATTCTCTGAATAACATCGAACCCCTTATCCGGCTCATGAACGCCCTGAACGAAAAAGCAAATTTCCATCTGGTACCTATGGTAAGACAGTACAATATGCTGGGCTTTAATGAAAAGCTCTTTAAGGAAACCGGGTACGTAAACAGTGTAAAATTCGAAGACGGAACTGTGAAGCACGGGCCGGAATATTCTATTGTAGAGTCTCTTAAAGCAAAAACCGTTGATGCCGCACTTATTGTTGGTTCGGACCTATTTTCAATCCTTCCCGGCTCCATTGCAAAAAACCTGCGTGAAATTCCTATGATCGTAATCGATCCCTGTGAAACCCTTACTTCCAGGAATGCAAAAGTCTACATCAGCACCGCAATAGGTGGGGTAGAGTCAGGAGGAAGTGCAGTACGCATGGACGGGGTGAAGGTAGACTTTAAGCCTGCTGTTGAGACAAAAAGACCTTCGGATGAAGCAGTTCTCAAAGAGATAATGGAGGCTCTGTAATGGATTTCGGATCTTTTCTTAAAGCCCCTGAAATGAAGATCAGGATCGTAACCTACAGGGATATCTTCCAGGACAAAGCCATGATTGAAAACCGCTTCGGGGAAGAATACAGGGACCGCTCTGCCGTAATAAAACTGGACCCTGCCGATCTCAAGCAGTTGAGTGTGAAGAAAGGCGAAACAGTAATCGTGAAAAATTCTTACGGAACGGTTGTGGTCAAAGCAGAGGAATCAGGATACGAGACCCCTCATAAAGGTATTGCGTATATGCCCAAAAGCCCGTGGTCCAACATGCTGGTCTCGGATGAGACAAGCGGTACAGGAGTCCCGAAATTCAAAGATATCTCCGCGACCGTTACCAGTGCAAAAGGGCAAAAAGTGACCGAACTCGAGCTTTAACTGCTCGAGTTTTAACTGGCCGAACTTTAATTTCCCTTTGAAAGGCTCACAGGAATCAAAGAAACTTTAAAGGGAACCTGAAAAACAGAAAAATTATTTTTTTCTTTTAAACTCTTTCTTTCAATTTTTTAATGCAAACCGGATGAGAGTATGGTTAATGTGTTCCTGAAATTTACCCGGATCCTGAAAAACGGAACTATTTATTATCTTTTTGACGGATTCGAAAACGTAAAATCCAGATGGGAACTACCCTGTGAATATCTATCAGGTCCTCATTTTGCAGCCTGGAACGGAATTTTGCTTTATTCTTATGGGATTACTGTGAAAACTTTGCCTCCTGGCAGTATAATCTCAGAAAACGAGTACGTAGAACTGATGAAGCTTATTGATATCGGGAAAAAGAGGCTGGATGAAATACAGGATAAAATGGAGGTTTGACATTTTACGAAAAAATATAGATTTGCAGGAGATGGAACTGCTGGAATAGGACTGCTAGTAAACTGCTGGAATAAAACTGCTGGAATAGAACTGCTGGAATAAAACTGTTAGAAAATAATAATCTGCATCTATGCTTAGACGATTACTTACAATATCAGTTCTAAACCTCGTATGTGACTTAAACCGGTATCAGACCAATTGTCACGGGCTTATTCTGTCACAGGTTTATTTTACATATTTCGGTTATCTGTATCAATTTCCGGTTTTTCCAGTATTTCTTTCTGATTCGCTTTTTGAATCTGCTTGATTCGCTTTTTGAATCTGTCCAATACATTCGAGCAGGTCATCCCTGGTAAACATACCTTTATGCATGATGCTGGACACGTTCTTATCAAGTTCTTTTATTTCATAGAAGTCCAGATCCTTAGCAGTACAGATAATTATGGGAATATCGATAGTTTCAGGCCTGCTCTTAAGCGCTTTTATGACATCATAACCGCTGATATCAGGCATCATGAGGTCAAGAATGATCACATCAGGTAATTCTTTGCATGCTATATCTATGGCCTCCCGTCCTCCGTAAGCCTTCAGCACATTGAACTCATTTTCGCATAGCATTGCAGCTACAAGTTCCACTGCAGTTTTTTCATCATCTACCATCAGCACACTGAAAGATGGCTTTGCTTCTTTTTCTTTGATCTTTTCCAGTGTTAAGAGTAATTTATCCTTTTGAACAGGTTTGATGAAGTGTTCCAGAGCCCCCCATACGACTCCCAGCTCTCTTTCATCCAGCATGGAAGTTATTATCACTGGAATGTCATAGGTTTGTTTTTCCAGTTTCAAATGCTTCAGGACTTCCCATCCGCTCATTCCTGGCATCATAATGTCCAGGGTAATTGCAAAAGGCTTCATCTTATTAGCGAGTTCAAGAGCCTCTTTTCCATTGGGAACAGATGCAACACGGTAGCCTTCCTGTGTCAGGGTGAACTCAAGCAGCTCCCTTGAAGCATCATCGTCTTCCGCCACAAGTATCAAAGGCTCGTCACCGCTGCTATCTGCAGGCTCGATTATTTGCGGAACATTGAGAGTTTGTGAATAGGCATTCCCGGTATCCTCTGGTACCGTTTTTGTTTGCTCTTTTATCTCAGCTTGCTTTTTTATTGTTTCAGTGTTCTCATTTATCGATTCAGCAGGCTCTTTTGTTGCTTCTGCATTACCTTCTTTATTTGTGCCTTCTTTATTTAAGCAGGCTGCTAAAGGTATTTCGAAAGTAAAAGCTGTGCCTTTCCCAACTTCACTCTCAAACCATATCTTCCCTTCATGCATCTCTACAAAACTTTTAACAAGGGAAAGCCCAAGCCCTGTTCCTTCATACATGCGGTTTGTAGCAGAATCGAGCTGTGTAAAGGGCCTGAATAACCTGTGCTGATCCTTTTCATCAATTCCTATGCCGGTATCTCTTACGGTAAATTGTGCGGTTTCTCCACATATTTGTGAGGATATGTTTATATTTCCACCTACGGGAGTGAACTTGATAGCGTTGCTTGCAAGATTGAAAAGAATCTGTTTGAACCTCGTCTTATCTGCGTAAATGCTTACAAGCTTCTCGTCCAGGGAAAACTCTGCTTTAAGCCCCTTTTTCTCAATAAGAGGCGATATTAGCTGCTTTACTTCATTAACAGTTTCCTCCACATCAAAAGTTTCGCAACTCAACTCCATTTTACCAGCTTCGATCTTGGATATGTCAAGTATATTGTTTATGAGAGCAAGCAGATGCTTTCCACTCATGGATATATTGCCCAGGAATTTCCTCTGCTTTTCAGATATCTCTCCGACATTGCCTGTCATCATCAGGTCGGAGAAACCTATGACTGAATTCAGGGGAGTCCGCAGTTCATGACTCATGGTTGCAAGGAACTCGCTCTTGGCACGATTTGCAGTCTCTGCTGTGATCTTGGCCTGGATCAGGCTGTCCTCTGCCTGTTTGATTCTGGTAAGGTCCACAAAACTCTCTACCAGGTATTTTTTATCCGAGATTGTTATGGGTACCATGGATTTCATGATGGGGACCTTATTCCCGTCCCTATTGATCAATACACGCTCGGACCGATCTGTTTTAAACCCTGAATTAAGGCTGGAGCATTCACTTTCGTCCGCTTTGCAGATAAACTGATGGAAAGACTTGCCGATGATTTCCTTTGAAGGCAAGCCAATCAGCTCCTCAGCTACCGGGTTTACCTCAACTATGGCAGACGTTTCGGCATCTACGAGAAAGACACCGCTAATGTTTACGCGAGAAGAAAGTGATCCCTTTTTAGAAATTTCCGTAAGGTTAGTATTCAGTAAGGATATGCGGGATAACACCGATTTTTCAAGTGAAAACGAAAGGACAATTGTAAATACCAGTCCCATGATCAGAATCACAATAAACATATAGTGTATGGCAGACTGGCCCTGTTGATAAACATCCCTCGGCATCTCAACATTAAGAGACAGTACAGGTTTTCCATTTATATCATTCAGTACGGTTGTCCCAACAACCAGAGCTTCACTCACATAACTTATATTGAAGCTATTTTTCCCCTGTGGAGCAACTGCTGCAATACTGGACGATTTTATACCGGAAGGTGATGCTGTATTCTCCTGATTGAAAGCTTCTGTTTCAAGGGACAGGCTTGTTCTTCCTGCAAGCTCCTTTATCAAGTTATCATCTATAACCCTGGCAAACATGAGGGTGCCTGCTACAGGTTTCTCTCCGGAACTCCTTGTAACGGGATGGGAAGAAATCAGTAAAGGTCCTTCAGGAGAATTAATTATTCCGGATACCTGACTGTCGGGTGAAGAGTGAGAAAAAAGGCGTTCATTTGCAGCAATGCAATCAAGCATCGTGTCAGAAACGTTTGAGAGTTCGGTTGCACCCTGTTTTACTGCAGTAGCATAGTACAGATTATTTGTAGAGTCATAAAAGAGTATAAAATTGGTATCAAGATTGGTTATTAACTCAGGGGAAAGGGTCCCGTCGATATAATCGTCAGATTGTCCCTGGACAAAATAATAAGTATCGTCCCATACAGCGTAATCATAGGTCATCATATCCAGTACAGTTATCTGGCTATCAAGTGCTGCTTTTGCCCTTTCCATATTCCTGGATATATCGTCCTTTTCCAGCAGTTCAAAACTTTTTCCCATTATCTGCTCGGTAGCCACTACAAGGAATAAAGACAGAAGTATGAAAGTAATACCAAGAATTGTCAGCGTCTTTTCGCGTATCTTCATGGATTACGCATCCCCATCACTTAAAAAAGCATTTAGCTCATCCATGAAATGAAATACATCTATTGGTTTGGAGATGTAACCAGTGCAGCCTGCATCAATAAAACGCTCTTTATCACCCACCAGCGCCTGTGCAGTTAAAGCAATAACCTTTATTTTCTGCAAAGCCGGATTCTCCTTAATATGTTTTAAGACCTCCGGCCCTCCCATTTCGGGCAGCTGGATGTCCAGCAATACAAGGTCAAAGAGGGAGTTCCTGATCTTATCGAGTGCTTCTAATCCATCCGCTGCCTGTGTGACTTCAATTCCGTTTGATTCCAGAAGACATGTCACCAATTCCATGTTCATCGGATTATCTTCTACCACCAGTATACTTGCCATGGAACCCTCTCAAACTAAGATATGTCCTGACAATGCGCTATCGATTTCAGAGCAAAAACCAGTTTCAGGTTTCACGCATCGATGCTAAAAATCAATTCCCTTTTCAAGCCCCATCAGTATACGTTTTTGAGAAATGCCTCTGAAATAAAGGATTCACTATATTCCCTTCTTAATCGAAAAACGCATGAATTTACTTATTTCCATTAAATATTGTCTATTATATATGTGCGACTTAACTGAATATTTAGAAAAGCAATAAATATATTAGTAACTGGATGGACTTTTATAATATAAATATAATGTTACATGCCTCATATAATAGAAACTGTCAATAGAAACTGTCCGATCATAGACCGAGTATATCAGAAATTATCCGATGAATTGATATTATCCACCGAATTGATATTATCCACTGAATTGATATTATCCACCGAATTGATATTATCCACTGAATTGATATTATCCACTGAACTGAAATTATCCGCCGAACTGAAAACTTAATTATGAAGAAACGTGTAACAATGAATTACAAAACAGTTAAGAATCCCATTTTCTGGCAAGTACCTCATTTTTCGGTAAGGACATCATTTTCTTGCTGAGATCACTGCAAAGCTTCCTGCTCCGGATCCTTTTTGTGGAAGCTCTACATGCTCTATATTCTCAGGCTGCATATAAAGTGTCTGGCAGACTTTAATTTCTTTAAATCCGGAATCTAAAAGCCAGCCTGATACTTCTGAGGTTGAAAGGAAGTTAGCTCCGGAAGAAAACTTGCCTTCTTTTTTCCTCGACTCATAAAAATCTCCGTGCAGACTGTCTCTGTCAAGTATCCCTATAATAATTTGCCCGCCCGGCCTGAGAACACCTTCAGCCTCACAGAGTGCTTTTACAGGGTCTTTAAAAAGAGAGAGTGCAGCCACAATTAGAATAAGGTCAAAACTCTGTCTTTTGAAGGGAAGGGACTCTGCAACCCCGAGTACCATTTGAATGCACCTTTTTTCTGCAATCTTTGCCATAGCCCCTGAAGGTTCGAGCCCGTAACCAAGCCCGAAAGAAGCTGCAAACCTTCCCGTTCCAGCTCCGACCTCCAGGGCTTTAAGTTTTCCGGTATTTTCCGGAATAAAGGTCTTCAGGGCAAGAATTTCGGATTCATATGCAGGCACATATTTCTCATACCAGGCATCGTATTCTTCGGCATACCTTTCAAAAGTTTCCCAGGGTTTTATTAAGGTTCCTCCATGTGGAAGGTTTCAGTTTAGTCTTCGTATGAGGTTTTTCCTTATGAAGTTTGTTTCTCATCACTGCTACTTTTTCCTTATGAATTTTATTTCTCATTACTGTCACTTTCTGGATTCTTTATACAGAAATATTGAAACCAGGCAGAAAATCCCGTAAATCATTTCAAATCCAGGCAGCATGTTTACTTCTTCCGGCTCCGAACTCTGCTCTGCCTGTGAGCCTGCGTCTTCTGCGTCTCTTTCACCTGAGCCGGATCCAGGCTGTATCTCAGTTACGCTATCTTCCTCAACATCTATTATGGTAGTTTCTATATCCGTGCCATTTGCGTTGCTTACTGTCAGACTGACGAAATAGGTCCCTGGAGACGGATATGTATGAACAGGCATCTCATCCGAGGAGTCAACGATCCCGTCATTTTCAAAGTCCCAGCTCCTGGCTATTTCATTTTCGGAAAGGTCGGTAAACTGGACAGAATAGGAAGCATAACTTTCCGGAGTATTGATGCTCATGTTTGCTTCAGGAAGCACAGGGTCAGGGGATTTGTAAGCTAGAAGGGGCAAAGGATCAAAATAATCGCTGGTCTCAAACTCATAGCTCTCATCAGCAATACCATCTTTATCGGCATCAACTGCTGTTTCCGAGAAGCCTGTCCCGTCAGGTGTTACCCAGCAATTCCCTCCGGTATAGGGACCGCCTGCGATATTTTCCCCTCTGGTTTTTGGCCTGGAGTAAGCATTTGCAGTTCCGTTGTTAGCCTCTATATTCAGAGTATTGTTGAAGTAGTTATTATAAATGAGATTTTCATCGCTTCTTGGACAAACAAAAAGTCCGCAGATCTCGTTTGAAGAAACAGTATTATTAGTGAGAGTATTGCTGTCGGAGTTTCCAAAGTGGATACCTCTGCTGCTGTCAAAAGCACGGTTTCCGGAAAGGGTGTTGCTGTTTGAAGATAAAAGCAAGATGCAGTAGTTTTTGCTTTCCTGAACTGTGTTTTTATAAATCCTGTTTTCTTTAGACTTCAGGATGGATATTCCATATCCGCATTCAGAAACTTTGTTTCTTGAAATGGAGTTATGACCGGACTTCTCAACAGCGATTCCCTTGCCGCCGTTGAGAACCACATTATTTACAACCTTATTATTCAAAGAGTGGTTCAGGTATATTCCCTGATAGTTATTAACAAATTTATTGCTGTCAATAAGACAATCATTGCACCTGTAAAGGTATAAGCCCGAACAATCAGTTCCGGCTCCGGTAACTGTAAACCCTTTCAATGTTACATTATTTGCATGTACCGTGAATACATCTTCAGCCGGATCGTAAGCTTCAATTACAGTATCTCCAGGGTTACCTGATTCCGACCTTATTATGAGATCATTCTGTGTTACATTAATATGTTCGGAATAGATCCCCGGCTTTACAATAATCACATCGCCTGGAAGTGAACTGGTTACAGCTTCCTGTATAGACTCTCCTTCGTGGACAAAAACTTCAGACGCAGTTCCTGTGCCTGTAACTGACAAAAGAACAAAAAAAGTTGCAAGTAAAATAATTAATCTGTTTATCGTAACTTCTCCTGCAAAATTTTATGATTGGAATTCTAACAATTAGCTGGAAGTCTTGCAAATAATATAAATATACTTATTTAATATTTAGGAAATATAAATAAAAGCCACAAATTATCGATAGGGAACTTTCCCACCTTTATGCACTGGTTTCTGAACAAAAAACAGTCAAATCCCGGCAATAAAACAAAAATAAGTACCCAATTCCAGTACTGCACCAGTGATCATCCTGATAACTGCTGCCGGAATCAGGCATATAGCATACTCGGTATTAAAAACTACATAAACACAGTATCAGGTATTTATGTACGATGCCATTTCTGATGGTTGTTTAAGGGAATGAAATTACATATCAATTACAAGAAAAAGAGCCCAAAGTACATTAACTGCTCAAAAAAATAAAAGAATAATTTATATTTTTTAAGCAGGTATACCAATATAAATTTTGTGGAGTTCTTCAGCAACATCCTCAGCACTATTGAATTTCTTATCCGGAAGCATGCCAACTTCCCGCAGTATGTCAGGGATTGCCCCATTTTTTCTTACCTGAGTAATAATATCGTTCCTTTCTGCAGGAAAATCTATACCAGAAAGCACTTTCCGAGTCTTCTGAGGTAGCTCTTCAAAAAATCCGCTTTTAATCTCAGTTTCCATTATATTCCCCTCTACTTTTGTTTATTTTTCTTTAAATTCCCTGGCGACATAGCATGTATATACCTCTTTTTCGGAGATCATTCTATACTTCAGAATGCCGCCTCCAGCGTTATTATCCATAGCGCCTGACAATAGCTTCCTTCTTTGCTGGAGAAGTTGTACTTTTTAGAGCTTCAGAAGGAAGCAAAACATATTAGTTAGCATTAATATGAATGAAGATTTTACTATTTAAATCTTAACATTAATTGAACAAATGATAATAAGAATTATTATTTCTTTTTATTTTTGTAATAATGAAGAACATATAAGCAATATTAATGAAAGTTGTAGAAGCAGTATTAAATGAAAGTTGTAGAAGCAATATTAATGAAAATTGTAGAAGCAATATTCAACAATAAAATAAGGAAAGAATTAAGCATAAATAAGCGATTGAAAAAATAAGGACAGAGTTTAAGATTGATAACTCAGGTGAAGGAAACCTTCACCAGCATTATCAGTCAACGTTTTTCAGGTTATTTATGTTTTTTACCGTTTATTCAGGATTATTTATTGATTAAACTGTTTATTTTAAAGATTATTTTATTTTTTTAGCTGCTTATTTTAAAGATTATTTTATTTTTTTAGCTGCTTATTTTTCTTATGTACAGGAATACTGCAATCAGGCAGGCCATTCCAGAAACCGCTTCAAGCCCTGGAGATTTCATACTTTCTACCTGGCCGGACTCTTTTTCAACCTCAGATTTTGTATTCTCCATATCATTTTCCTTAATGGCGCTGATTTTATCTCCTGATTCCATTTCAGCCATACTTTCTTCCGGGAGGGCGTTTGTCTTTCCGGTTATTGCAAAGAAAGAAAATCCAGGAACTTCGGCTGTGAAGTACAGATGCCTGCTGTCTTCCCCTGAAAGATTAACTGGAAGCCTCTCCCATGTTTTACTGCTGTACCGGTTCAGGGAGATAGAAGTTTGATCAATATTTTTGTCCTTCATCCATGCCTTTTCAACCTTGAAGCAAATGACAGGATTCTCTATATTCTCAGTGCTCGCAAATCCGCTGTTTCCTACCCAGACATTGAATGATTTATAGACCTCTCCATCAGGTAATGCAGGAACCAGAGCTGATTTATTTTTTAACTGCTCAACAATGGTTGTGGTCTTACCAGCAGTCTTCTTAGCATCGAAACTCACGTAAGAAATGCAGGTCGCGTTCCTCTTGAGATCAAATTTTACAGCATCCCCGTTAGTAACGAAGACCTGACAGAGCTCCTTCACCTGAACATTCTTTGAAGGCTCAGGAGAACCCCCGCTGCCGCCGCTGCCGCCGTTGCTGCCACCACTGCTTCCACCTTTGCTGCTCCCTCCAGAGCTGTTCTCTTTAAGTACGGTTACAGTAGCGGTTTTTGAGGTCGTGCCGTTTGCATTGGTTGCAAACAGGTTTACAGTATAGGTTCCCGGGGAAGTGTACACATAAACCACCGTGCTTGAGTTAACTTCAGCTTTCCCGTCGTTATTAAAGTCCCATCCTATCTCAGTTGCGTTTTGTGAAAGGTCAGTATACAGGACTGACAGGGGAGCGTAACCTTCAGAGACATTCATGCTGAAATCTGCGACAGGCAGGACGTCTTTTATGTTTTCTGTTTCCAGTACAGTTATCGTAGCAGTTTTTGAAGCTGTGCCGTTCTGATTGCCTGCACTCAGACTAACGGCATAGATTCCCGGGATTTCGTATACATAAGCAGGATTTTGAATGTTTGAGTCTGAGATACCATCATTTTCAAAGTCCCAGCTCCATGAAACTGCATTCAGGGAAAGGTCGGTAAACTGGACTGCAAGAGGAGCATTCCCACTGGTGACATTTGTAGTGAAATCCGCAACCGGAGTTACTGGCTCTAGGGGATTATAAACGGCTATTGTCATCAGCTTAGAACTGGTGCCGTTTGCATTGACTGCAGTCAGATTTACCGTATAGGTCCCTGAAGTTGCATACACTTTTACAGGGTTTTGAATGGTGGAATCTACTGTCCCGTCATTTTCAAAGTCCCACTTCCATTCGGTTGCATGTTGAGATGCGTCCGTAAACTGGACGGAAAGTGGTGCGTTCCCACTGGTAACATTGCTATTGAAGTTTGCAACAGGCATTATCGGTTTAGTTGGTTCTGAAACCGTTATTGTAGCAGTCTTTGAAGCTGTGCCGTTTGCATTGACTGCAGTCAGGGTAACTGTATAGGTTCCTGCAACCGTATACACATGGACCGGATTCTGAGCGCTTGAATCTATTATACCATCAGTTTCAAAATCCCATTTCCATCCGGTTGCATATTGAGATGCGTCCATAAACTGGACAGCAAGAGGAGCATTCCCGCCTGTAACATTGCTATTGAAGTTTGCAACAGGAAGTACAGGCTGCTGCTTACCGGATTTTAAAACAAGAGGCAAATAGTCAGTATATTTTCCTCCATTATATTGACCGTCTGCAATGCCATCTCCGTTCGCATCCATAGCTGCCTGGGAAAAACCCGTGCCAGAAGGATTTGCCCAGAAATTACCTCCAGTGTAAGGTCCTCCAACAATGTTTACACCTGCAGTTTTCGTTGCATTCCAGGTGTTTCTTGTATTGTTAATGTCTGCATTCAGCGTATTATTCAGGTAGTTGTTGAAAACACGGTTACCATCGCTCCCGGCACACATGAATAAGCCGGAAACACTGTTAAAAGCAACAATATTGTCTGAGACAGTATTTCCATCAGAAGAGTCAAGATGAATGCCCCTGAAGGTTGTATTTGCCGTATTTCCGGATATGGTGTTATAGTTTGAGTATGAAGCTAAAATCCCAAAAACATCATTTCCAGAGACTTTATTTCCCGAAATCGTAGTTGAATTTGACCTTATAAGGTAAATGCCCCTATCATTACCGCTTGCGGTGTTGCCGATAAGGCCGCAGTCGCTGGAACTGGTCAGATATAAACCGTATGCGTTGTTCGAATTCACAGTATTGCCATTAAGGCTGTTGTGGCTTGCATTCTCCAGCACAATACCGTAATTGTTTGAGTTTGCAATATTGTTTGAAAGCGTGTTCCTCTGAGAACGTGTTAGATGAATTCCGTATTGTGTGCTCGAACTCGCCCCATTTTCAGATATGTTGTTGTAATTTGAATCCTGCAAATAAATTCCCCTGTACCCCCCAAGTACGGCATTATTGAGGACTTTGTTATAGTCCGAATACCTCAGATATATCCCGATATAATTATCTGAAAGATCATTACCGGTAACTGTACAGTTGCTGCACCTGACCAGGTAAACCCCTGCTGCACTGGAAGATCCAGCTCCAGTGATTTTAAACCCGCTGATTGTTATATTGTTGACTTCAGTGTAAAACACACTTGTAGTCGAACTTTTAGCCGTAATTATTGTATCTTCTGGCTTTCCTGATTCTGACCGGATCACCAGGTCTTGTGTTGCTGTTATTCGGATATTTTCAGTGTAGGTTCCGGGTTTTACGATGATCACATCTCCGGAGTTTGCGCTGCTTACTGCATTCTGTATCGAACCCCCGCTCTCGACAATAATTTCAGCTGCATTTCCTGTGCCCGAAACAGCTGTAAACATCATTATACCCACCAGTAAGGTGGCTAATCTCAGCATTTTATTCCCCCACATTTAGTCAAATTTACAATTGATACTTTCAGTAATAAGCCAGAAATTAAAGGTTAAACAATATAAAGATATTGAGTTATAATAAAATTAATAAAAAGTTATAATATGTTTCCATAAATATGACATCTGGACAAGTAAGGCTCAAATAAGAGTAAAATAAGTCGTATATGTATATATATTATTATTATTATTATTATTATTATTATTAGGAATTATCTTTGCACATCTCTTGCATGTCAATAGATACTGATAAATTTCTCCTGACTATTATGTATTTAGAGACGGATACTTTGAAGATCTAAAAAATTAGCTGCACTCAAAATATAAGAGTATTTTATTATCTTTTAAAACGAGTATTAACATTTACTGGTTAATTTTAATGATTAAGATTTACATAAATAAATATAGTAAGTTTAAGTTTGTAATCAGGTAGTTAGAATAAATTTTTTTATTAACACTATATTATAACCTTCCAGGATCTCTTCCAGTATCTGCCAGATATACTGTTCATATCCTTTTAGTAGTCCGGATCACAAAATAGACAGACCAGAGTAAAATCTCATCAGGAAGACAGACCGGAGAAAAATCTCATCAGAAATCAAGACCTTATATAAGTCACCTTATTAAAGACAGTATAAGGGAAAGAAAAAGAGGAAATGAGATGAAGGAATTAAACCCTCATCTGGCTTTTTAAGTCGTTTTAATTACCCGGTATGGGTTACTGGCCGATATTTATTTTGACTCGGTTTTGTTGATAGCAATCTCATTTTTATAAGCGGTTTCATTTTTATAAATTATTTCGTTTTTGTAAGTAGTTATACCGGGTTTGTTGGTATAGATGTTTCCTTTATGTTAATATCCGTATCTTCTATTTATTCAATATCCATATCTTCTTCTGTCTCGTCAACATCCATATCTTCTTCCGTTTCGTTAACATCCATATTTTCTTCCGTTTCGTTAACATCCATATTTTCTTCCGTTTCGTTAACATCCATATTTTCTTCCGTTTCGTTAACATCCATATCTTCTTGTGTTTCGTTTTCAAATGTTTCCGTCTGGTTATCCGTTAAATTTTCTGCTGGCAAGGGCTGCTGTGTTTCGGTATCCACAAGCGGGAGGTAATCAGCATAACCGCTGTTTGAGATATTCAACACTCTATCGGCAATGCCATCCCCATCACTGTCTGCTGTAGTCTGCGAGAAGCCTGTCCCGTCAGGTTTACCCCAGAAATTGCCTCCGAGATACGGCCCACCGGTTATGCTTGAGCCTTCGGTCTTTGTTGTGTTCCATATATTTCCGGAGCTTCCCTGTTTCACATCCGCGTTAACATCGTTATTCAGGTAGTTATTAAAGAAGTTATTATTATTGCTTGTTGAAGCCATATATACGCCGGAAACGCCATTTGAGATTATATTATTGCCTGAGATCACATTATCGCTGGAAGTGCTCAGGTGAATGCCCCTGTTGCTATTGGAAGCCTCATTCTCCGAGATATTGTTGCCCATGGAATAAGACAGCAGTATTGCATATTCGCTGTTGTCCAGAACTGTATTATTAAGGATACTGTTCCCATTTGACGTCATAAGGTTGATGCCTCTGGAGTTGCCGGAAGCTTCATTATTGCTTATGTTATTGTCATTCGAACCTGTGAGATATATTCCATAAGCACGGTTGGAGCTTATTATGTTGCTCATAATCTCATTATTGTTGCTTGAGTTCTCCAGAACAATACCATGGTCATCACTCTCGTTTGCAATGTTATTTGAGAATACATTCCAGCCCGAACGCAGCAGATAGGCTCCATACCTGTTACGCGAAGCGGTATTGTTTAAGATCAAATTATTACTTGAGTCCTGCAGGTTAAGCCCTCTCCCTCCGTCCTGCACGATGTTATTAACGACTGTACTGTTGCCTGAAAAAGCAAGGTCTATTCCAAGCGAGTTATTGGACAGTACATTCTCACTTACATTGCTTGCAGTAGAATTCAACAAAGAAATTCCTGAAACACTATTTTGTGAAATTATGTTATCCGATATACTGCTGTCTCCTGCAGATGTAAGAAGGATACCGTTCTTATTGTTAGAAACTATGTTTCCAGAGAGTGTACTATCTCCTGACCTTAACAGGAAAATGCCTCTGCTGTTGTTTAACGCTGTATTATTTGTCAGGTTGTTGCCGTTTGAGCCAGTCAGATAAATACCATAGACAAGGTTTGAATCTGCCGTATTTCCTGTCAGGTTGTTATCACTGGAGCTAACCAGATGGATACCATTATCCTCATTCGAGCTTACAGCGTTGTTCTCAAGGCTGGTGTTTGTGCAGCTTTCAAGGACAATTCCATGGTCAGCGCTCGAATTTACTTTATTATCCGAAACCGTATTCGATTCGGAAACATAAAGGTAGATTCCAAACCTCTGATCAGATACATCGTTTCCGGAGACCGTATTATAGTTAGATCGTTCGATATTAACCGCTCTTCTGCCCTCCGAAGCCTTATTGTTAAGGATAAGGTTGTTGGCTGAATTCCTCAGGTATATTCCAAGAGCATCATTGAAAAACTCGTTATCTTCAATGGTACAGTTGCTTGAACTTACCAGGTAGACCCCTGCACGGTCATTCCCTGCACCATTAATACTCAGTCCTGAAATCGTTATGTTGTTAGCCTGAACATAGATCACGTCCTGAGCCGGATTATTGGCGTTTACTATTGTATCGCCAGGGTCTCCGGATTGTGATCTGATAATCAGGTCACCTGTCGTTATCCTGAGATTTTCAGTATAGTTTCCCGGGCTTATGACTATCTCGTCGCCTGACACAGAATTATTCAATGCGTCCTGTATTGATTGCCCTGGCTGGACAATAATTTCAGCTGCAGCTCCGACACCCAAACTTAATGTAAGAACCAGAAAAGCTAAAAAAAGAGCAATTACTCTGTTTATTTGCATCCCCCACATATGATATTATTTATAATTAAAATTTATATTTCCCAAGCTGAAATAAACATTAAATAATATAAATCTATTAGAAAATAATATCAGAATAATAGCTATAAAAGTACATAAAGAAAAGAATATCTATTCCAGTCTGCCTAAATAATTTTTATATCTTCTCTTTTTCGAGGTTCAGGATTAGCTTCCATAATAACAGGTTAACAGTTAATCCTTCAAAATTTGCCTCATCTGCTGATAATCAGAGTCAACTGTTCCTTTCAATAAATCCAGATCTTACTGAGATATTTTTACTTTCAGGTTATAGACTTTTTTCTCCTATGGTCTCCGATAAATGAATTTTAAAGTAATATAATTCAGGAAATGAATTTAAAAGTGAGGATAAAACAGTACTTAGAAAAAACAGGAGAATAAGAGTAAGAAGAAAACAAATAAGTTAAAGGTGTGAACAAAAAGAAGAATATAGAAAAAGAATATGAAGAAATACATGAAAAAGTAAGAAAAGTAAAAAACAGGGTGAAGTTTAAAACTTTCACCCTCAATTTATGGTTAAACTGCCATATTCTGCTCTTTTTACTTACGCTTGTACAGGAATGCTGCAGATAGACCGACTATTCCGCAAAACATTCCGAAACCTGGCATACCTTTCTTTTCTATCTCGCTAGAAATCGGTTCAGTTTCGGAGTCCTTATCTTCCACCTCATCTCCGATATTGCCAGGCCCATCTCCAGGCTCTGTGTCAGTTACAGTTTCAACAGGAGAAGCTTTTGCCTTCCCTGTAATTGCAAAGAAGGAATATCCCGGAACATCAGCTGTAAAGTACAGATATTTGCTGTCTTCTTTTAACAGGCTGGCTGGAAGCTGAGTCCAGGTGCCGTCTTTATCGTCACGCTTATTCTCATCCTCATATCTGTTCAGGGTGATTGAGTTCTGATCTATATTTTTGTCCTGCAGCCAAGATTTCTCAACCTTAAAGCAGATAGTCGGATTTTCTATATTACTTGAGGTTGCAAACCCGCTGTTTCCTACCCAGACATTGAAGTGCTTGTAGGCTTCTCCATCAGTCAGGTTCGAGGTGAGCGTGGATTTGTTTTTCAACTGCTCGACGATGGTTGTGGTTTTTCCTACGGTCTTCTTGGAATCAAAGTTCACATACACGACACATGTTGCATTCTTTGTTAAATCAAACTTTGCAGCTTTTCCATTGGTAATGAAAGTCTGGGAAAGTTCTTTTACTTCAACATTCTTTGCAGGTTCAGGAGATCCACCGCCTCCGCCGCCGCCTCCGCCGCCGCCGCCGCCACTCACAGATATTTCGATGGTTTTTACAGCCGTACCGTTTTCATTTCTGGCGGTCAGTGTAGCCGGGTATTTTCCTCTAGAGAAATAAGTATAGGCAAAGCTTGCCTCGTTTGAGTCCTCTACTCCGTCACCATTAACATCCCAGCTCCTGGCCGTTGAGTTTCGTGAAGTGTCGGTAAAGAGAACTGTAAGAGGCTTAACGCCGCTGCTCACATTCGTTGTGAAGTCTGCTTCAGGAAGCACATTATTCGGATTCGGGTTCGGATCCAGGTTCATTGCATTTATTATAGCAGTTATTGAAGCCGTACCATTCGCGTTGTTAACAGTCAGGGTAACGGTATAGTTTCCTGCTGTCGAATAAGTGTGCGTTGTATTCCGGTCAGTTGAAGAGTTCCCGTCTCCAAAGTTCCAGCTCCATCCGGTTGTGTTCTTTGAAAGGTCCGTAAACTGGACTGTCATAGGAACATATCCGCTGGAAACGTTAGTGGTAAAGTTTGCTTCAGGAAGCACAACGATGATTTCTTTAAGCGGGAGGTAGTCTGTTAATTTGTCTCCATTATAGACAATATCAATAATGCCGTCCCCATCAGAATCATTATTTGCATACAATTGAGAATGACCATTTTTGAGGACAGGATTACCCCAGAAATTGCCCCCGAGATTAGACCCGCCCGCAATGTTTCTGCCTGGAGTTTTTGCTATATTCCATGTGCATTCGGTGTTATTGTTGTTTGTATTCCGTACGTTATTCAAATAATTGTTGTAAATGAGGTTATATTTACTCTGAGCACACAGGAACATACCGGCTTCTATATTCTTATTTATATTGTTGCTTGAGATATTATTGTATCTGGAAGAATTTAATTCAATTCCAAAGTAGCTGTTATCTTGAACCCTATTTCCTGAAATAGTGTTATTGTTAGAGAGTGAGACCCTTATACCAGAAGCAATGCTATTTGATGCTGTATTGTTAGAAATAACGCTCTCATTTGTGGTGCTTACTTCAATGCCCCTGAGATTGCTCGGAGCTACATTGTTGAGCACGTAGGTATTGTTAGAGTTTACAAGATAAATCCCGACGCCGCCATTTGAACTTATAGTATTGCCTGTAATGTTGTTATTACTTCCAGCGTTTTCGAGAAGAATACCATGACCGGAATTTGAATTTAAAGTATTACCTGAAACTTTGTTTCCGCTGGATGTTGAAGTTATATAAATACCTCTGCGGTTTCCGGAAGCGTCGTTATTGGACACATTATTGTTGCTGGCTCCCCCGATAATAATACCATTGGTGGTACTGCCGCCAGTGTTCAGTGTCGCTTTATTGTTGACAATATTGTTATTATTGCAGTTCTGGAGAACTATGCCGCCATTTATACTTGAATGTACTTTATTATCTGAAAGCGTGTTTGTGCTTGATGTATAAGCTAGGTAAATACCCCTATTATTACCGGATGCAGTATTGTTGACAACATCATTGTTGTTGGAATATATCATTGCTATTCCATAGTCGTTATTTGAGACGGTATTGCTTCTCAGGACATTGTTGTGTGCAGTGTTCAGGTGAATTCCATGAGTGAGAGTATCTATAGAGTTGTCCGAAACCGTGTTGCCAGTTATTTCATTTCCTGAGGAAGAATAGATCTCAAAACTATTGTTGGTACTGTTAAACACATTGTTGTTTCTCATGAAGTTCCCGTTTGAATTTGTCAGGTATATTCCATGCGCTCCGTTTGAGTTTAAGTTGTTATTTTCGAGAGTGACATTGGATGCATTCTCCATGACTATACCAGAAGATGCACTGAGGTTTACGGTATTTCCCGAGACTGTATTTGCCTGGGAAGCCGTAATATAAATCCCATAATTGTTGTTTGAGACTCTATTGTTAGAAACAGTAGTGTAATCGGACTGATGGATATTGATTGCCCTGCCCAGGCCTGCAAGAAGGCTCTTTGTAGCGGTATTATTGCTGACTACCGTATAACCGGAACCCCTGATATATATTCCAAGGGCGTCGTCATGCATTATGTTATCTTTAATTTTACAGTTAAGACTATTTAGAACATAAATGCCTGAGCGGTCAGTCCCTGCTCCGGTAACATTCAATCCCTGAATTGTTACGTTATTACAGTTAGATAGAGTGATCACATTTATGTTTGAGTCATTAGCTGCAATTACTGTGCTTGCCGGACCTTCATTCGTGGACCTGATCAACAGGTCATTCTTCAGGTTTATAACGACATTTTCAGTATACGTTCCGGGTTCGACGATAATTGTATCGCCGTTATTTGCACTGTTTACTGCGGACTGTATCGATTGCCCTGAATGGACAACAATTTCAGCCGCCGCTCCAATACAGGAGAACAGTGTTAGTATGAGAGTGGCTAGTATTAAGATCCTTATTTTGTTTATTCTAATTCCTCCATGTAATAGAAGAAATTTTAAGAGATACTTCCTACAATTAATTAGAAATTAACAGCAAGTACAATATAAACATATTGGTGTTTATTAATATTTTGAAAGAGATATTAATAGGGCAGTTAACCGAAAATTCAGTTGCTTTTGCTTGGGCATATCTGGTATAATTCTACAAATTGTCTGAGGAACGACTTTCTGCGAATGCATCGCATACTGATTAAATGTAGAAGGAATAAATTGCATTTTAGAGCAGGATCTGAAGTATCAAATTTACAACTGAAACATTTTTGTAACCAGCCGTTATATTTGACATCAGATTGAATAATATTCACTGTTAACAGAATAATATTAATTACAGAGAGTAAAATTAATATAATTAGAATGTCTTTCATCGAAAATGAATTGACTGTCTAATAAAATCGGACATCAGGGGCATGAAATACAAAGAATAGTAAATGAATCGATCCAAAAAACAGAATCAAAGATCCGAATCAAAACCAGAATCAAAACCAGAATTAAGAAATAGAATCAAAGATCTGAATTAAAACCAGAATAAAAAATCTGAATCCTACAAAAATCAGTTTGAGGAACGGTAATAAATCAATCTTATAATTAAGAAAAAATACAGAATCTTCGAACCCCTCTTTTCTACCTTAAAGGTAGGCAAAAGCCATAACCTGATTACCCTTACAGGAAACGGCTTTCTGCTTTTCAAAAAATGATTTAAATGTCCCTCAATAAATGACTTCGATCCCAATAATTTAAATTTTGAGATTTCTTTAAGGCTTTTCGCTTTTTTAAGGCTTTTCGAAACCTTAGTAAATTGTTTCCTGTTTCATTCTCGTATTATATGCCCTGTATTCATCAGCTTTCTTATCCTGAAGATAAATGTATTCGTATTCAGGAGAATTGAGCCTTATCTCATACTCTTCCCTTGCCTTTGCCTGGCATTGGCTGCAAGCATAGATAGGGATCGAAACTCCGAATATTCTGGTATCGTTTATGCTGCTGTGGGCACGGGAATCTATGGTTACGTAACCCTGACAGTCAGGACACATCCTGACCTTTTCTTCCTGGAACTCCTGAATCATATCTGTATCATAGAAAATCTGTTTTTTCCGGCGGTAAAAATCTCCATGTTTTGCTTTTTCTGCTTCTACAAGCCTGTCCCGGTTTTTCCAGTTTTCCAGCTGAGCAGCAACAACTCCTTCCAGAATCTGCCTGTCCCTTGCAGCCTGTACAAACATTCCGGGCTTGAAGTCAGGTTCCTTCACGCAGGAATAATCAAGCCCTGCCATAGCAAGGATTATTCCCGTATTTACATAGGGCAGTGCGCTCTGGATTGCATAGCCGCCTTCAAGTACTGCCATATCAGGGGCAAGTCTTTCGTTTAACTTTGCATAGCCCTGTGCTGAAAAGCGCATGTTTGCAAGAGGGTCGGTATAATGGTTGTCCTGCCCTGCAGAATTAAGAACAAGTTCAGGCTTGAAGTCCTCAAGGATTGGCATTACAAGGGAATCGAGCACGTAGAGGATACCCTCATCAGGAGTCCCTGGAGGAAGAGGAATATTAATTGTTCTTCCAAGAGCATTGGGACCGCCCAGTTCGTTCATAAAACCGGATCCGGGATAGAGTGTCCTTCCGTCCTGGTGGAAAGAAATAAAAAGAACATCCGGGTCGTTGTAAAAAATCTCCTGTGTCCCGTCCCCGTGATGGACATCAGTATCCACTATTGCTATCCTGCGGATCCCATACTTTTTTCTCAGGTATTCTACAAGGATTGCTTCGTTATTGATATTGCAGAAACCGCGGTTTCCATGGGCTACTGTCATTGAATGGTGGCCCGGAGGGCGGACAAGGGCAAAAGCGTTCTTTATCTCCCCTTTCATGAGAGCATCAGCAAGGACAAGACAGCTGCCTGCTGCAATAAGGTGAGGAGTTGTTGCCTGGGCTTTTATGTCAGGGACGCAGAAATGAACCCTTGCGATATCCTTGTAATCCGCCAGGCGCGGTTTATACTCGGCTATCTGGGGAAGATCCATAAGTCCTTCTTCAAAGATCTGGTCCCGGGTATAGAGAAGGCGTTCCTCCCTTTCGGGGTGTGTTGGAGAAATTGCCCAGTCAAAGGCGGGAAAGAAAATAAGCCCTGTCTTTCCGGCTCCGGTCCGGTCTGCCGGAACCATAGATTCTTTTTCCAGAACGCTTTCCTGCACTCTTTCCGGTTCATTTTCAGGTTTTTGCTCCGCAGTATTTGATTTCATGATAATTTCCTCCACCCTATCAGGCTCATTTTTCTCTACATTCTGTTCTTTTTTTTCGGCTCCTGTGTTTTTTCCGGTTCCGCCTATGAGTGCATCCTTAATTTTCCCAAGCCCGATCTTCATGCCTTTTCCCCCCTGTTCCATTCGGGAATAAGGCCTGCCGGAATCTGCATACTTACATCGAAGAGCCGCCCAACCGTAGACCAGCCCTCAACGACATTAAAGACTTCGCTGTTAACAATCTCGGCTTCGTCCGCGTACTCTGAAATCCCAAACTTTTTTGCGCGTTCCCTGAGGAGTTTTGTTGCAAAAGCTTCTGCTTCTTCAGAACGCATCCTGTTGAAATTCCCGATATCCGTAAATCTAAGGCCTGCGATCTCTCCGTCTTCGGCTACGGAATAGACCTTCTGTTCGGTATCAATGTGCAGGTTAAGGGTAAGAGTAGGCCTTGCAACAGCTGCCCCTATTGCATTCCCCACTTCGGAATATTCGGGAACAACAGGCTTTGCGTTCAGTTTTTCCGCAACTCCTGCAATCAGGCCCTTTGCTCCACCTCCTATTCCAACCACATTATCAGGCCTTTCTTTTTTCTTCTGCAAAACTTCCCATATCCTGTAAGCAGGCTCCTGTTCCCATTCAAGGAACATCTCTCTCACTGCCTTTGCGATCATCTCTGCAGTTGTGTCCACTATAAGGGAAGCAGCTTCAGTTTTGGTTTTCCCAAGAGAGGAAGCCACGGAAGCGATAATTTTGTTTGCACGTTCAGAGTCTCCAACTTCTATGAGTCCGAGCACTCTCAAGGCATCAGTTGGAGTTGGCTTTTCTCCTCCCATACAGTAAGCCGGACCTTCCCTTTCAGGCCCTATAGTTACCGTTTTGAGCCCCCCCTCTGTTTCCCTGACCCTCACAATGCTGTCCCCCCCTACAGCTATCGAACGGACTGCAAAAGCACGGACATGAGTAAGGAAGTTTCCAAGTTTCGCGCCTTTTGAAGCAATTAGCGGTTTTCCGGAAAGAATAAGGGCAAGATCGGTAGTGGTCCCTCCTATATCCACAACAACGGATGTCTGCCCTTCAGAGGTAAGGGCAAGGGCTCCTATTGTGCTTGCCGCAGGACCTGAAAAAATGGTTTCCACCGGGAATTCTATTGATTTTTCGATCGGCAGAGTCCCTCCATCGGCTTTAAGGATATATACAGGGGCTGTAATTTTTCTTTCTTCCAGAGCTTTTTTTATCTCCGTGACAAATTTATGGTAACGCTCCCCTGTTGCAGAGGCAAGCATGGAAGTAGCGACCCGTCTGGGAAAATTCAGTTTCCCTGAAACTTTATGCCCGAGTTCTACTTTGCATTCCGGGTACATCTCCCTGAGGATCTCCCGTATCCTGAGTTCATGGGAAGGGTTTCTCTGCCCGAATTTGCTTACCACAGCAGCTCTTGAAAAGCCCTGCTCCTTTATTTGGGCCACTGCGTCCCGAACCTCAGTTTCGTCAAGTGGCTGGATTTCCCTTCCCCTGTAATCCATAGCTCCTTTAAAGTAGAAACTTTCAGGAAAAACGTAACTTGCAGGATTAATTCCGGGACCAGGAACCAGCAACAGAGCTACACGGTCAGTTTTGCCCTCAGCAATAAGGTTTGTTATTACGGTTGTACTGAACACCACCCTATTGACCTGTTCCGGCGCGATTCCTTTACTGACTTCATCAAGGGCACAGAGCAGGGACTTTAGTAGATTCCCTGATTCCGTGGGAACCTTGGCTGTGCTGTAAACCTCTCCATTCCGAATAAGCACCGCATCCGTGGTGGTGCCCCCTACGTCAATTCCTATAAGCATTCACAATTCGCCTATCCTCACAATGAATATATCTTCAATTCTTTCACTTTTTAAAAACATATGATAAACGTAACTTGTAACCAGTTTCAATTGATTTAGATATAGAAATAATTGTGCACTTCGTTCGATATTACGCAGGTATAAAAAGAATTTGAAAAAAATATGAAGTGAAAATAGAAATGGATACCAATTATTGTCATCGGTCCCCTTCTATTAGTCTTTTTATAGTGGCCGCTTCCCTGCGTCGAGCGGAAAAATGATCTGGTAAATTGAATTCTTTACGCGAATTATAAATTATATGGCTTATCTTCTCATGTACAGTCCATTTTTATACTTCATAAGAGTGAATAAGGAAAAGTCCAGAGAACTTTTATCGCTACACTGAACTTCTCCTTTTGAACCAACCCTTGTTTTTTCTACTTATTTGTGAAACCTTCCGGTCTCACCCCAAAACTTTAGTGATGGAGATTTCCAATTGTTTTGGATCTCCCATGTTTATCGGGATTCGGTACCGGTTTCTTTTCCCAGTACCCTGCAAGGAAAGCACCGGACAGGTTATGCCATATACTGAAGATGGCGCCCGGAAGCGCTGCTGCAGCAGTAAAGTGTTTTATTGCAAGAGCAACACTGAGGCCCGAATTCTGCATTCCTACCTCGATTGCAATGGTTCTTGCCTCTATTTCGCTAAACTTCAAAGCTTTTGCAGCCCCATAGCCTCCTGCAAGCCCGAGACCGTTGTGCAGAACCACAGCAAGCAGGACCAGAGGTCCGCTTTGTTCAAGGTTCCCGCTATTTGTCCCTATAATTATAGCAATTATTATCACAATAGCAGCAGCTGAAATTGCAGGAAAAACATCCTTTACGGCCCTTATCCGCGCTTCAAAGAAATAATTAATCGCAAGGCCGAGAGCTACAGGCACAATCACAATATTTACCACACTTACAAGCATGCCTGTGACGTCAACCTCAACTGTCTGCCCTATAAAGAGCCAGGTAAGGAACGGAGTTGCAAGAAAGGCAATCATGGTGGAAACGGATGTAAGTACAATAGAGAGTGCAACGTCCCCTTTTGCAAGGTAGCAGATAACATTTGAAGCCGTGCCGCCAGGACAGCAGCCCAGCAGAATCACACCCGCCATAAGGTCGGCAGGCAGCTTTAAAGCCATACATACTACCCACGCAGCCAGGGGCATAAGGGTGTACTGCATCAATGTGCCCAGAAAGATTACTCGAGGCCTTTTAAGGACTGCAAGGAAACTATCAGCTGAAAGTGTGACTCCCATTCCGAGCATTATCAGGCTTAAAAAAGGTACAATGAGATTATTGTGAGGGGCAAAATACTCAGGATACATATATGCTACCGCGGATAGAAGTACCGCCCATAATGGGAATAACGAAGTAAATTTTTTAAGCATTTTTTAGTACACCGTCTCTTCAAAAAAACATTTGAATTATTAAACTAACTGAGATTGTCGTTTAAATAGGTGACTATATAATCCCAATAAATAATAAAGCTGTAATTAATTTCGAAATAGGATAGGCAATGGATAAATTTCATTTACCGGCCGAATTAAAAAAAGAAAAGGCTTTATACTTTTAGTTATCCTTCAGAAAAAACATTAAGCCCTTAATGTATTAAGATTTTTCCGAACTTCTTTTTTGTTGCCTGCTTTGACTTGCTACTTATATATACAGGCTCTGCCGATACACTGCCCCATGAGACTGGATGCATACCTTGTAGAGATAGGACATTTCAAGTCCAGGGGACGAGCAAAGACCGCAGTTCTTGACGGGAACGTTAAAGTTAACGGCACTGTTGTAACAAAAGTCTCCAGGGACGTCTCAATTGATGATACAATAGAAGTTGTCGAAGGCCTGGACATGCCGCAGGGTTATTTCAAACTCAAGCATGTTCAGGAAGAAAGCGGGATCCTTAAACCCGGAGATAAAGTTCTTGACCTTGGATCAAGTGCTGGCGGCTTTCTTTTATTTGCATCAGAGATTGCAGACCATGTAAAAGGCATAGAGTTCAGCAGGGATTTCAGGAGCGAACTTGGAAAAATCGCATATGAAAAGAAAAATGTTGAGGTAATATTCGGAGATGTGTTTACCATACCTCTGAAAGAGCTCTCTGAAGAGCCTGTGGATGTTATTCTCTCAGACATGACTCTTGAGCCTGAGGATTCGATCAAAGCTCTTTCCAGAGTTCTCCCTCTCCTGAAAGAAGGAGGAAAGCTGCTTCAGGTAATAAAAATTCCAAAAAAGAAAAACCCGAAGCCTATTCTGAGTAAAATTGAAAATCTGGGGCTTGAAATCCAGCAGGTCGTCAGCTCAGAAAAACAGGAGATTTATGTGGTTGCAAAAAAGCCGCTATCTGAAGAAAAAGAAACGATTGAAGAAAAGGAATCAGCTGAAGATAAAGAATCAGCTGAGGATAAACAATAAAAAGAGATTCTAGCGGATGACAGCTGGCGAAGAAAACGATTCCACTCAGGGGAGTCATATTTTTACAAAGAAATATGCTGATGAAACCGGACTGAAGGTTTACGGGCAAGGAAAACCTGTTCGGCTCTTTGTTGCAGGGCTTCATGGAAACGAGTGGAAAGATACAACTGAAATCATGATGAATATAAAGCCTCCCGAAAGAGGAACCCTTGCATTGATCCCTTTCGTCCAGAGAGGGGAATACACCTCCACTCTTGACCCCGCTTATTACCCTGTGATGGGAAAAAGCATACTGGAAGCCATTGAAGCGCTGAACCCTGAAATCTACATTGAACTGCACTCTTATTCCAGAGAAAACCTAGAAAAACTCGCAGGAAAGGATAGGCTGGAAAGAATAGGGGTACCTGCATACAGCATCCTTAAATCAGGGGTACTGCTGGGCTCGGTTTCCCCATGGATCCGGAAAAGGTATTTTCCTAAAGAAGCTCTTTGCCTTTCTTTTGAAATCCAGAAAAGGAATCCTGAATCAAGAGAATTTGCTGCCAGTACCCTCGAAATCCTCAAAGAAAACGGGTCAAGGGACGAGTTCATCGAATACCTCCAAAAAGAATTTCCGGAACAGGCGAGAAAAGCCATCGAGGATTACCGGCGCTTTTACGGGGAGATCTGAGCTATGGAGAAATCAGAGAACCTGTCTGCTGATTAATGATAGCTTGATGATAACTGGATGAATAACAAGATAAAAAATAAAAATAGAATTCAGAAAAATAGAAGACTAAAATCACTGCAAAGAATAGAAACTCAAAGAGTTATGCGTTTATCCCCTGAAAAGATCTTTCAAAAAGAGTTTTCAAAAATGGAGCCGCAGATTTTTTTCTGCAGCTATTTGTAATGAACCAGAGAACTCTCCGTTTAATATTAAAAATTGAAAAAGAGAGTTCTGGTTAAAATATCAGTTTATCTGCGCATATTAAGTGCAGGTGCAGACATCCCTTCATAGGTGCTTGCCCTGTGCTCGGGTTTTACGTCCTGCATATCGGCGCGCTGGGCGCGGAGCATACTGTCCACACGGAGTACCATTGTAGCAGCTTCGGAACCTGCTTTGATAGAATTGACCTTTACCCTCAGGGGGTCAATAATACCTTTCTCAAGCATATCTTCAGCAGCTCCTGTGATGATATTCAGACCGGCGTTTTTATTATCAATGTGTTTGGCACGCAGGTTCAGTATAGAGTTGATAGTGTCCAGGCCTGCATTTCTTGCAATTGTCCTGGGAATCTCTTCAAGAGCCTCAGCAAAAGCTGTAATTGCCATCTGTTCACGTCCGCCTACGCCGGAAGCATAAGAACGGAGAGAAACTGCGACTTCCATTTCCGAAGCCCCTCCGCCGGCAACAACTGTGCCGTCTTCGACAACGCATTTTGCAACCCTGAGAGCGTCATCAATTGCACGTTCCAGGTTGTCCACAACATGCTCTGTTCCGCCGCGGAGAACAATTGAGACCGATTTTGCACCTTTACAGTCCCTGAGGTAGGTTTTACCCTGGTCATCATCTCTTTCCTGCTCAAGAAGTCCGGCATTCCCGAGTTCTTTTCCCGTAAGCTCTTTTATGTTTCTGACAGGCCTGCCGCCTGTAGCATCCGCAAGGTGCTGCATATCCTCGGTTTTCACCCTGCGGGTTGCATATATTCCTCTGCTCTGGAGGTAAGCTGCTATCTTATCATCCATTCCCTTGGAGCAGAAGACAGCGTTTGCACCTGCCCTTATTACATAATCTGCCATCTCAAAGAGGGCTGCATCTTCCTGCTTTACAAAATTTTCGATATCACTTACCGTGCTTATCTGAAGCTTTGCCTTGTTTGCAGTTTTTGCGGTCTCCATAGGAGCATCAATGAGCGCTATTCTGGGGTTTACGATCTTTTGAGGGGCATTTTTATCGAGGGCTACCTTATCGAGAACAATGCCCTCCACGAATTCGGTGTCTTCAACAAGTCCACCAATATCTTTTGTGATAATAACATGTTTAAGGTCGGCTTTCCCATCCTCATGAATGGCAAGGACGGCATCCACGCAGATTTCTGCAATTAAATTGCTGTATTTTTCAGAAGCCTTGCCAGTGATGGATGTTCTGGCAGTTTTAATAAGCAGTTCTCTGTCTTTTGCGGGAATTGCCAGGTCCTCAAAGATCTCAACAGCTTTTTCTGCTGCGAGCCTGTAGCCTTTGACTATTACAGCCGGGTGAACTCCCTTTTCAATAAGGCCTTCTGCTCTTTCCAGCAGGGCGCCGGTGAACACTACAGCGCTTGTGGTCCCGTCCCCTGCAGAGCTTTCCAGGGACTGGGCAACCTCAACAATCATCTTGGCCGTGGGATGCTCGATATCCATATCATGTAAGATAGTGGCACCATCGTTTGTGATGGTGATATCTCCCAGAGGGTTCACAAGCATCTTATCCATGCCCCTGGGTCCAAGCGTACTCTTTACTATGTTTGCCACTGCCTTTGCGGCTGCAATGTTCATGCTGAGTGCGTCTCTTCCTTTTGTTTGTTCCTTTCTAGGATCGATTATAAAGATTGGCTGGCCACTTTTATCCATCTGAACAGAACCTCCTGAAAATACATGGTACGAATTGAAGGACAAATAACCGATAATTCGAAATTGTTCCCTGGCTTCCGGCTGCGAATCCAAGTTCTCGAAGCCAGGCGCCCTTTTTTGCGCAATTTGTTTGACTTGAAGATAGTAATTTATCAGGAAATAACTGATAATACTTCTATAAAAATATGCCGGTAAGACCAGTTATTTTACAAAAAGAATACTGTTTCCGCTTCCTGTTATCCTTTGAAGTAAAAAAGGCAGTTTTCTTTCGTAATTGCTGAATTTACCTGCAAGGGAGCATTCGGAGAGAATTACTGCCTTTAACCTGAGAGAATTGCTGCCTTTAACTTATATCTGTCCACAGGCCTGCTTACTTCTGACTGGATACTATTTTTACAGACCCGTCTTTGTTTCCAGTATAAAGCTCATCCACATTGCAAAAAATCCCGTGCTCTACTACTCCCGGAATTGCAGAAATCTGGAGGGCAAGGGCTTCAGGGTCTCTTATAACGCCAAAGTCCACGTCCAGAATGAAGTTTCCATTATCAGTTATCACAGGCCCGTCCTTTTTTACGGCAGACCTGAGTTCCGGTTCTCCCCCGAGTCCTCTGATCTTATTCACTGTAAGTTCTTTTGCAAAGGGAAGGACTTCCACAGGCACGGGTTTTCCGAGCTGTGTACTGGTCTTCGATTCGTCAGCTACAACTACAAACCTTTTTGCAGACATAGAAACGATCTTTTCCCTTGTATGAGCCGCACCTCCTCCTTTAATGGCACGGAGTCCGGAGTCTATCTGGTCAGCTCCGTCAATGGCAATGTCCAGTTCAGGGTTCTGGGAAAGGGTGGTCAGCCTGATCCCGGCATCTATTGCCAGCATTTCGGATTGATAGGAGGTAACAACTCCCAGAATATCAAGCCCCTCTTCTTTTACGCGGCGCCCGAGTTCTTTTATAGTGTATGCAACCGTTGAACCTGTGCCAAGCCCGACAACCATCCCTGAGCTGACAAGCCCTGCTGCAGCAACTCCTGCTGCCCTTTTTTCCGGAGAATCGGTAGATATATTTCTGTCCGTCATTTATGTACCGCCTTTCAGCTCTAAAAAAGTTAACTAAAAGTTAACTGAAAAAAACTGAAAAATCAACTTATGTAACAGATATTTCAGAAAAAGAATCCTTTCGAGTTTAAAATAAAAAATTGAAGGGAATCAGGGAGAAAGTCTTCTCCTGTCCCTCGGGAAGAGTACGGTATCCCTTATGTTGTCGGTTCCGAGCATGGTCATAACAAAACGCTCACAGCCCATTCCCCATCCTGCATGCGGAGGCATTCCGTATTCGAAAGCCTTAAGGTAGAACTCAAAGCCGTCAGGGTTCAGGCCCTGGGACTCGATGCGGCTCTTCAACAGGGAAGGGATGTGAATACGCTGGGCTCCTGAAGAGAGCTCCATTGTCCGGTGCATCATATCAAAGGACTTGCTGAATTCAGGCCTGTCCTCGTAAGGCATGGCATAGAAAGGTTTGATCTCTGTTGGCCAGTCGATAATGAAATAGTGGGACTCGCCTGTGGTCTCGTAGACATAATCTCCGACCGTATGCTCCCCAAGTGTGCCCAGGTCGTCTCCCCAATGCATTTTTTCTTCACAGCGGCTGTTTATGATCTCGATTACCTCATCATAGGTGAGCTTCAGGAAAGGAGTCTTCGGAACCTTCAGGTCAACCCCGAGCACTTCAAGAGAGGATTTGCAGTTCTCGATTACCCTCATGTAAACATAAGCCACAAGGTTTTCCAGGATCTCCATTACATCGAAGTGGTCGGCAAAGCTGACCTCAACGTCAATGGAAGTTGCCTCGTTTAAGTGCCTGCGGGTATCGTGTTCTTCTGCCCTGAAAATCGGTCCGATTTCAAAGACCCTGTCAAAACCGCCGCTCATAAGGATCTGCTTGAAAAGCTGAGGGCTCTGGTTAAGGAAGGCTTCCCTGTCAAAATAGGTGATCGGGAAAAGTGCGGTTCCGCCTTCGGTTGCTGTAGCAACGACCTTTGGGGTTGCGGTTTCAACAAAGTTGTGTTTTACGAAGTATTCCCTGATAGCCTGGAGGGATTCGTGCCTTATCTTGAAAACCGCAGTTGTCTCTGCTCTTCTCAGATCAATGAAACGGGAGTCAAGCCTTGTGTCGAGTTCTGCTTCAACCTTTCCGGTAGTGTCCATAGGAAGGGGTGAACCTGCAACGTTGAGCACACTGATCTCGTCAGGGAGAAGCTCATAGCCGTTCGGAGCCTTTTCTTCGAACTTAACAGTACCGGTTACTGAAATTACGGACTCACGGACAAGCCTTCTGGCTGCATCAAAGAGCTCTTTGTCAACTTTCTTCTTTACAAGTGTAACCTGAGCCTTTCCTTCCCTGTCCCGTAGCACGACGAAACAGATCCCGCCGAGGTCTCTGACCTCATGGACCCAGCCTGCAAGGGTAACTTTCTGACCGTTATCAACCTTATCCGGTTTGATATCGGCTGTATAATGCGTTCTGAGATTTGCTAAAGACATAAATTCACCTTAATTAGGGGGTAAATTAAACGTAAATATAAGAATGAAGCTGAAACGTAGCTGAAACGTAGGTGAATAGTCCTAACTCATTATTAATGTATTTGTTGCACCGCCCGATTTCCGCCTCGCCCGAATTGCGCCTCGCCCGAATTGCGCCTCGGGAGTACGCGGTCCTTTTCGCTCGCTTCGCTCGCTCAAGAGGACTAATTTAAAAATTACAATAGTTAGCTAAATTCAAGGAACAAAGGGGATAAACTACAGATAACTTTGACCAGTGCAACCCTATTCGCTTTACCGAGTCTGTCTTTCACGCTCGACGAAGGAGAGAGGCTAGTCTCAAAAACCAATAAAGAAAAAATTAGCTTCTTCCCTGGTTTTAATATGAGGAAAATTCTGAGTTCTGTCTACCAATATCTTTTATTTTGTTTTTAAACTTGTTTGGAACTGACCTGAGCTTTTTCTTTGTGGAAAAATAGGTTCTATTTCAGAATGAAAGTGTTAAGAACGCCAGGTTTAGCTTTACACAGGTCTGACACTCTCATTTTAAGATATCATCCATCAGGTCGGGAGACAGTGTATACCTGAATTTAAAGTTAGCATTACCAATTTCCAAATGTAGAAATGGCTCAAATTTTAAGACAGCCTCTAAATATCCAGACATTTATAAACCAGACATTTATAAAGGAACATGAAAACCAGAAAAGAGATAAATAAGAGGTAAAATGGAATAGAAACATAAAAGTTGTGAGGTTTAGAGGAGGAAAATAACGTGAGAAAGGAAATAATAATTTTTCTGGTAATTCTTGGTGTGTTTTTTGCTGTGGGTTGTGTTGATGATGAAGATTCGGATGAGTCTGAGCCTTCCGTACCTGTAGAAGAAGTGGATAACGGAGTAGCGGCGGGAGCTGAAGAAACTGGTACAGGAACAGGATCTGATATTGTTAAAGTAGAGATCAGGAATTACAGGTACATACCTCAGAATATTACTGTTAAAGTCGGGCAGACTGTAATGTGGACCAATAATGATACCGTTCTGCATGACGTGGTGGGTTCGGGAATTGAATCGGATTACCTTCAAAAGGGCGAGAAATTTACCTATACTTTTGAAGAGGAGGGGAGTTACCAGTATATCTGTTCAATACATCCCTGGATGGAAGGAGAGGTAATTGTTGAAGCCTGAGTAATAAAGGAACTCTCGAAGGAACTCTCCAAATAGGCTTAATGAAATCGAAAATTGATAGGGAATATTGACAGAGAGCATTAATCTATTTTTATATCTTTTTTTATCCTGATGAAAACCCCTCACAGGGTTTCATTTTTCGACTTTCCAAACCTGCTTGATGGTCCTGAGAGAATTGGCTCTCAGAGAACTATATATGGATAGAACGTAGAGTTTTTACTGGGTCATAAATAACCCTGCGAGAAAGGAGTGTGGCTTATAATGGGTGAAACGGATATCAGTGATATAGATCCAGCGTGTAGAAGTGCACCGACAAAGACGATGAAAGATGGGGGAGTAACAAAAATACTTCATAATATTGATTCCTTCATAGCAACCGGGATAGTACCTGAGGGCTGGAAGCCGGATATCATGTTTGAGGATGAAATCGTCTGGCAAGGATGGCTCTATACTCTCCAGTACGAGGAAAACAGAAACGGTGAGGTAATTAAACACTATGTTTGCCTGTATCCCAATGACTGAGGCTATTAAAGCCTCTAAAAAAGGTCAGCTGATCGTGTATATTTTCAAATATTTCCATAACTAACTTTTTTAAGGGCTCTGAAGCCTGAAAATATTATCTTATTCGTTTTTCATTCTTCTTTATTCAAACTTTGTTCAAAGTCCAAATGCGATGTTTTTAAAAATCCCTTTAGCCCAATCGAGTATGGCTTGCGCCTGGACTGTATAGAAATCGAGACTGAATACCACAAAAAGATTATTCTATGCATTTTTGAGGCATATTCTACATGAATGTAAATTAAGTAAATACCCGCAAGATCCAAAAAGAGATTGAAACTTAAGTCCGGGTTTCTAATGAATTATAATTAGATAACCTAAAGTATGTAGATTCCGGAGTTAAATATATATAATGGGACTCAATTCTAATGCTTTGAACACAACAATATTATAAATTTCAGATAAAGAGGAATAGAACATTATACAGATTGTACATCTTTCAGATATTCACTTTTCAGAGGCTTACTTTGTCCCGGAAATTGCCGAATCCATGCTGCAGAGCATAAATGATCTTAACCCGGACATTGTGGTAATTACAGGCGACCTGACCGAAAACGGGTTTTCAGCCGAATATAACGGAGTAAAGAGGTTTATTGACAGGATAGAATGCAAAGAAAAGGTTCTTGTCCCTGGAAACCACGACTCCAAAAACGCCGGATATCTGCATTTTGAAGATCTTTTTGAAAACCGATTTCAGACACGCAATTTTGGGAATATGACCATCGTAGGGGCTGACTCTTCACAGCCTGACCTTGATGAAGGGCATCTGGGGAGGGAAAACTACGGCTGGATCAAAGAAGCCTTCTCAGGGGAAAAATTCAAGGTATTTGCACTGCACCACCACCTTGTACCGATTCCTCTTGCTGGCAGGGAGAATACAGTCCTTGTCGATGCAGGGGATGTCCTTGACCTCCTGAACAAATGCAGGGTAAACCTTGTGCTCTGCGGGCACTGCCACATTCCTCACGTATGGAACCTGAATGATATGCTTGTTGTAAATGCAGGCACCTTCTGTTCTTCGAAAACCAGAGGCAAAACCACACAGTGCTATAACCTTATCCAGGCGGAAAACAGTAAGGAAACCGGAAAAAAAGAGGCCGAAAAAATAGGAAATAGCAGCTGGAAGATCCGTGTTTCAAGAGTCTTCCCTCAAGGGCAAACGGAACTTGTTACAGAAACAGTGATGTGAGAGAAACAGTGATGTGAGGTGTTTAAAATGCCTCGTCTCTTCTTTTAATTTCCTCTTTTTTCCTGCCATGCATTTTTATGTGGGAAATATTAAAGAATGATCGAATAAATCATTCTTTTCCTGGCACGCCATTTAACCAGCTTACTTTTTTCAATTTTCTCTATTTCTTGCCTCTCAGCCAGGTCCTGCAGGATTTCAAGGATTTCCTTTTCCCTGACATCGAGATGGTACCTATCTTTAAATTCAGCAGTGATCTGAGAGATATCAAGCGTCCTGTCTTCAAGAATCTTCTCTGTAAAGCCTGCCAGATCCTCGTAACGAGCCCATGGGTAAATGATCCATCGCCACCTGATTATTTTCCGGCCATAGAAATCCGGAATAAAAGAAGAGCAGGTTTTATGCTGAAGGACTGCAGTTCTGACTTCGGCAGGGTTCAGGCTCTGTACATAGTCAACCGAAAGCTGCAGAGTGTTTCCGGTATCGGTTACATCGTCTATAATAAGTATTTTCTTCCCGCCAATATCAACACAAAGAGGAAAACGAATTCTCGTTTCTGCTTTCATTTTAGCTCCCCGCATATAATGTTCGACCTTTATTGTCGTGAGTGCGTTAAAAAGCAAGAAATCAGAAACCAGCCTGCCCGGAACATAGCCTCCCCTTCCTATAGCAATTATCAGATCGGGCTGGTAGCCTGAAGCTTTGATTTTTCGGGCGAGAAGCTTTGAGAGGCGTGATACTTCTGTAAAGCTGATGAACTCGCACTTAAAAGATCTCTTTTCTGCTGAAGGACATATTGATTGTCGGGACGCTTTTCCTTTACTCAGATAAACCGCCTTCTGTCTGCATATCTCTCAGGCTTCGCCTATGAGTTTAAACCAGAGCTATTATAACAGTACCATTAAAAAAACAAAAGGTAAGTTGAAAGGATATTCAGAGAGATTATCTTTATTTCCATCCTCTAATTATAATTTTACTGGAAAGTATATAAGGCTGTATTTGAAAAAGAATAGGGGAATATGCTCGCGTTCCATCCGATGAGGAAAAGGGTATTAATGGATGTAAAACAATCTTGCCATATCTGTATTCCAGCATATTCCTGCATTTCTCGATTTCACGGCGGAGATGTGGATTAAAGAACAAATGAATAAGGAATAAAAAGGATATTTTTGAAGCAGGTAATATCTTAGAGTTGATTGTAAAAATAGAAGCGGGGATTATGGGACACACACGTGACTGCCAGAAAGGGGCTTCAAGGTTATGCTTTCAAAGGATCAGGATCGGATAATACAGGAAGGCCTGGCTTTTATCGAAGAAGAGTTTGACGAAGGAGTTAGCCGTGCTCTTGTCTCTCTGACAGAGATAAGCAGGGGTTACCTCAGCGAAAGAAAAGAGCTGGAAGCCGAGCAAACGATAGCTTCAATAAAAGAGATAGGGAAGGCTGCTGCCCTTCAGGGAATGGAAAATGCAGCGGTGAATGCTATCATTTCGCTTGATAAGATACTCGAATGCTCAATGAAGCAGAATATGGAAAGTACAACTGTTAAAGTCCTGCTTTCTTTCGGGATCATAGGAAAAACTGCTGCTGAACATAAACTTGAAACAGTAGCCAGGCTAGCAGCGTCAATGCTCGGAAAAAGCGGAAACACTGCTGTTCTCATGAACAGAGAAAAGGAAACAATCGCAGTTACAATCGCGCTTGGCGAGATAGGAAAAGCGGCTGCCAGGATGAAATTTCCCGATATTTCGGAAAATGCTGCCATATGCGTCTCCTGCCTTGGAGATACCGGAAAGCTGGCTGCCCAGAAGATGCTTGAAGAAGCCGCAGTAGGAGCAGAAATCATGCTAGAGGAAATGGCGGCGGCCGCTATGGAAGAAAGCCTCCAGAGCGCCACAGGCAGTATAGCAGCCTCAATTGAAGAAATAGGAAAAAGCGCTGAGGAAGAAGAAATGGAAAATGCCGTTTTCCAGGCTGCTTCAGCCCTCCAGACAATAGTGAGCAGCGCAGAGAGCAGGTACCTGAGCAGTGCCTCAATTGCAGCGCGAATTGCCCTTGAAGCTTTTAACGAGCTTGATATCGTAAATAGTGAGGAGAATATTAAAAAAATAGAGGAAATAAGAGAAATGATGAAAGCCCTGTGGACAGAATCTAAATAAAAATGATGGAAAACACAACAGTAAAAAAGTATTAAATAATCAGAGAAAAATAATTCCGGAAAAATCCCGGAATCCTCAATTTGTAAGAGACCTCAATTTGTAAGAGACTGGATTGGAGCCGGGATTCTTCCTCCCCTCCTGACGAAAGTTTCTGAGCTGAAATTGCTTACCGGCATAACAGGCGCACTTCCTAGCAGCCCGCCGAATTCTACAGAATCTCCCACTCTTTTTCCGGGTGCAGGAATCACCCTGACCGCTGTTGTCTTTTTATTTACTACTCCAATTGCCATTTCGTCCGCAATGATTGCGGAAAGGGTAGTAGCAGGGGTATCACCTGGAACTGCTATCATATCAAGCCCGACTGAACAGACGCTTGTCATGGCTTCAAGTTTTTCAAGAGAAAGAGCCCCGGCTTTCACTGCTTCGATCATCCCTGCGTCCTCACTGACAGGAATGAAAGCCCCGCTAAGGCCCCCAACTGAGGAGGAAGCCATTGCTCCGCCTTTTTTTACGGCATCATTAAGAAGAGCAAGGGCTGCAGTCGTTCCGTGGGCTCCGCAGTGCTCAAGGCCCATAGCTTCGAGAATGGCAGCAACACTGTCCCCGATTGCCGGTGTCGGAGCAAGCGAAAGGTCAAGAATACCGAACTCCACGCCAAGCCTTTTCGAAACCTCTCTTCCGACCATTTCTCCCATGCGTGTAATCTTGAAGGCTGTCCTTTTAATCGTCTCAGAGATTTCCGTCAGGTTAGGGTTCTCGAGTTCACAGACAGCTGCATTAACCACTCCAGGCCCGCTAACGCCCACGTTGATAACACACTCGGGCTCACCTATCCCATGAAAGGCGCCTGCCATAAAAGGATTGTCCTCAGGGGCATTTGCGAAAACCACGAGTTTGGCACAGCCAATCCCGTCCCTATCAGCAGTAAGTTCAGCAGTATCTTTGATTACCTGTCCCATCAGCCCGACTGCATCCATATTAATGCCAGCTTTTGTGGTTGCAACGTTTATGGATGAGCAGACCTTTTCGGTAGATGCAAGGGCTTGAGGGATCGAGTTTATGAGTTTTAAGTCTCCAGGTGTTGCCCCTTTATGGACAAGGGAACTGAACCCTCCTATAAAATCGACACCTGCCTCTTTTGCAGCTTCATCCATTGTCTTTGCGATGGAAACAAAATCCTGAGACCTGCAGCTTTCAGCTGCTATGGCTATAGGAGTTACGGAGATCCTCCTGTTGATAATCGGAATCCCATAGAGGCTCTGGATTTCATTTGTCGTCCGTACAAGGTCTTTTGCCCTGGAAGTTATTTTTTCGTAGATGTTCTCGTTAAAGACATCAATATCCGGATGGCTGCAGTCCCTCAGACTGATTCCCATAGTGACAGTCCTTATGTCCAGATGTTCCATCCTGACCATCTGAATTGTTTCCAGGATTTCCTTTGGATTTATGAGCATGAAAAAATCCTCCCGCACCTGAAGAGATCAGATCCTGTGCATGAAACGGAAAGCGTCTTCGTGCTGCACCTTGACCTCAACTCCAAGGCTCTTTCCTTCGGCATCCATAGCCTGCTGGAAAGCTGCAAGGTCAAAGTTTTCCTTCGGGGCTTCTGCGAGCATGATCATTGTAAAGATGCCCTGCATGATAGTCTGGCTTATATCGACAATATTTACGTTGTAACTTGCCATTACAGTGGTGATCCTGGCAACAATCCCTACTCTGTCGCTGCCGATTACTGTAATAATGAAACGGCTTGATGTCATGAAATATCTCCTCTTGAGCCTGTTTTTGTCTGCAGGTCAATATACGCATACCGTAAATAAAGAATTTTATTAAGATTGGAGGGCTGATAAATAATAACTATCCATTGAGGTTTTCTTTATACCCTAAACTGGTTTTAATAGTTAAGCTTTTTCGCCACGATAAGAAAAATTTGCTGCTAATGCGTATAGTTTAGCTACTAATGCATATAGTTGATGAAGCTAACTATTGGCTTCGAGAAGCAGGGCTGATTTCAGGAACAACCTTTGGATTTAAGAATAATTTTGAATTTGGGATGCCAGAAAAAAGTCTGAATTCGACATTGATGCTGTAGAGTGCTTTGCAGGTTTGTGTTATTTTCAGAATAAGAGAACAATGCAGTTATTTCTGGCGGGATCTAAAGGCTTTTTTTGCTCTTTTAAGTGAAGGTTACTATCATTGCCTTGAGGCTGTGTTAATTGATTAGGACTTACGCGGTTGAACTGAAAAACAACAGCTCTAAACCTTCAACTGTCTAAATAGACGATTTAACTGCAAGGTCTATTGATCATGATTCTAATCCTCAAGTGCGTAAGTCCTATTGATAAAAAAATCATTTGTCAATTAGATCTTTTTTTCCCTAAAAAAGCTAGCCTGGATCAAATTATTTACTTAATCCCGGATCAAATTGTTTAGTTCGTTTTTGGATCAAATTGTTTACTTTATTTATATTGGAAATATATAGTTCCAGGTTTAAATAAATTTCAGAAAATAGGTTTTGAGATTTTGTTACAGAATAATTTTATCAATAGTAGAGAAAGAATTAAGTTAGATATAAAACCTTCAGGACTTCCCTGAGACGGAACTTTCCTGAAACCATTTTATGCCATCTCTGCCGGGCAGGGATCTGATAAAAAGATTCAATGGAAGTATCAATGCCTGCTTAAAAGCAGGTTTGAGGAATTATGGCTGTTGTTAACCTTCCAGGAAAGGACAAAATGGAAATCCGGATGCAAGAAAGGATTGCTGAACTGGAGAAAGCCAATCAGGAGTTACTTGCTGAGATTTTCGAACGCAAGCAGGCTGAGGAGAAGTTTCGATATCATGCCAATCTAATAGATAATGTCTCAGATGCAATCATCTCCACGGACAGAGAACTGAAGATTAAGAGCTGGAACAGAGCTGCAGAGCGGATTTACGGCTGGAAAGCGGACGAAGTTATTGGAATGAAGGGATCTGACATTCTACGGACAACATTTCCAGAAAGGCTCAGCCGGGAAGCTATTGCCAGGGAAATTTTTGAAAAAGGTAGCTGGGAAGGGGAGCTTGTCCAGAGGACAAAGGATGGCAGAAAGATCAATGTATACGGCAAAAGCGTGACGCTCAAGGATGAGGCTGGAGCTGTGATCGGTGGAGTTTCGATTGTTTCTGATATCACTGAGCGCAAGAGAACAGAAAAAGCATTAAAGCTATCAAATCTTTATAACCGCAGTTTGATTGAAGCCAGTTTGGATCCCCTTGTAACCATCGGACCTGACGGAAAAATAACAGATGTCAATAATTCCACTGAAATAGTTACCGGTTATTCTCGAGATGAACTCATAGGTACCGATTTCTCAGACTATTTTACCGATCCAGAGAAGGCTAAAAAAGGTTATCAATGTGCGTTCCAGAAAGGATTCGTAAGGGATTATCCTCTTGAGATTCGGCACAGGGATGGGCATATAACTCCTGTTCTGTATAATGCCTCAGTTTATAAGGATGAGGCAGGTAAGGTTACTGGGGTCTTTGCTGCTGCACGTGATATTACTGCAATTAAAAAGGCAGAGGAGAAAATTCATAAACTTGCCAATGCGGTAGAATCATCGGATGACGCATTTATTACAAAGTCTCTTGATGGCATTATTACAAGCTGGAATAAAGGGGCAGAGAAGATTTACGGGTATCTGGCTGAAGAAGTCCTGGGAAAGAACATATCCATGCTTGAACCAGACAGTACTAAAGGAGAAACAGACCATTTAATTGAAAAGATTAAACAGGGAGAAAGGATCAGGCACTACGAAACTTTGCGCATGAAAAAAGATGGTACAATAATAGATGTTTTAGTAACCCTTTCTCCGGTCTTTGACATGTCTGGAAAGCTTATAGCCATCTCAACTATTGCAAGAGACATTACTGAACGAAAAAAAGCAGAAGAAGCTCTGAGAGTGTCAAACCTTTACAACCGCAGTCTTATTGAAGCCAGTCTGGATCCTTTAGTAACCATCGGGCATGACGGCAGGATTATGGATGTGAACCGCGCTACAGAAGAGGTTACCGGGTATTCGAGAAGGGAGTTAATTGGGACTGATTTTTCGGATTACTTTACCGAACCTGAAAAAGCCAGTGCAGGCTATCGGCTGGTATTTACGAGTGGCGAGGTCAGGGATTATCCTCTGGAGATTCAACATAAAAATGGACATATAACTCCTGTATTATACAATGCTTCAGTTTATAAAGATGAGAATGATAAAATCATTGGCATTTTTGCTGCTGCACGCGATATTTCTGACCTTAAAAAAGCAGAGAAAGCCCTCAAAAAAGCGTACGGTAACTTAGAAGAAAAAGTTAAAGAGCGCACAGCTGAGCTCGAAAATGCTTACAATTCATTAAAGGAAAGCGAAAGAAGCCTGGCTGAAGCTCAAAAATTAGCTCATGCTGGAAGTTTTGATTGGAACATTGTAACTAACGATGAATACTGGTCTGATGAACTATATCGTATTTTTGAGCTTGACCCTAAGCTTAAGTTAAACCACGATATATTTTTAAATTGTATACATCCAGATGATTTGGATTACGTAAACCATGCCATCAGCGGAGCATTAAACGGAAAGCCTTACCATATTGACTATAGAATAATCTTACCTGACGGAGAAGAGCGTATAGTCTACTCTCAAGGGGGGATTATTTTTAATGAAAAGAATACACCTGTTAGAATGATAGGAATAGTTCAGGATATCACTGAGAGTAAAACTGCCCAGCAAAAACTGCAGCAAAGTGAGGAAAAATACCGTTTCTTTGTGCAGAGTTTTAAGGGAATTACTTTCCAGTTAGACAAAGACCTGAATATAGAATTCTTTCATGGTGCTGTTAAGGAAATTACTGGATATGAAGAAGAGGAAATATCATCGAGTGAATTATGGACTCAACTGGTAGTTCCCGAAGATCTGGAGATATATTTGGAAGCAGAAGCAAAAGCAGTACAATCGCCTGGAGATTATTTGGGAGAGGTTGAGTATAGAATAAATACTAAAAATGGAAGTATAAAATGGGTTCAGGAAATTCATCAGAAAATCCGAAACTTAAAGGGAGAACCGCTATACACCGGTGTAGTATATGATATAACTGAGAAAAAAGAGGCTGAAGAATCTCTTCAAAACCTTGAAGTCATCCGTAAAAAGGAAATCCACCACAGGATTAAAAATAACCTGCAGGTTATCTCTTCTCTTTTAGACCTCCAGGCTGAGCAGTTTAGAAACAGAGAATATGTGAAGGATTCGGAAATTATTGAAGCCTTCAGGGAAAGCCAGGATAGAGTAACATCAATTGCTCTGATTCACGAGGAACTGCATGAGGAGGAAGGAACAACCGATACCCTGAATTTCTCTCAATACCTGCAGAGACTTCTTCAAAATTTATTCCAGACATACAGGTTTGGAAAAATTGATATCTGTCTGAATCTGGATCTTGAAGAGAATATCTTCTTCGATATGGATACTGCTGTTCCGTTAGGAATGATTGTAAACGAACTTGTCTCCAATTCTTTTAAGTATGCTTTCTCGGGCAAAAAGACCGGAGAAATCCAGATTAAACTCTGCAAAGAGGTTATAAGTGAACCGGATAACAGGGAAGGACTTACCCGGAAAAGTACCATGTATACCCTCATTGTCTCAGATAACGGGACTGGGATTCCTGAAAAAATTGATTTTGAAAATTCGGATACACTCGGCCTGCAGCTTGTAAACCTTCTTGTAGATCAATTAGACGGTGAGATCGAGCTTAAAAGGGACCAGGGAACTGGGTATATCATACATTTTTATCTTGAGGAAGATGAGAAGACATGAAATCTCTGCCTCTATAATTTAAGTAAATTTTTGCCAATTAATTTCTTTCGCGCGTCTGGGATCAGATAACTATTAACCAGCCTTTTTGATTGAAGTCTTAAGGTATTGAATATTCAGTTGTGATATCCTGACGTCCGGAAATATTAAGCTCAAATCAGAGTTCTATTTCAAAACACAGTTTGATCACTCTTTCCGTAAGCACCTGAACATTTTCCTTTCCCCTGAGTTTTATTGAAAAATCAGCGTACTTATTATACAGAACCAGCCTTTCTTCAAAGAGCTCTTTAAGGCTTCTGTCCCTGAGCCCTACTATACCTCTTCTTCTTGCATTGGGGATTCTTTTTACAATGCTTCTGAAAGGGGCATCCAGAAAAACAATTTTTGAAATTTCTTTCAGGTGCTTCATGGCTTCCCTGGAATAAATCACGCTTCCACCGGGAGAGATGATGCAGTTGTCAAGCTGCCCGAGACCCAGAATTGCTTCTTCTTCAAACCTGAGAAGAGCAGAATCACCCTGTTTATCAATAAGTTCCTGAAGGGGCATTCCTGTTTTTTCTGTTATTAAGCGGTCAACGTCGATAAAAGTATAATTCAGACGTTTTGCAAGTGCTTTTCCTATGGTACTTTTCCCTGCTCCTGCCATACCTATTAATGTTATGTTCATTGCACACGCTTCCTGCCTGTAAAATCAAGAACACAATGCCGAAAATTCTCAGGATAGAGGATCGACAGTTGACAAACGTCAGGACAAAATATAATCTTCTGCTATATAAAATGTACAACGTGAATGTTTCAAAAAAAATGGAAACTCACAGAATATATCTAATAGGATACATCTAATAGAATATATTTAATAAAATATGTCCAATAGAATATTTAATAGAATATATAGTAGAATATATCTAATAATACTCTGGACAACCAGGAATATTGAAAGGATATCTGTGTTTAATCGAAAAGACAGTATAAATATAAGATCGATAAGAACTCTAATAAGTTATTTCCTGGTGAGCTGCTCTTTTCGGCCTGCAGTCTGATAGTTCTGACTGTAAATTTGTTTTTCAATTTCTTTAGAGGATTGCATAAAAGCTGACATATACTCCAGAAGGACAATTCTGCTGCCTGAAATATAATGCCTGAACAGACCTCGAGCCGTAAGTTTATCCACCTGTTCAAGAGAAATAATTGCAAGGTACATAAGAAGCCTGATGAAAAATACAAGATGGAGCACAAGCATTTTTACCCAGGGGCTGTCCGAACTGATTGCCATACCGCAGACCCAGTTGCAGATCCTGAGAGAATGAGAAAGTAACCTGAATTTATAATAGTGTAAATATAGAGCCAGAACCACAAAAAGAAGTGCAGCCCCAACGAATAAATTCATTTCCTGCGGTACTAAGTACATATCAGTCGTTAATCATACTTTTTAATATTATTTGAATTTATCCATTTATCCATTTTTCATAAAAAAATAATAAAAAAGCCGGAGGGATGCCCGACAAATAAAGTGTCTGACCGGAAAAGTTGCCTGTATGCACCCCTGAACCGGACAAAATCTCAATTCGGGACCCATTGTTAAATCGTGCCTGTCAGCCCCTACTGGCGGGAACGAAGACGGAGAATCAGGGTCCTGACGTAAGGAGGAAGAATGGTCCGCCTGTAGACACTTTATCTTGGGTTACACATGTATTTAACACTTTTCTAAAGATTCGTAATAATACACGGGATGAATCAAATTAAAAACTTGAAAGCCTGAAGAATAAACCTGCTTTCAAAAAAATATAAAACTCGAAAATATATAATCTGATATTGCAGGCTTTTGCAATAGCATATTTATTCCTTTGTATTTTCGATTACGTGTTTGCCCCTTTCAGCAGGGACAATTGAGAGTTCAGCGCCTGGAAATTCTTTCTCGAGAGGCTCGCCTTCAGCGATCCTGTCCATTGTGATTGCCACTGCTGCGACTTCCGAATGGGGCTGGCTTCCCACAGCTACGTTCCAGTCAGCGAGCTGGTAAACTTCAGGTGGGACCTTTTCTGCGCCCACAATGATCATAAGTTTGTCGCAGTTTTTAAGTTCACAGGTAACGTCAGGCAAATTCACTCCGTACATTGAAAGGTGGCAGACTTTCCCGTCTTCTTCTTTCCATTTTCTGATTTCCTGCTTGAAACTGACGTTATTTTTAATGTAGAAATCTCCACCCCACCGCTGAACCACATCTTCAAGACTCTGCACTATCCCGGGGTCATCAGATGCAAGAAGCATGCCTTCGGCTCCAAGCATCCTGGCAGTTAAGCCTACATGTGTGGTAATTCTTTTGTCCCTTTCAGGGCGGTGCCCCAGGCGCAGTAAAACAATTCTCTTCATGATCGGCTAAAAACCCTGACAAGGTATTAAAGGGTTTCACTGGAGTTCCACTGGAATACCAAAAAGAGAATATGGGTTTACTGTAACCCATATGTCCCTGGAATTCTTCTGAGAAGCATGCCCTCAACTATTATCGGGTTTGTTCTCTGGGCTGTTGTCAATGCGTTATCAAGCTTGAATTCTTTTTCAGCGTATATGGTGAGGATAGGATCTCCTTTTTTGACCTGCTCTCCTCTTTTCTTGTGAATTGCGACTCCAGCCCCTTTGTCATTGGGAGCCCCTGCAAGTCTGGCGATCTCTATTAACCATTTGTTATCGAACTCCATAACATACCCGTCTGTAGAAGCATAGATATCAGCAGTATACTGCCCTACCTGGATATCATCGGACTTAATATTCGGGTCCCCGCCCTGGGCTTCAATGATCTCTTTCATCTTCTGGAGGGCTTTTCCACTCCTTAGGGTTTCAAGCGCAAGCTCTTTTCCATGGTCCCTAGGAGCCGCCCCTCCCATTTCAAGAAGAATGCCAGCCAGTGCCGCGCTCTTTTCAATCAGGCTATTTGGACCTTCCATGCTTTCCAGGACTTTCATTGCTTCTTTTACTTCAAGAGAGGGACCTACTCTTCTTCCAATAGGAGACGCCCCGTAAGTAATGGCGCACTCAACATTCATTCCAAGCCTGTGCCCAAGGTTAATAAGGTCCCTTGACAGCTTCTGCCCTTCCTGAATAGTGTGGACCTTCGTGCCTGGTCCGATAGGGATATCCATTACCACATTGTCTGCTCCTATAGCGCCTTTTTTTGCCATGATCGAGGCAAGCATCTGGTAATAGGGGTCAATAGAAAGCGGGTACTCGACTCTGATCAGCTTGTCATCCGCAGGCGCAATGTTTGTAGCTCCGCCCCAGACAAGAGCGCCTCCTACTTTTTCAGTAATTTCCTTGACCTCCTGAGAGCTGAACTCAACAGGAGAAAGCACTTCCATGAGGTCTGCAGTACCGCCTGCACCAGTGATTGCCCTTGAACTCGTTTTCGGGATCAGAAGTCCGTTTGCGGCAACTATGGGGACAATGAGAAGAGAAATCTTATTTCCGGGCACTCCTCCTATCGAGTGCTTGTCCATGATAGGATGAGTATCAAATTCAATAGTATCTCCGGTTTCTATCATTGCCTTTGTCAGCCATTCTACTTCGTCGTCAGTCATCCCGTGTATATAAGAAGCTGTTATAAATGCAGAAAGCTCGACATCGCTAAGGTTTTCGTCAACTATGTCGCTTACAAGCATTTTGATCTCTTCCTGAACAACGGGCTTTTTGTCCAGCATTTTCCTGATTACTCCTGCAGACTTGGAGCGAAAAGCAGGAACAACTTCAACCGGCTTGTCCCAGTCCTCAAAGTGTTCATAAACTTCAGAAAAAACGCCAAGAGTTCCCGGAGGAACCATATCATCAGTTGTATCTACAATGGCAGAAAGGCTTTGATGCCCACGGATGCGGACACGGTCTCCAGGGTTAACTCCCAGCTCTTTCGCATCGGCAATATTAAACAACACTTTGTGCTGTCCAATTTTTATATTAAAATGTTCCAGCTTCAACTGCATCGAATAAACACCATCCTTTTCATTCTCAATATAATTATGATATTGTTATTGTAATTTATTTCGCCCGAATAATCCATTCTGCTGGACATTCAGGCAATGAAAATTTATGTAAAGTCTGAGAAAATATGGAAGATTAACAGGGATACGACAAATATCAGCTAAAGTATGGTATCAGCTAAGATATGATATCAGATGGAAATCATGTATCATATAAAATACCAGGTTAACTGCAGACCAAAATACCAGACTAAATACAGAACCTACCTGACATATTAACCTTTTTATTATTTTCAGTAATTTCAGAATACAATTCATAGTGTCTCCAGAAAAGTAGAATTCTTTCGGAACCCTACAGTAAGAAAAAAATTAAATAATTAGAACCCATGGAAAAAATTAAAAAGCTTTGTTTTCGCTCCTGTATAAGTACAACGCCTGCGAGAACAGGAGGATCCCAGCTACTTTTTTTATAGGCTATGCAACACCAGGCGCGGATGCTTATAGTGATTGCAGCGGGTGGACTCGAATTTATTTTTATCAAGGAGAATTTAACAAAAATATATAAGAAGTATAAGTTAAAAGGCAAGAGTGCAGCTATTGAGTTTATTGTTAAAAAGTATGAGAAAAAATTACTTTGAGTTCAATATCTCCATTTTTCTTTTTTAATTAGTTAATGCTTTCCGAAATTGCTGTGTGTCGTTTACTTTTGTCTAATTTTACTATTTAAATAACCTAATCAGGAAATTTTAAATTGTTTCTGGATAAAATTATATTACATTATAAATATATTAATAATATTTTGTATTTTTTAGGGTCCGAATTATGGGGAATGGATAGAGGAAAGGAGAATTTCATAATTACCGGATTGGGTTTGATATATAAAGGGTGTTAAACGAGTATATAAAGGAAAGAAAAAAAATTGTAAATACCTGATTTGTTTTTAGATGGTCTAAAAATGAATATTAGGAAACATGAAATACACGTTCCTGATTATGTTTTTAAAAACTTAAGGTATAAGCCATGGCCACTCTATCGCTTTAAGGAGTAATTCAATAATTAATTTATACATATCAATTTCCTCCTTTCTTAATTACAGTTTTCACTAAATTAATTAAGACAGTTTAGTACTTAATTCTTTTTTTATGTGAAATATTTATAATGTTAAATTATAAATAAAAATAGTAAAAGATAAAGGTTCTTGTTTGTGTTCTCTAATCGAAACAAAGCATGGTTATACAGAGCTTCTCATGGAAGAAAGCGAAAAGGAAGACAAGCAAATATCATTAGACAAAATTTTTTTATGCTAGTGTTGTTTTGTGGTTTATGGCACAAAATAAAGAGATACCATATTTTGAGGGAATCATATTTGTAATATTTTTAGTTTGGCTTGTTTATTATATGTTTGTGAATCCTGAGGAATTTGCATCTCCTTAATTTTTATTCTTCCATTTTTCCTTTTTTCTATAATATGCTGCCTTATGTGCAGGTTACAGTATTCCTGTTTTGGGTTCTTAGATTGAAATTTTTCTCCATAGTATTCACGTATCTTCTCCATTGAGTCCTATTTTCCCTCACAGTGATTATGCTTTACCTTGACCGCATCAAAAGGCCTTTCTTCCTTCTCTATATGCCTCTTTCCTTTTATGCAAGTCCGCTTTCCTTCTTCTTCCTAGCAGGCTTACTTTCCGTTTTTGGCTTCTCTTCCTTTATGGATTCTGGAGGCGTGAGAGCTCGGGATTGATTAGACTTTAAACTTGCAACATGTAATTGTTGTGCATTTGCTTAAGGTTCTCTTCTCTCTGGCCTGCTTTCAGAAGGTCATTTTCTAGGCGTTCTACAATTCTATCCTTTTCTGTGAGTACCACCCGAAGACTTTCGTACAGATACCCTTTTTAACTCCATAAATTACATTCTTAAAAGTAATTATATCCCTTATCACCAGAGTATCTAACAATCACTCAGTAAATAATATTATAAAAGTAGTAATGAAATTTCTAAGTTTTTCTAATTGGTTAGATTATGGATGTAATACATTTGAATGCAAAAAGTTCAGGCATTCAAAAAAACCAGAATTTGGAAAGAGATCTGAAAGGGATATATGTAAGGAAAGAATAGAGGCTTAACTACGGCAGAAAAGAAAAGATGACAGGGGCAACCTGGCCCGAAGACAACAAAAACAGTATGCCCGAAATGTGAGCAGGAATACCTAAAAACAGCTTTTGGTACAGCGGGAAAACGATTCAAGAGAATAGATTAATATTATCCTAATCCTGAATGTGATTACATCATTAAAGATATGGTAGAGCTGGAAGACACAGAAGAGGCTTAATTTTGATTTACACCGAATCAGAACAGGATTTCTGGAAATATCATTCCATGGGCTGTGGATACTGTGGAGAATGGGAGATGAAACAGGTTCAACCGGGTAACCCTATAACATTTCATTGTCCTGTATATGGATCTGCTTACTTGCCGGTTCAGGATATCGGCGGGCAGACCATGAGCTTCGTAGGGAATAGCATAGAAATGTTCACAAGAGCAACGGACCAGGAGCTTAGATTTGAGATGATGAAGAGAGGTTACTGGGTAGAAAAGAAACCGGAGGAATTCGGGAAGGAGGAATAAAACTATGAAAATGTCAATAATTGAAGCGCTTGAAAAGCTTGCAGAGCTCAACAATTACGAAGAGATTTCAGTAAAACTCAAAGATGATGACGAACCTACACCAATTGATTTTGAAATTGATGATCTCCGAAAGTTCGCGGAAGATCCGGACCAAAAATTTGATTTGATAGTCACCGAGTACACGATACGAGAGCTAGATGAAAACGGAAAAGAAAAGTTAGGAGAACCTCTTTATACAGTGGTTAAATAATCTTTCCTTTTCTTTCCTTTTTGTATTCCTTCTCATGCTTTTATTTTTCTCTTTACCCTGGCTGGATATCCTCCGGACCCGCGAGGATCTGCAGGAAAGTATTAGCCTTTAACTGCCATCCTGACAGCACTTCTCCGAAAAAGAAGAAACCTATTAGGGTCCCCATTACCGGCTCTATTGTAGCTACAATGGATGCCCTGCTTGATTCAACATTTTCAAGCCCTTTTGTGTAAAGCAGATAGGCAAGCATACCGGGAAAAAGGCATAAACCTGCAAGGTAGATCCAGAAACCTCCATGAAGGGATACTCCTCCAGAATTTTCGAAGTTTATTAGAGGCAGGAGGGCCGGCTGGCAAAAATAAAAGTATAAGCTGTAATTGTGTTATAGCTGTAATTGTTATAGCTGTAATTGTTATAGCTGTAATTGTTATAGCTGTAATTGTTATAGCTGTAATTGTTATGTTATTGACTTTTTAAGGGCAGCCTTTCAAAATATACTGTAAAGGGTGTATACGAAGCCAGCACCCAGCCCGGTAAGAAGCCAGGGAAAGGAGATGGAAGGAGAATTACCGAGTTCAGAAAGGTAGCCGGTTACAAAAGCGCACCCTGTAAGGGTCAGGCCCAGGGAAAAGAGTTTTTTGCACCCATGCTTTCCCTGAAAAAGATTCCGGAAAGGACAGTAACAAACGCAGGAGCTGTATATAGAAGAGTAACGGCAACTGCAATAGAAGTCTCCCTCAGGGTAATAAAATAGCAAAGGTTAAAGAAAACAAGACTGAGGATATCTATTCCCACAAAATAAAGAGAACCGCTATGTTTGATTCGTTAATCGAAAAAGAAGAGGAAAAGGAATTAATCAATAAGAATCAATATGCACTGGGGTTCAGTTCTATGCTTGAAAGTTATCTGTGTCTGGATATATAAACCAGCCCCTTGGCTACGATCAGTGAAATTACTCCAATTAATAATGCAGTTATAATAACCATTAAAAGATTTCCCTGTTCAGCAAATTGAAACATAAAATAGAATAAAACAATAGTAAACACTCCTCCAAGGAGCAGCAGAATTGCTGCCAGTCCTCCGAAGCCCTTTCCTCCAAAACTCTTTTCAGTATCCTTGCGCATGTACGGTCCCTCCTGGATAAATTACAGTAAATTTTCGTTCAGATAAGCTTTCAAACTACAGTTTTCAGGTCCTTCTAGCAATTGATTTTAGCTACTAATTGGTCCTAAAAGCCTGAATTCAACAAAGATTAATATGATTATATTTTTTGCGTGGAAAAATGATTTTTTAATTTCAGTACGGTAGTAAAGATTAGAGTGCACAATAAAGGAGACCTCTAAAGCTTTAAGCATGCCGATTCTTATGATATTATAAGAGATGCGGGCATCGAAATGCCTGCCTCAGAGGTATTCAAATATATGCAGGTGTACAGCCTTCTAGTCCTAAAGAAATTTATAGTTTTTGATTTTAAAGCCCGTGTAACCGCGCTGAAGAAACCTTCAGAAATGAACCCTATTTTAAATAAGGACTCTATGCATGTCATTTACATGCTTTCGTTCCGGCATAAAAATGATATAAAAATGACTTTATGATCTCAGCAGAAAAGAATAAATTAAAAATTCGGATGTGAAGGTATGATCTGTACACACGAACTCCTGTGAGAATAGAATCCGAACCTTTGCCTTTGACATAGCATGACAACTCTCTAATTTAGATGTTTTACTAATTAAGGGTGTTCTCACTAATTTATGGCGTTCTTTGTTTTAATAGTTCCTGAGTTACTTGAAACGATATTATTTTTTGAGTGATAGGCGGTCAGTCTTTAATTGAATATCTTATATAATACAATTTATATAATATTCCCCAAAGAGAAATTATTTAATTAAAAGGCAGTGAGGGAACGCCAGAAAGAAATCTGAAATGGGGGAAAGTTATGCTTGTAAGCTGCGAAGAAATTAACCATTCGTTTGATAGGGCCAGGCAGATTTTCAGTGATATGCTATTTCCGGCGCAGAGGGAGGCTCTTATTAATAAAGCCCGTGAAT